>CALBYK010000053.1 GCA_937889855.1 uncultured Prevotella sp.
GTATGGCAACGACCCGACAAGAATGTCTGGCATGATTTCCACCATTATGGACGGCTCTTCTTCCGTAAACAAGTATCACGGCACTACAGTGCTCGCTGAGGGCGGATATGTACTGGTACACATCACAAGCAAGGCAAGCGTGGACGGCAAGCAGATTACATTTGCCGAGGAGGCTCTCCCGCAAGGACTCACCGTTGACAATCCTCTGACTGTAGAGGCTGGCGAGACCATCAACGTGGAAACATACAGCGGACAGACTCTGTGGATAAAGGCTGAACTCACTCCAGGCACAAACACGTTCACAACAAACGCAGCCAACCGCACACGCATCTACTTCAGCCTGGATGACGCCGCAACTGAGCAGAACGGCGAGGACGTCAACTACGACACGTTCTACGACCCGGACAACAACTACCAGCTCACCGCCACCTACAAGAAGGACGTGACAGAGGCACAAACCGCCTACTTCCAGATTGTTGGCGCAACTTACGGATTCAACTTCACATTCGCAAGCAAAGGCACTACCGGTATCAATGCTGTGGAGAACGCAAGCGACGCTGCCACTGAGGTGTTCACAATGAACGGCGTGAAGGTTGCCGACAGCGCAAAGGGACTTGAGAAGGGTATATACATCGTCCGCCAGAACGGCAAGGCAAGCAAGATTATCATCAAATAGACTTAAAGGAGGTGACGAGCGCCTGCTCGACACACCTTAAGACACCACAAAAAAACGGTGCAAGAGACGGTTTCAATCCGCTCCCTTGCACTGTTTTTGGGTTTTAGGGCTTATATGGCTTGGTTGACAATAAGCTCACCAATAGCAAACAACAGTAACAAATATCTGTATTTATTCATACTTTTAAAACAAAAGCACATTTATGAAAGGTCTTAAACGACTGCTACTGGCTTCCGCCATCAGTGCGGGATGCTTGCAAGGCGCTTGGGCTATCGGGGCATACCCGCGTCCTATCGTTATGCGACAGCCAGACGGCACCACCTTGTTGGTGAGAATACAAGGCGACGAGAACTATCATTTTGTCACGTCGGCAGACGGTTTCCTTCTACAGAAGGACAAGAGCGGATTCTTCTGCTATGTCGACTACGACATGAAGACGGGCAAGCGCATTCCAACGCAGCAGCGCGCCCACAACATGAACGAGCGCACCGATGCCGAAAAGCAGGTGATAGCCAACCTCACCGCTGCGCAGACTATGAACGCCGACTTTCTGAAACGCAACACCATCGTGCGCAAGGCTCCTGCCAAGACACTCTCGCCGCGCATCGTTGCGCCACGCCGAGCAATGGGCAAGAACGCCGAGGTGAAGGAATCGCAGTATCTTGTCATACTCGTCAACTTCACCGACAGTGTTATGCGACACTCCAACAGCGACTTCGACCGCTGGCTCAACGAACCCGGCTACAGCGTCAACGGTGGCACGGGGAGCGTGAAGGACTACTGGCGCGACAACTCCATGGGACAATTCATCCCCAACTTCAAGGTTGTGGGACCTTATACCCTATCCCAGCCTACAGCCTACTA
>CALBYK010000054.1 GCA_937889855.1 uncultured Prevotella sp.
GGCGTTGTCGTTTGTCGCTCCGAAGAAGAAAGCGTAGTTGACATGGCTTTCATCCCTTCCACGGCGCATCTTGTCTTCCCATGCGGCAATGGTTGTCGTTGCCGGCTTAGTGTTTGGCATGTCGAAGAAAGTGGTCACTCCACCCCATGCCGCAGCCTTCGACTCGCTTTCAATGTCGGCCTTTTGTGTCAGGCCAGGCTCACGAAAGTGTACATGCTCGTCGATGACTCCTGGCATTACGACACATCCCGAAGCATCTATGTGTTGGTCGTAGGTGCCTCGGGATGACTCGTCTTCGGCAATCACGCTTTCTATATGGTCGTTGTCTATTATGATGGAGCCCTTGAAAGACTTGCCCTCATTGACAATCGTGCCATTCTCGATGATTGTCCTCATATTGGGAAAAGTTATATGTCCTTGTCGTGTTTATTTGTCGTGAAGATTACTGGGCCATCTCATTTGGTGTTTGACCATCCTGTGGCGCGCTTTGTGTCACGTTTTGAGATTGTTGCTGAGGGGCTTGCTCAGGCATTCTCGTGCCATTCATGATGTTTTGGTTCTCTTGCGCCGCTTCGTAATATTCTTTGACCTGTGGGTCGCTTTTGAACTTGTTGGTAGCCTTGCTCATGATGTCCTCCACCCAAGCGTCGAGCATGGGCACGTTGTATCGGTTCATGCAGACATTGATGAATATGTAGGGACCCAGTACGTTGTCCATGTTGTCAGTGACGAATGTAGTGACAAGTTTGTCCACGCGCCGATTGATATCTGCGTCCTTGGCGGCGAGGCGCGCGTTTACGGTTTCCATGTTCCTGCCATTCATTATGGCTTGGTCATGCTGGTGTACGAGGTCATTGCTCTCGTTCATCAGTCGTGTGAACTGCTGGCGGAATTTCGTTAGCTTGTCGTTGAGTGGCGTTCCCGTGACGGTTTCTTGTGAGTTGTCAATCTTCACTTGTATGTCTCCTCCCTCAAGCACCACAGGTATGTTGTTGTTGTCGTCAAGAATTATATTGGCGACCCTCACGGAGTCCGTTGTGCCTCCGAATTGAAATTGCCCATGAACGACATCGCAAGAGTCCAAATCTTTCAATGTCGTGTCTTTCATGACTTTAAGATACAACTTCTGGCCATCAAGCATGCTCACGCTTGTTGAACCTGTGATGTGGAAGCTGTTGGCACATGAGGTCAAGGCAAGTACGCTTATTATGGTGTATATAACTTTATTCATAAGTTTTTGTTTTCTTCTTATAGCAAAGATACAACCTCTTGTCGATTATATAAATTATTTTTATGCAATTTAATGTAAGTCGCTACTCTTTTATATTTTTTTTCGATAGTTCGTGGTCAATTCGGTGTGCTGTATACACTTCGAGAATAGCAGCCACCAGCAATAAGATCACCCATTTATTATATAAATACGTGATGTAGGCTTCCTGGTCATTAAACAAATGCTGGAAGAAACTTTGACTCGCACCTGCGTACCCGGTGTCAGCGAGGAGCAATCCTGCCAATACGAATAGCAGGTCGCTGAGGTTTTGAAGCTTTTTCAGTCTGCGTACCACTATATCCTTGCCCTCGTAGGATTGCAACACCTGCATCACTGCGAACATTGCCGCTCCCAACAGGTATGCCCAACAAAGCACAGTAGGCGCTATCGTCAGTACACAGCATGCCACGCCGATGACCATTAAAGCACCACCAGTGAGGAATATGGCACTTTGGAGTTTATTCAGTTGTTTCATTCTGGTGTTTATTTTTCAGTATCATCATTTACCTTTTCCGTGCTTAGTATGAAGATGTCTTCATCGTCAGCTTTCATGAAATAGCGTTCGCGTGCTATCTTCTCTATGTAGCTGGGATCGCGCTTGAGCTTTTCAAGTTGCGCGTTGGCTGAGTCATTGATGGCGTTGTACTTGTTGATCTCTTCTTTCAATCCGTTTATCTGAATATCGTATTTTATACGTTGCATGAAACTGTTTTCATCAATGAAACCAATAAACAAGACTCCTATCACTATGGTGATAAGATACTTGTGTCTCGCCACGGTTGCCAATAAGGACAACAGTTTCTTTTTTTCCATGTTTTTCTATCTCTGTTTCTTATGCAAAGGTAGTCATTTAGCGCAAATGAGACAAAATAATGTTATATTATTGTTTCCTGCTTGGCTATCGCATGAAAAGTGTTACGGAATAGAGGTATAGCACTGCGGCGGGTATGGCCAACAGGCTTGAGTCGAACCGGTCCATCATGCCTCCATGTCCAGGCAATATCTTTCCGCTGTCTTTCACGCCTATCGTGCGTTTGAACAGGCTTTCCACGAGGTCGCCCCATGTGCCGAAGACAACGATTACGGCTCCGAGCCCGAGCCATTGTGCCACGTTGAGTACATGAGCCTCACTACCGGAGTTGCCCCAGTAGCCTATTACGCCGGCTATGATTACAGCGAATATGCCGCCACC
>CALBYK010000055.1 GCA_937889855.1 uncultured Prevotella sp.
CGTTGGTCCAGTACTTGCGTTCGTTCCAGAAGAGCCATGTCATCTGCAGCCACACGGCGTCCTTGTCGGCCGCCTCGAGCGTCTCATACACCTGGCGGCTTACGCGTGCCAGGTAGTCGGGTTCCCAGCTTGGTGGCATAAGCTCGTTGAAGAGGTCAATGCCGTATACATGGTCTGTGCCGTAGAGCTTGGCCTCTGTCTCTATGAATTTCTTCTGCACCACGCTGAAGAGCGAGTCCATAGGGTCGAGGAACGAGCAGGCGTACTCATCGGGATAACCCGACCATGCCTCCAGACGTGTAATCTTGGCCTTTGGGAATATTCGTGAGAGTTCGCGCGGAACGTGTCCTGCGAATGCCGGCAGCACGGGGCGCATATTGAACATCCTTTCGCGTGCTGTGATTTTCTGCTGCAGTTCAAGTTGTCCGTCGAGCCACGACATTGGCAGCGGTCCGCCCCAGTAGTCGATGTTGAGCATGCGGTGCCAGGGCAAGTGTGACGGTCCGGTGAAGTATGAACGCACCTCCTTGTCGGTGAGCCCCATCTCAGTCCACACCTTATACCATATCGATTCCTGTCCGGTTATTGCCAGCGGCAGGTTCACGCCATTCAGTGCCATCCAGTCGATGAAATGTTCCCACTCGTCCCACTTCCACCACGGCATAGTGTATCCGAATGTACAATAGTTTAGGAAGAAACGGTCCTTGACGCGTGCCTTTATCGTTACGGCCTTAGGCACCTTTGGCATCTGCGTTGGCAGGGTATATGTGTCGGCCTTGAGCCAACCAACATCTGCATGGCAGTAGTATTTCAGGAAGTGGTTCAAACCCACGGCCATCGAGTTGGCATCGTTGCCGCTAATGATGGTCTTGCCGCCCTTTGACTCGAGTCGGAACACATCAGTGGCCGACGGCATCTGGAGGAATTCTATAAGGTTCTCGTACTGTGGTGCGATGCGGTGCACAAGTCCGCGTGCCACGTCCACATTGCTTTCTGCGCCGCGTGCGGCGAGCATGATACACAGAAAGACGAATGAAGCAAGTAGTTTTCTCATATGCCTATTTGTTTATTGGTCGTCGTGGTTGTCAAGGTCACAGCCATAATACTTCGACAACTCGGCATTGTCGGCAAAGACGGCTGTTCGGAATATCGTTGGGTTGGTGTAAGGGTTATTGTAGCCCACGAGTGCCTTGTTGGTGTTAAGCTCGCCAGTGTTCCATCCCGGGGTCCATCCGCAGTATACACCGTTCATGTCCTGAGCGTTATTGAAGCGCTCCACGCTTGTGCCCTTGTAGCCGCGATGTATGCCAAGCTCAAGGCGTTTTGCGTCGAAGTAGTTTCGACCCTCGCCCCAAAACTCGATAGCTTTCTGGTAGGTCAGCTCCTCGATAAACGAAGCATTGTCTTTGGCAGTGCAAGTATACTTTGGGTTGCGTGTCTTGATGAGTCCCACAAGCGTTGCTTTGGCTGTGTTCAAGTCCTTGGTGTGCATCTCGGCCTCGGCCTTGATGAAGTACATCTCCTCAACGCGCATAATCGGGAAGTCGGTTGCTCCGCCAATGTCCTCGTTGGTGTAGTTGCCGTTGTGTGGGCGGAACTTGATGTTGACATACAGGTAAGGCCATGCCTTGAATCCAAGCGACTTGTTGATGCGCGAGCGAATCCATGCCGGGTTGCTTGTGAGCTGATATTTGGCGCCGTCGCTCACGCGTCCGTCGTAGTCGCTGCTCCATGCGCTCTCGTCAGTTGCCAGGTTGTCGCCTGTGCTATTGTACTTGTTATTGATGTAATTGCCTTCGTCATCCTTCTCCACGAGGTACTTCTCACCCTCCACCTGGTTGGTGGATTTGTAGAAGAAGTCAGGCCCCAGCCATGACTTCTTGCGGAAATCGGTGTCGGGCAGACGCTCGTACATTTTGCGGTCGAGCGAGCGTCCAACACGCCATCCGTAAGGCGAAAAGTCGGTCTCGGTGCCAAAGAGCATCGCAAAGCCGAACGAGCCCCACGCGCCACCATGTGCCGCGTAGGTGTTGCTCTCGGATATGGACGTTGCAAGCATCCACGAGTTTTGCGATGTACGGCTGTTGAATCCGGTTGTAGGATCTGTCCACTCATTCTCGGTCAGCGGTGTGCATCCCGAGGTCTCGATGGCCTTCTTGGCATATTCCTCGGCTTTGGCCCAAAGCGCGCGCGCGTCCTTGAATTCGGTAGAAATCGTGGCGTGCGATGCCAGGAACTGGTAGGCGCGTGCGTACAGGCCGTACACAACGCTCAGGTCGGGCTGCACCTTGTCGGTGCGTGTATAACCGGCAAGGTAGGTCTCTGCCTTTGCAAGGTCGTCGAGCACCAGTTTGAAGTCCTCGTCAACCGTTACGCGCGGGTTGTTGGTGGTCTCGGTGGTCTCCTCGGTCACGATTGGCACGCCAAGGTTTGTGAGGTCATGCTCGGGCTGCGTGAATGTGA
>CALBYK010000056.1 GCA_937889855.1 uncultured Prevotella sp.
CCTCGTGATTGTCGTTAAGCGTTCGGGTGCCGTGACAAGCGCCGAGCAGTTCTGCGCATTGTTCAAGGTGTTCAACAACAACTGGTCAGCGCCTAAGCGCTCTTTGTCTTACTCAGAAAATGCCGAGTATGCGGGCGAGAATGCTTCTCTTTACCCATCAGCCCCTATGGTATACCTCGCCATCAAGAGCAACGCCACTGGCATCACCACAACAAAGGCAGTGGCAGGAGCGTTCAACTACGACAGCAACAGCGGTGTAATGACCTTCGCCGATGGCGTTAAGTCAGTAACCGTAAATTCTCTCGACGGCAAACTCGTCAAGGCTGCCAAGGTAAACGGTAAGTCTAAGTTGGCTCTCAACCTTAACAAGGGTGTCTACGTAGTTAGCATGAAGACTGCTGACGGCAACAACAGCAACATCAAGCTTAACGTCGCCAAGTAATCTTACATATTATTATAACACAGTATATTGAAATGACAAAATTCAGAAATTCAATATTTATGTTAACGCTTTCAAGTCTCTCCCTTTACGGGGGAGGCTTGTTTGCTCAAACATCAACCGACAACAATATACGATTGGGATATTGTACGACAAGTTATAGCCGCGGACTTATTGCACAGGGACAGACCGGCTCGCATATCTATCATGCAGCAATCCATGTAACATCCGACCTTCTTGACAAATACGAGGGCGACAAGATTGAGGCTATAGAGTTTGCCATCAAGCCTAAACGCGGAAGAATGGCTGATGTTTTTATTTGTACCGACCTCGACAATATCACTTCATCAAAACTTTCAACAGCATCAACTACCAGCTATGAAGAAGGATGGAACAAGGTTGATCTGAAGAAGCCGGTCACCATAACCAAGGGCATGGACATCTATATAGGCTACGAGATATTGATTGAAGACGGCGAAGCCTACGACTGCCTGCTTTTTGACAACAGCACTTTCTCGGTAACTGCCAAGAACTGGTACGGCATCGACGACCAGTGGTCAAACAACACTGCCGGAATCAACCGCAACCTATGTATCCGTGCCATCGTCTCAGGCGACAAGATTCCCGACAACGATGTCACATTGCTGAAGGTCGTTCCCGAGGGCAACAACGACTATGCCGAGCAGAACAAGCCTAAGACTTACTACGCCTACGTACAGAATAACGGTAGCAAGACGGTCAACTCGCTCAGCATATCCAACCTCACTACAACATCAAAGGGCAGCGAGACAACCACATCTGAATACGAAGGCTTGGAGATACCAAACAATGAGCCTACTAAAATCACGCTCAACAACGTGACATTCCCTCTTGAGGGCAACTTCACGTCGGCTTTCACCGTTTCAAAGGTTAATGGCGTTGACGACCCGTATCCTCAAGACAACACCATTGAGAGCAAGGGCTTCTCTATCAAGGAGGGCACATCACCCGTTCCGCGCAACGTGTTGCTGGAGGAGTTCACCTCTGAGGGCTACGAGGAGTGTCCGGCTGCCGACGAGATGCATGCCAGCGTCATCGAAGACAACGACTACGACTATGTTGTATGGGTGAAACACCACCGCAACTATAAGGACTACAAAGACCAGTTCGTCATTGACGAGGACGCCGACTATTCTGAGCTGTATGGAACAACGCGTCCTTTCGTCCCAGCTACTGCTTACGACCGGCAGAAGTTCACTGGCATGGAAGACTCTGGTCCTGCCTACTTTGTTCCTTATACAGACCAGATGTGTGCTCTCATTGACGGTGCGAAGAATGTCTTGTCGTTTGTCAGCCTCAACGTCAAACCAACGTTCTCAGAAAACGCCAAAACTCTCAACGTCGTTGTTGACGGCACAGCCGGCACCAACGAGATGCCTTTGCAGACCGACTTACGCCTCACCACATGGCTTGTTGAGGACGGCATAAAGTCTACCACACAGCTCGGCGCTACCGACTATGTGCAGAACGGTGTAATAAGAAAGGTGCTCTCTGGCAATGCCTGGGGCGACGCTCTCGACATAAGCAACTATGATTTTGAGAAGACCTACTCTGTAAGCATTGACCCGTCATGGAATGTCAACAATCTGCGTGTAGTCTCATTTGTCAGCAACTACAACAGCGATGCTCTCCGACGCACCGTATACAATACGGAACAGGCAAAATGCAAGGCTCCTGTATCGAGCATATCAACGACAAAGGGCGGCAATGAGCGCCAGTTCACTATCGTTGGCGGACAGATTTTCGCGAACCAAGGATTCACCATTCTTGACGTATGCGACGTCGCCGGGCGCAAGGTTTCTGCCAAAAACCTCAGCCAGGGCTTATATATTGTACGCACAACTGACGGAAAGCAGGTTTTCACCAAGAAAATCAATATTGAACGTTAAATCACAAACCAGAATATGAAAAAGAAACAAATCATATCTACTCTTGGACTGGCAGCACTCCTGTGCTGCCAACCTGCCATGGCAGCAAAATGCTA
>CALBYK010000057.1 GCA_937889855.1 uncultured Prevotella sp.
ACGAAAGGCGGAAGGATGGGGACTGGTGGATGTCAACGGTAAGGAAGTGACTGCCTTCGACTTCAAGCAGATAAACGCCCACTACAACAATGGCTACGTGGCAATCAACTCCGAGGGGAAACGTGGCTTCATGACCGATGACGGCACGTTCACTCTGTCGAAAAAGCAATACGCCGGTGGTATGCGCACGCGATATAAGGAGGTGCGCGTGTTTCATGGCGGCATTGCCCCTGCCCTGACGTGGAATGACCGGTGGATTTTCATTGATGAGCAGCGCAACCGCGTGAATGAATATGAGTACGCAAGTATGGACACCGTGCTGAGAGGCGGGCTATACAGCATAGGACGCCTTGCACCAGGCGAACATCTCTACTCGGCAGCCACCTACGAAGGCAAGCCTATCATTGACGAGTGGTATGACTCCCCGCTGCACTTTGAGGGCGGACTTGCCATTTGCTCCAAGAAACATCTCGACGAAAACGGGCAGGAAGTGGTCATTCCAGGCAGCGGACAGCCTCTCTACGACTATGGCATTCTGCGCAGCGACGGCACTTATCTGTTTGCCATGGACTACAACTATATCCACTGGAACGACTACAAGGACAAGGACTGCTGGTTTGCCGAGGACTCAAAGGCTTGCTATCTGCTTTACTCCGACGGTACGCGACGTGTCTACGACAAGAGCAAGGCCGTAAGACGCTGGAACGACTTGGCTTTCATCCCCAAAAGCGAATACAACAATTATATACCAGAGAGTGAGATATTGACCGCATATGAACCGGAGATTGTTGCCGAGCGGCATCTTAAAGTTTTCAACAAGGAAAAATTCGAGAATGCTATCGACACATACACTGGTTGTGGCTTCAAGCCGCTACAATTCTACTACCGCGACACCGACGCCACTTTCGACGTGAAGACTCTCTACAAACGCGGCAGAGTGTTGCGTGCCGGCAGTTTTCTTGAAGCCACACAAAAGCTAAGGCGCCCAATGCACCGCGTGCGCTTTATGATTGCCGCCCTAAGGCTTTTCTCCGTGGAAACTTACATGAGCGAATGTCACTTCAGCAAGAATCCTCTGCCGTTCAAGGAAAATATTATCCACCGCAACTCTTACTTCGTCGTGGCCGACGTGTATGAGTATGCCGGAAAGACACAAATTCTGCTGATAAACATTCCACATGGCGCATGGGTGTTAGGCAAGGCTAATGGCTATCTTTTCCGCAACATTCCGAACAGCAGTCCCGTATACGGTCTGTCGCTGAAAGACTACGCGCGGATGGATTTCCGCGAGAAGATGAGCGAGTCCGTGCATGGACACTCGCTCGACGAAGAATGGAACACAAGCATGCACCAACCTGTCGGACTCGACAGCAATATGCAGCCAGTAAGTATGGAGAAGGACGAAACTATAGGCGACGACGACCTTTGGCACACACAGACCATACACTCAACACGTATGGATGAAATATCATTCGACATCTTCTACAAAATCATCTCTTACGACAAGGACAACGAGTGGCAAGACAACTATTTCATCCGACGGCAGGACAATGCCCTGAAGATTGTTGTCGGTGACATCAACCGCATGAGGGTTGACTGTGTAGTGGTATTCGACGGCACGCAATCGCTGAATGCCACTGACGACAGCGACAATGTGCCCTACTCATACGCAATACATAGCACCCTCCCTGAGTGGAAGGGCAAGAGCAGCGACTATATAAAAGACTTGCGCCATTCTCTCGACAACGTGTTCCGCACGGCTGCTGAAAACAAGCTGAATAGTATTGCTCTACCAGGCAACTTGTTCTGTGCCGAGATTGCGCAGACGAAAATTGCGAAAACTGTCATCGACACCTGTGATAAGTACCTAAGGACAGAGAAGATTACGGGCGACATATATATATGCTGCGACGGCAAGCAGGAGGCTGATGTGATTACAAACGAAATTAATAAGCACGAATAAGGAAACAAAACTTAAATCTGCATACAGCATGAACAATCTGACGTTAGCTATAACAACAATTGGCGATCTTTTGTTGAAAAACAAAATATCACGTGACAAGGATGGCAAGCCAATAGACAATATAAATCTTAAAATACCCGAATATCAGAGGCCATATAAATGGACTGCACGCAATGCGATACAGTTGCTTGACGATATTATCGAAGCAAAGAACGACAACAAAGAAGTGTATCGTGTTGGCACATTAATATTACACAAAGAAACGGACAGCAATGGCAATAAGACGCACAATATTGTTGACGGGCAACAGCGAACCATCACATTCTCGCTTCTACTTTACGCACTTTATGAGAATGAAGAACAAACGGAGAAACCTACAATAAGACCTAATGAACCAACAGGTTTTTGACAACTCATTCAGCCGTCACAACATACCCAACAACCTAAACACATTTAAGCGCAGGACACAAAAGAACACCAACAATGGCGACGACACCGACTTCAAAAGAGAAATGAAGCGTCTACGTGAATTTATTGAAAATCAATGCGAACTGATTGTTGTGATAACGGATGATTTGTCGGAAGCGTTTCAATTCTTCGATTCTCAAAACGCCAGAGGGAAAGCCCTGTATCCCCACGACCTACTGAAAGCATATCACCTGCGTGAGATGAGCGATTTAGACAATAATAAAGTAGAGCGGATAGTTATGGAATGGGAAAAGATTCCACAACATGAGTTGGCATCGTTCTTTGGCGACTACCTTTATCGCGTGAAAGAATGGATTAACGGGAACTGGGCTTATCGTCTCAGCGAGCATAACATCTACAAGTTTAAAGGCATAACAAAAACTGCGCATACCCCATATGCACAGTTCTACAAGAGTGCGTTCTCGTATGCAGTACTTATCAACTCGTCGGCAATGCCTTTCGTTACCGGGACGAGAGCAATCAATGCCTTTCAATTAAACACGCCTATTATTGCGGGAAAGCCATTCTTCGACTACACAAATCATTATTACAATATACTTAAAGACATTAAAGACAACAGCCAATACGAGGGCTTCTATATCAAAGGAAACATAATCGTGAAAACGCTCGACCGGTATTTCAACAAAGGCGTAGGCAACAGAATCTCACGATTGCTCTTCGACACTGCCTTGTTGCTATATATCGACAGATTCTGCCCTGCCACATATCCAACTAAAGTTGACACCGACTTATTTGAGCAGTTCGTTACTCTCGCATTTATTTGGGCATATTCACTACGTGCACAATATTACCACTTAGGATGGTAATCAGCGCAAAATTATGTATTGGAGAGATGCGACAAAAGCATTATCAATTCTCTGAACATATATAAATTTATAGCAGATTCAGATACACCAATTTCACTTTTGAGTAACTTGGCCGATAAATTGAGTCCGTTGTCACCAAACGACATATATGATAATGTAAAGAAAGGAATTGAAGAAAAGACTATTGAGAAGAAAGACCCGGATGATGTGTTCTGCAACTACCTACACTTCTTCAAGGCAAACACATTCTACACTGAATAAAGACAAAGATTATGGAAAAAACTCTACCGCTCGAAGAACAGTCTATATATCAAGTATATCTTGAAAGTCAAGAGGCAAAGACATATATGATACCTGTATACCAGCGCAACTATGCATGGGAAGAGGACGAAATCACGGTATTGATGAAGGATGTATATGACTCTTTCAGGAAAAATCCGAAAAATACTTACTACATCGGCACTAGTGACTTTGAACTTGAGCCATTCAACAATTTCTACTTCTCCCGTACACGCAAGTCATTAGAACATTTCTATCCACAGGCAAAGGCTGGAGATGGCAGGTATTTAAGTTCTAACGACATTAACTGCTTTGGCAACTTTGCTATGATTAGTGCCGAAGCTAACAGCTCTGGCTCAAACTGGGACCCTAAAACAAAGCTCGACCATTACAGCGACCGAAAAGCCGACCAAGTAAGTGTAGGGTCGCTGAAGTTCAAAATAATGATGCAGATTTGCCAAGACAACCACAAAGCTATGCTCAATGGTGAAATAGACAGAAAAACTGGTATGGAATGGAATGCGGACGATATGCAAGCACACCAGCGAAAGGTGCTTGACCTCATCATTAGGGATGCGCTTTAATTCACAAGCAAGGCCTTCTTTGAAATTTCTGGAAGGTCTTGCTTATGTTCAATATCTTATATTTCAACCATCAAAGGCACATGGTCGCTCATTCTGTCGCTTTCATCCCAAGAATATAGTTTGTAATCCTTCACTTCTGCATTTGTGAAAGCATAATCAATAAAGAAAGGGGCTGATTCCTTATACTGATGATAATATGTAGGTCTCTGTTCCTTTCCTATCTCTTCCTTACAAAAAGAATGGTGAGCAGACGACAGATTATGATCATTCATCCATTGAAAGACAGGATTGGAGTTTTTGCTGTTCGATATGATGTTGTAATCACCTATTATAACAGTAGTGTAGCGAGCTATTTCACATTTATACGCTTTCAATATTGAAAGGCATATATCAATGTAAGAGTCTGTCCTGTTCCTTTTGGTCGGCCAAATGGCAAGCAACAAATACTTTTCATCTATTATTATAGGAAGCGCATACCGCAAGTCTTTGTCGTACCAATCAGCAAGCTCACATTTATGTTCTTCTCCAATTATCACTCCTAATCCCTTGGTGGCGAAATCGCCCGTCCAAAAGAATCGGTATCCCTTTGGCACTATTATATTTTCACTATTTCCACATTCTGGAATCACAAATGCATCAATGTCCTGATGTTCCAAAAGCCAGTCTATCTTTTCTTGCTTGCACCAAGAAATATTATAAGACATTATCTTCATGTCGCTTTCATTCAACTTTCAAAAACATTGCGTTCTGGATTATCCTTCCTTGATAATCCAGTCGCCAATAGTGCGCTGTGTGCTGTCGTAGTTGACACCTATCTTGAAGAGACGCTTGCCGTCGGCAGAGTAAGGTATCAGATAGCCTTTCTCGTCTATCTGCCTAACGGCTTCCTCGGCGGAACCGTCAAACTTCAGTTCGAACACATAGACCGCGTCCGGCATGTGGACCACGGCATCAGCACGGCCTACCGCGCTGTCCTCCTCCACCGTCATATAGGCTCCCATCAGATTGAAGATGAGATAGAACACCGTCTGGAAGTCACGCTCGTTTTTGTTGGACAAGCGGTTGGAGATACTGGCGAGATAGGCCTTCAGGCGAACCATTGCGTCCTCCAGGTCGTCATCGTAGAGCTTCTCGAGGAAATCGCCCACCAGACTGCTGTTATCCAACTGAATAGGCGATAGATAGTTGGGTGCAAGACTCTTCAACATACCTATCTTCACCTCCTTGTTGGGATATTCCAAGGTGTAGCGGTGAAGTATAGGGTTATACTTCTTGATGGTGAGATAGCCGCTCTGGTAGAGTATCGGCAGGGCGGTGGTCATCTGTTCGGGCGACACGTCGAAGTCGTCCACATCGCAACTTTTCTTCTCGATGTCCATCACGTTGACGTGATAATGGCGCAAAGTCTTGATGAGGTAGCTTGGCGTGCCCGAGCCAAACCAATAAGGGGCTATTTTCTGCGCATTCAACGCCCTGATCAAGCTGAACGGATTGAACACGTCCTCTGACTTCTCACTGAAATGATAGCCG
>CALBYK010000058.1 GCA_937889855.1 uncultured Prevotella sp.
ATGCCAACAAGGAGTTGTCGAAAGAGGAGCGGCAGAAACGGCTCAAGGAGATACAGCCAAAGATAGAGGCTGTGGGCGCGAAAATTAGCGCACGCAAACTCGAGATAATCAAGGCAAACTCCGACAATCTCATTCCTGCCGCATTCCTCGGTGACATAATCTACGACTTTGACTATCAGGAACTGAAGGACCTCTTCGACGCAAAGCATGCTTATGTAAGCCATCCCGCACTTGCAGGAGCGAAGCGCTACATGGCGGTGCTCGCCAAGAAGGCTGCCTTCATTGGTCAGAAATTTGTCGATTTGGAACTGAACGATGTCAATGGTAAGCCACACAAACTCTCGGAGTATTGCGGAAAGGGCAACTATGTGCTCATCGACTTCTGGGCGTCATGGTGCGGACCGTGTCGTGGTGAGATGCCTAACGTGAAGGCCAACTATGCCAAATACCATTCCAAGGGATTTGAGATTGTGGGACTTTCTTTCGACAGCAAGCAAGAGGCTTGGAAAAAAGCTATTGAGGACATGCAGCTCGGATGGATAAACCTTTCCGACCTCAAGGGATGGCAGACCGTCGCCGGCCAGACCTACGGCATCACATCCATTCCTGCCAGTTTCCTTGTCGATCCGCAGGGCACAATTGTAGCATCCGACTTGCGCGGCGACAAGCTCGGTGCTAAGCTCAAGGAAATCTACGGCTTCTAAACAAGTCTGGCCCACTTTAATGGACATTGTCAGTCGTGTAATGACCGTTAATTAAAGTGTCGTGTAATAACGATTAACGTCAATTACACGACTCCAAACAGAATAAAGCAAGGAATAAAGTTTATTATATGGACAAAAGCAAACAGGCGACCCTCGAACTCGGCACCAAGCCTGTGGGCAAGCTGCTCATGCAGTATGCCCTGCCGGCCATTGCCGCAATGACGGCGGCGTCGCTCTATAACATGACCGACAGCATCTTTATTGGACAGGGCTGCGGCGCACTGGCAATCAGCGGACTTGCCATCACATTCCCTCTGCAGAACCTCGGCGCGGCATTCGGCGCTGGCGTGGGCGTGGGAGCCTCTACTTGCATCTCCGTCAAGCTCGGACAGAAGGACTATCAGACGGCAGAGCATGTGTTTGGCAATGCCGTGACACTCAACCTTATTATCGGTGTGGCGTTCAGCGTCATCACCTTGCTCTTTCTCAACCCTATACTCAGGTTTTTTGGAGCGAGCGACGCCACGTTGCCATATGCACGCGAGTATATGGTCATCACCCTTGCTGGAAACGTCATCTCCCACATGTTCTTCGGCATGAACGCCATTCTGCGTGCCGCCTCGAAACCTCGCTCGGCAATGATGGCGTCGATAATGACCGTCGTGCTCAACGCCATACTCTCGCCAATATTCATATGGCCTCTGCATATGGGCATTGGCGGAGCGGCACTCGCCACCATCATAGCGCAGGCCATAGTGCTCACGTGGCAGTTGCGCATTTTCAGCAATCCGCATTGCATCGTGCATTTCAAGCGGGGCATATACAGACCAGTGGGACGTATCATAAAGAATATTGTGGCTATCGGCATGTCACCGTTCGCTATGAACGTGTGCTCGTGCATCGTCATCATCTTTATCAACAATGCCCTGACGTATCATGGAGGCGATTTGGCTGTAGGCGCGTTCGGCATAACCAACAAGATTGCCTTCATATTCATCATGATCAACATGGGCATGAACCAGGGCATGTTCCCGATTGCCGGATACAACTACGGAGCGCGCAACTACGACCGACTCCTGACCGTGCTCAAATACACCATGTGCGTAGCCGTGGGTATAGCCACTTTAGGTTTCATCATTGCTCAGGCTCTGCCGTATGAGTGTGCCCGACTGTTTACTACTGACGAAACTCTGATAAAGATATCAGAACGTGCCATACGCATCAATATGATAGCCTTCCCTGTTGTCGGTGCGCAGATGGTGTGCACCGGTTTCTTCCAAAGCATCGGCAAGGCAAAGGTGAGCATGCTCTTGTCGCTGTCGCGCCAGTTGCTCTTCTTCCTGCCACTGCTGCTCCTGCTGCCTAATTTCTACCAGGTTGACGGCGTGTGGTTCTCGCAGCCTATAAGCGACGTGATATCGGCTATAGTGGCAGTCACTATGCTGACAAGATATATAAAGAGATTAAAAGCCTAAACACATAGTATGAAAAACGAAAAGATAATAATAAGCGTCGGACGCCAGCTTGGCAGTGGCGGACGTATAATAGCAAAGATGCTTGCCGACGAGTTCGGATGTAAGTTCTACGACCGCGAGGTGCTCAACCTCGCGGCTAAGGAGAGCGGTTTCAGTGAAGAGTTCTTTGAGGAGAACGACGAGCGCAAGGGTTTTCTCGACCAGATATTCCACATGCATGTGCCGTTCATCAGCGACTCGTCGTTCTATGACAACGGCCTGTCGCAGGAGAACCTTTTCCGTCTACAGAGCGAGGCCATACGGAAGGCTGCCGATGAGTCGTCGTGTGTGTTCGTGGGACGTTGTGCCGATTACGTGCTACGCGAGCATCGCAACATGGTAACGGTCTTTATCACTGCCGACCTTGACGAGCGCGTGCGCAACATCCAGGAGCGCAACAATTGTTCGCCAGAGGAAGCAAAGAAGATAATCGCCAGCCGTGAGGACACCCGCTCCTCATATTACAACTATTACACCGGCAAGACATGGGGCAGCAGCGCAAGTTATGACCTGTGCGTCAACTCTTCGCGACTCGGGCTTGAAGGCACCAAGAACTTCATAGCCGACTATATCAGGAAGGTGCTCGGATGAAAAAGATAGGTATAATAAGCGACACTCATTCCTATTGGGACGACCGCTACCTTGAATACTTTGAGCCGTGCGACGAGATATGGCATTGCGGTGATTTCTGTTCCACGGAGATAGCCGAGCGCCTTGCCGCCTTCCGTCCCCTTCGTGCCGTGTGCGGCAATGGGGACGGCGGCGACCTCAGACTGATGTTCAAGGATGTGTTGCGCTTCAAGTGCGAGGATGTTGACGTATTAATGAAGCATATAGGAGGCTATCCAGGCAGGTATGACCGCAGTATTGTTAGGCAGATAATGCTGAATCCGCCAAAACTCTTCATCAGCGGACACTCGCATATACTGAAGGTGCAGTATGACAAGACTCTCGGGTTGCTGCACATCAACCCTGGTGCGGCCGGACTGCAGGGATGGCACAAGGAGCGCACACTCGTGAGACTGACAATCGACGGGGCACGGTTCACCGACTGCGAAGTTATTACGCTTGCCGACCCGCGGAAAAAGCAAATATAGGTGAAAGGTAGTTTGTGGAAATGAAATATCCATGAGATAAAAAATCACGCCAAAGCGAATGTAAATTGGGAATAG
>CALBYK010000059.1 GCA_937889855.1 uncultured Prevotella sp.
GGGCATAGGCCGAGAACGTTTCTATATATCGTCTCTGCCCTTCTGCGTATATGGTGTCGAAGGCAAGCGACGACTTTCCAGAGCCGCTCAGCCCGGTGATGACCGTCAGTGAGCCGCGTGGTATCTCGACGTCTATGTTCTTGAGGTTGTGTACTCTTGCGCCCCAAACATTGATATTGCCTTCTTCTGAATTTGTGCTCATTTTGCTCGTTTTTTTGAATTCTTTCTATTCAAGACATTTTGACGTGGTGCCGTGTTGAATGTGGGTTGTTCACAGTTTGTTGTCATTCGCCGCTTGTGCTGCCGGATGTCTCGGTGTAACCCCTCAGCAGATTCACGTCTTTGCGTATGTTGTATTTGCGTCCGTCTGCACCTCTTGCTTTCACAAGTACAAAGTAGACGCCTTGCTTGACATCCTTTCCGTTGTATTTGCCGTCCCATCCTCCGGCAGGATCGGTCCACTCGTACAGTTTCTGCCCCCACCTGTTGAATATGTAGGCTTGAAACTCCACAATACTCTGGTAGCCGCTCTTTGCCTTGTATACATCGTTGATGCCATCGCCGTTGGGTGAGAACGCGTTGGGAAATTCGAGTTTGCTCTCAGATATCGACACGGTTATTGGCTCAGCGTCAGCCCAGTAGTCGTCTGTGTATGCTACGGTGTCATTGCCGTTGACGAATGTGGCATAAAGCATGATGCGTGACGAACCTGCCTCGTTGAATGTGTATTCGGTGTTCTCGTCATAGCGTATGAGGTAGGGTGTGTCGGTGCCTTCCTTAATAAATCTCCATTCGTAATGGGCTGTGTAGGCACCGACGTCCGATGGGTTGGAGCTGAAGCGTACGGTAAGCGGGGCACTTCCCGAATAGCTTGTGCCCGTTTCCTCACCGTCTGGCGTGACGAATGTCGCCATAGGGTTGATGGATGGCACCTCGTCTGCATGTGCCCGGATAGCGAGGCACACTATTGAAAGTAGAAATAATCTGATGTAGTTCATATTTGCAAAGTTAAGTAATATATTGCATACCACAAAATACATGTGCCGTTTAATAACGTTATTTAAAGGCAAAGATTTCTCCAAACAACTATTTTTATGTACTTTTGCAGAGTAAAACTAATGTAAACTAAAAAGTAGACAGATATGAAACGCTATTTACGGTTGTTGCTTTGCGTGTGTGCCGCCGTGCTGGTTGCCATGGCGTCAGCGCAGACGGTGAAGTATCAGGATTTGTACAAGGTCAAAAAGAAGGACACCATATACGGCATAGCCAAGAAGTATAACATTACGATAGAACAGCTTATTGCCGCCAATCCAAGCATGCAGAAGGACGGCTACACGTTGCAGAAGGGCGACCAGCTCATCATACCCGCTTCAGTAGAGGCTCCTGCCGCAGGATCTGCCGCCCAGGCGAAGCCTGCAGCTCCTGCGGTTGCAGCTTCAGCCGTGTCAAAGACAAAGGCTAGTGGTGTGGTTAGGGTAGGAGTGATGCTTCCTCTCCATAATGCCGATGGCGACGGCCAGCGCATGATAGAGTATTATAGGGGTGTTCTCATGGCTTGTGACAGCCTTAAGGCGCATGGCATAACCACGCGTGTGCATGCTTGGAATGTGCCAATTGACGCCAATGTGGCGCAGACTCTTGCCGACAATAACGCCAAGGATTGCGACATCATATTTGGCCCGCTCTACACCAAGCAGGTTAAGCAGCTTGGCGACTTCTGCCGCCGCAACGACATCAAGCTTGTCATCCCGTTCTCGATAAGCGGCAATGACGTGGCCTCAAACGACCACATATTCCAAATATACCAGAGTCAGCAAATGCAGACTGAGGCTGCCGTCAACGCCTTTGCCGAAAGGTTCAAGGGATGCCATGCCGTAATCGTCGACTGCAACGACACTACGAGCACAAAAGGAGCCTTCACCACTGCGCTGCGCAAGAAGCTTTCAGCCGCAGGCATAGAGTACAGCATCACCAACCTTAAGTCGTCGGAGCCTGTTTTTGCAAAGGCCTTCAGTCTGGCTAAACGCAATGTGGTGGTGCTTAACACAGGACGTTCGCCGGAGCTCAACACCACTCTTGCCAAGCTTAACTCTCTGAAGGCAACCAACCAGAACGTCAGCGTGTCACTGTTTGGATATACCGAATGGCTGATGTACACGAAGGTGTACCTTGACTATTACTACCGCTACGACACGTACATACCGACAACGTTCTATTACAACGCACTTGCCGGACGCACAGTCAGCATGGAACGCTCGTACAGACGATGGTTCAAGTCGGACATGCGCCAGGCTCTGCCACGTTTTGCCATAACCGGGTACGACCAGGCACAGTTCTTCATACG
>CALBYK010000060.1 GCA_937889855.1 uncultured Prevotella sp.
AGGTGCAAATCTGCTTAGCATTTTTGTACCAAGTTATTTTTTAACTGTTACTTACATTAAATAATTTATTTGTTTTCTGACGCAAAATTAGGCAATTCTGCTTACAGCACAAAACAATGGATATCGCCAAAAGTGGGTAATTTGCGGAAGTGAAAAATCACAACAAATAGGTAGTATATATAGGATATAAGTTGCTTATGCTATACTATCCGTGAAGGTGTTTTATGCAATCATCTTGAAGGTTTTGCCACATGTCGGTTCACTGGTATGCAGTGTGAGTCTTTAATCTCGCCTATGACAATGATGCTGTTCAGGCTGCCTATGCAGTCGATGTTGCCAAGAGTGTTGAGCATGAAGTCCTGATATTCCTTCATGTCGTGGGCGTATACCTTTATCTGGAAGTCGTAGTCGCCGGTTGTATTGTAGCACTCGGTTATTTGGTCTATGCTCTGCACCGTGTCCATGAATTGCTGTATAAGGTCGTGGGTGTGCTGCTTGAGACGGATGTTGCACAGCACAATGACGTTGTGTCCCATACGGTGATGGTCAACTACAGCCGAGTATCGCTTTATGTAGCCTTCGCGTTCCAGGCGTTTCTGCCGCTCAAAGGTTGGCGATGGCGACAGATGCACGCGCTCAGCGAGTTCCTTTACGGTCATGCTTGAGTTTTGCTGAAGCAGTTTTAATAACTTGATGTCTGTTTCGTCGAGTAATTCTTGGTTTGCCATGATGATATTAAATATTGATATTTAACAGAATAATATTCTGTAAAGAATGTGATTTGTCTGCAAATTTAGAAAGTTTTTCTGATTTATGAAGCATATTTGGCGAATAAAATTCTATGATATAACTTTGCACCCAGGAAATAATACAAACAAAAACATACATAATATGAGCAATAAGAATAGTCATTTTGATGCTGTTGGCAGCTATCTGCGCCCGGCAGAACTGAAAGAGGCAAGAGCCAAGTTTGCTGAAGGAAAACTTACAGCAGAGGAGTTGCGCTGCGTAGAGGACCGGCTTATAGAGGATGTCATAGAGAAGCAGAAGGCACATGGCCTGCGCTACATCACCGACGGTGAGTTTCGTCGTGGCTACTGGCACCTTGATTTCATGTGGGGATTAGGTGGGGTAGAGCATATCGAGCTCGACCATGGCTACCAGTTTCATGGTGAGGAGACAACTCATGGCTCATTGCGTCTCACTGGAAAAATAACGGGTGAGAGCCATCCGTTCATCAACGACTTTCTCTTTGTGAAGCGATTTGAGGAGAACGGTGTAGAGGCCAAGCAGACAATTCCTGCTCCCGCGCAGTTCCTTGCCGAGTTGTTCCGTGGTGACAACGCCAAGAACACGCGCGAGTTCTATCCAAATACCCAGGAACTGATACACGATATAGCCAAGGCCTATAGCACATACTTCCGCGAGATATATGCCGCCGGTTGCCGCACCTTGCAGCTCGACGACTGCACCTGGGGCATGATAGTTGACGATGACTTCTGGAAGTCGATGGCAGGAACCGGTTTCACACTTGAGCATGAGGCGCTGCAGTATCTTACTGTCAATAATCTTGCCATTGAAGGCAAGCCGGAAGGATTGACCGTCAACACTCATGTGTGTCGTGGCAACTACCATTCTTGCTACGCCACCAAGGGTGCTTACGACCCAGTGGCTCCGTTCCTCTTTGCCAAGGAGGGTGTTGACACGTTTTATTTGGAGTATGACGACGAGCGTTCGGGCGGTTTTGAGCCGTTGCGTCATGTGCCGGAAGACAAGCGTGTTGTTTTGGGGCTCGTCACAACCAAGTCGCCAGTCCTTGAAGACAAGGCTGACGTGACAGCCCGTATCCGCGAGGCTTCAAAGTATGTGCCGCTCGAGCGGTTGAGTCTCAGTCCACAGTGTGGATTTGCTTCATGCGAGATTGGTAACAAACTGACCGAGGAGCAGCAATGGGCAAAACTCGACCTTGTGCGTGAGATTGCGGAAGAAGTGTGGGGATAGTTTGCAGCTGGGAGATGGCAAAATGTCCATTCTCCCAGTTGCTTTCTTGTTTGGAGACTAAAGTTTTATTTAGTCATTTTAAGAATGTCGATAATTTTTCCGTCCTTACTTACGCCTTCAACTTTTATGCGATACTCACTTGAGCCATTTGGCATGAACTGTATGTTGGCTTTTCCGTTTACTATATCAACAGAAGGATTCCAGTATACGGTTTGCCTTAAGGAGTAGTCGTCAGGGACGTTGAACCGTGGATTGTAGAAATCCATGGGGCGCTGGTAGCCGAGAATACTCAGTAACTGCTTATTCTTGAGAGCACTGAAGTTGTCGGTCCTTGTTGTTATTATAATGGCACTTTGAGCCATACTTAGATTCTCAGGCGAAGTCGTTATTCCAGGCAAAGTCCCTGCCGCTTGTCCTTTCAATATGTCTATCTGCTGGACATCCTTCAACCGCATGCTTTCCAGCGTTGTAGTCATTGTCCTGTGTATTTCGTTCAGCCTCTCAAGTTGCATCTGTTCCTCATGTGTCAGTGTGCGCTTTCTTCTTAATGCTTTTTCGTTGTATGAAAGCTCGTCGCCATTCCATACAGTGCCGTTAAGTATGAAGTATGAGGCCTTGTCACGGTAAGTGAACCAGTTACAGATGTAATCGTATTTTAGTCCGGTATTTAGTTGCATCCTCAAATATTCAAGCACACTTTTGGAAGTTTCTTTTTGTAGGGTCTCTGCCTTGATTGACATGCCGTTCAATTTTGCAAGTGACTCAAAATATGTCTTGTCTTTATGTCTTCCCACGACATCCACTTCAGGCAAGAAGATGGTGCGTCCATGCATGGCGGCAATGCGATTGGCCGCCTTTGCCATAGCAGTATCATTGCTTATTGCTGGTAGGTCACCGTCAAAAGGTAAATTCTTGGTCATTTTCGGATATGCTATCGAGTCAATGCGCAGCACAACGTTCTCGCTTCCTTTTGAGCTGAGTGACGTCAGCAGATAGCTGGTGCTGTCAGGCATTTCAAATCCTTTGAAACAGAACCTTCCATTCTTGTCGGTAATGGCTACGTCAGCAAGTCCGCCACGTGTAGAAGACATCATTACAGAGACATTTTCTTTTCCCTTAGGTGAAACGTCAGATGTTACCATTCCGCTTATTTGCATACTCGATTCCAGGTGTTGGGTATTGCGTGACACGTTGCCGTGCAATATGTTCGGTATATCATAACGCCGCCAGCCTTGAGTCATCATCAACAAGTCGAGTTGGCCAGAATGCACTCCATCAGTAAAGTACCAAGAAGGATTCTCTATATATCCACGTAGTTCTTGCGACAAGAGCAGCGTTGACACAATGTCGCATATTGTGTCTGCGCATGTCGTTCCTGCGTCTGTGACACTTACGGCACAGTTGGCGTTAACAGTGTCAGGCAGTAAGATACTGATTTCATGCAACTTGTTACCTATTGATATAGTCTTGACATTGTTGTTGGCAATGACGTCATTGCCTTTCCATACAAAGACAAGTCTTTCGCTGATAATGTTCATGTCTTGGTCTGCAAGGACGAAATGTACTATTCCATCATGGAACAGCTGACGGCTGAATTTTAAGACCGGCATGTCGTTAACCGAATGTGCATAGACGGGAGCCCCTCCTTGGTGAACCACAAGCCACAAGGTGCTTGGACGCTTGCCGCTATCTGGTGACAGAATGTTGGCTACTATATTATTGCTGTTTTGTGATATTGCCAGTGCTGGAATGTCGTCACTTGCTTTGGGCAAACGTGTGGAAATTGTTTGCCCGTCAGCGGATGTACATGTTATCTTATATTCGTGATCTGGTTCTGGGGTTATATAGAACATTCCCATTCCGCAGTGTGTCTTTTGGTTTTCTGCAACAATAGTTCCTTTTTCATCTGTGACAACAGCTGCCATATTGATGCCAAGTCCTGTTCGTGCAACTGTTTTGTAGGCCACGCGACACATCTTTCCCATTATCATATGTCCACCTTCAGGCATCACTTGCAGGTCTATCTTATCGTTAGTTACAGGCAAATATTCCTCGTAATTGCCCACTTGTACAAGTAGATACCGCTGTCGGCTACCAACATCAAGTTTGTGGATATTGATGCCGTCGGCGGTGTTGCCAGTGAAAGCGACATCTCCATCGGATGATGCCACCTTTATATTGCCATTTTGTATGTGGTTGCCTGACTTTGGGTCGGTAAAAGTTATATGTAATGAATTCCCGCTGTATTCAGTTGTTATACGCACAGAATTTTCCATAATGTTGCGTAGCCGTATTGGTCGCACAAAAAGATATTCTGGCGTAGTGTTAGCCATGTATCTTGTATATGCCCGCAAGGTGTACTGTCCGGAAGGCATGTCGGTGGTTGTTGGCATATAGCCGTAAATAAAGCCATGGCTGTCCTGTCGCATCATGACACGGTTTGTGATACCGCCAAACGGATTGACTAATTCAACGTATACATACCTGCTTGCCTGTAACACATATCCGGTCAAGGCATTTACAATATGATGGCGCATCCATATAGTGTCGCCTGTGACGTACTCGGCGCGGTCGGTCTGTGTATAGAGCTTTTCCTGTGGAAACAACTCTGCCTGTTTCCATAGCAGTGATGCTATTGAGTCAGGTGTCATAGCCAGGGCGTATGACACACAGACTATGACGCTGGAAAATATTATAGATACTAATCTTTTCATGGTTATGGCATTTATAGAAAATGGTGAATACTAATGAATGGTGTGCTTGTTTTGGATAGTCCTTGCCAAGGACTTTATTTGGTGAGCCGGGTGTTGTTTATATAAGCTTACTTGTATTCTTCTTTATTCTGTTCTTCTGTAATGTTCTTTTTTAAGTCGTCTTTGCTTAAA
>CALBYK010000061.1 GCA_937889855.1 uncultured Prevotella sp.
CGCCAAAGCCAAGGACAGCGTGGACATTTTCTATATTGGTTCCGGCAGCACCAAGCAGCGGCTGCAACTCGTGAGCTATCCATCGCGTCGCGACACCCTTGAATATGGCAAGGCGCGCCACATCAAGCGTAGCGGCAGCACCGACGTTGGCAGCGTTGTACGCGTCGCCTTCTGGGTTTCCGGCACCGACTCCCTTGTGAAGAGTGTGGAGCAACAGCCCACGCTGCATTAAATGGAATTGTAGGGCTTGGCCTTTGTGCCAATCCTTAAAATGACAAGACCTACTCATCCTTGCGGACGGGTAGGTCTTGTTTCTTTTATATATTATGCATACCTATTGAAGTGTCTTCACCCAAGCGTCCACGTCCTTTTGACTGGCTCCATTGAGCAGTTTGCCTTTCTTCCAGTTTACCTCAGGATAGTCTTTCTTCAAGATTCTCTCCGAGTTGTCTATCTGGCTGCCACCCGATGTCATGAAAGGTATCACGGTCTTGCCTTTCAGGTCGTAAGCCTCTATGAAGGTGTTGATGAGACGAGGGTGTGAGTTCCACCAGTTGGGATAGCCAAGGTAGATGACATCGTATTGGTCGAGGCTCTGCTTGGTCTTCTTCATGGCTGGGCGTGCTTTCGGGTCCGCGTTTTCCTTGCAGCAACGAGAGTTCTTGTCGGTCCAGTCGAGGTCGTCGGTCGTGTACTCTTTCACGGGCTCTATCTTGTAGAGCTCGCCACCCGTGGCAGTGGCAATCTTCTTCGCCATGCCTTCCGTGGTGCCAGTATAAGAGGCGTAAGCCACGAGCACTTTGCCGTTTTTAGGAGCGGTGCCTGTTGCGTTTGCGTTCATGTCCATGTTGTTTCCTTTCTTGTTTGCGCAGGCTGTCATGGAAACCAAGAGTCCCATGATGGCGGCAATAATAAATACTATTTTCCTCATAATCGCATCTCTATTTTTTTACGGTGCAAAGATAGGAAGATTATCCCATGTCACCATTAAACATTTTACGGACAGAATTATACATTTTACCGAAATCACCTCTGCGTCTTAGGGATAACGTTCTTAAAATTCTATTCAAAATAAAGCCAACTGCACTACTTTTGTCTGAGGCTTTAATATTTTAGTCATTTCTGGCACAGGCAAGTCCATTAGTTCCTTAGGTTCCAACTTGTAGAGTCCTCCGCCGTAGACTCGTCCAGAGTTCATTAGACGAGTTTTGGATATGGAATTTAGCACGTTCCATACCTTTGAGCGTGTGGACTTGTCTGCTATGTATCGTGCATAGCTTTTCTTTGGGTAGAGCAGTAGATATACGTTTGTTGTTATTGCGTTGGAGTCGTTCAATATGAAGCGAAATATCTGTTTTGATGACTCGCCACGTCCCATATATGGCATGATGAATGGTGCGGGTTCGCGTTTCTCGCACGAATACCACGGAGTGCGCCTACTGCAAATGTAGCGTTTGTTCACCTCACGCTCCTCGCCTTGGCGAACATACTGCCATACTGTTGGGTATGACGCTTTGAGTGTAGACTCATCGAGGTCGCAGTTGAAGAGAAAAAGTTGGCTGTCGGTGTCAAGTAGTCCATCGTTGCAGCCAGATACCGAATTGGCTTTGAAGTATCTTGGACTTGGAAGCACAGGTACAAGAAATTTGCGTGGGATGGAATATTTTTCTATGGTTGCACTGTCAAGAATGAAGAAATGGTTGTCGCCTGTTGCGATGCCGCGTTTCACGGTGAAGAAGTCGCCAAGCCGTGCCGTAGTGCCACCAGTGTCGGTCTCTGTGCTGTTTGTGTTGTCGTTGAAGCGACTTGTCCATTTTTCTTCGACCGAGAGTGTCTGGCTATCGATTAACATCTGCCGTTCTGGGGCGGACACGCTGCCGCCTTCTGAGAATAATATTTGATAGTTTGTTTTAGGGCGGACTTTTCTGAAAATAACCACGCACGAGCTGACGAGCGCATCAGCAAACTGCACGTCAGTTGCCAGAAATCGGTGTATGCTTAAAAGTTCTACACTGTGGATTAGAAACTCTTTCACCGCTTTGCCGTAGTTCACTTCCATAAACTCACACGGCACAAGCCAGCATGACAGTCCGCCCTCGCGCAGCCATTTCGTCGAGAGTATCATGAAGTGGCAGTAGAGTCCCGCAAGTCCCGAAATGTTGATGCCGCAATATTCCTTGACCTCGTTTTTCAGGCGTAGTTTAGTGTCTGTGGCGATGTGGTGGTGGCGCACATAAGGCGGATTTGCCACAATCATGTCGTAGGCATTGTCGGGCGTGGCGGCGAGGAAATCGGCATTGTGCAAGTCAACGTCGCAGCCTTGCCACAGAGTCTTTGCCGGCTCATAGTAGTGGCTATCAATCTCGAAACCGAGTGCGTGTCCTGCATTTTCGCCGAACACTTCGTGAAAGGCAGAGAGAAA
>CALBYK010000062.1 GCA_937889855.1 uncultured Prevotella sp.
CTATCATCTTTGTGAAATCATACCACGAGCAGACACCCTCATTAGAGAAATGATAGATACCTGTCTTGCCGTATTCTGTAGAACCAGATGTGTGCTTATAATCTTCAACGATAGTTTCTATCGCCTTGGCAAGGTCAAGAGCATAGGTGGGCGTGCCACATTGGTCGAAAACCACCTTTAAGGCTGGCTTCGTGGCAGTAAGGTTGAGCATAGTCTTGCAGAAGTTCTTGCCAAACTCGGAATAGAGCCATGCCGTGCGGATGATGACGTGCTTCACGCCAGTGGCAATTATCTTCTGCTCGCCATGAAGCTTGGTTGTGCCGTAGACTCCCGTCGGTGTTCCCTTTTGATTCTCCTTGCAAGGTGTGTTGTATGGTTCTTTGCCAAACACATAGTCCGTAGAAATCTGCACAAGCAAACCGTTTACTTCTTTCATCACCTTGGCAAGGTTTTCTGGAGCATCGGCATTGAGCTTCTCGGCAAGGGCGGCAAGCTTAGCGTCTGTCTCACAAGCGTCGACATTGGTCCATGCGGCACAATTGACTATCACTTCCACCTTATTGTCAGTTACCATCTTGCGGATGGCTTCCAAGTCGGTAATGTCAAGGTAGGTGGTCTCAACACCCTCCACTTGACTTACATCCGTGAAAATATAATTATCATTACCCTTTCGGCTAACGATGCGCATCTCGTTGCCGAGTTGTCCGTTAGCTCCTGTTACAAGTATATTCATCTTTTTTTATCTCTCCTTATAATTCGTTATTTTGATTGTCCCGACCGTCTCACCTCGTCGATGACCTTAAGCAGATACTGCCCATATTGGTTCTTTAGCATAGGCTTTGCCAACTCACGCATACGCTCCTCCGAAATCCATCCACGGCGATAGGCGATGTCCTCCAGGCAAGCCACTTTCAAGCCTTGACGCTTCTCCAGCACCTCTATATAGGTGGAAGCCTCCGAGAGCGAGTCGTGCGTGCCTGTGTCAAGCCATGCGAAGCCACGGCCCAAAGTCTGCACTTTCAGCTCACCGTCACTCAAAAACTGCTGGTTGACGGTTGTAATTTCATATTCACCACGTGCTGATGGTTTGATATGGCTTGCCACGTCAACTACCTTATTGGGATAGAAATAAAGTCCCACAACCGCGTAATTGCTCTTGGGCTTTGCCGGCTTCTCCTCAATGGACAGGCAGTTGCCCTCCTTGTCGAACTCATCCACGCCATAACGCTCAGGGTCGCTCACCCAATAGCCAAAGACAGTGGCCTTACTGTCCTCATCAGCCGCACGGACAGCCTCCTTGAGTTTTGCGGTGAATCCGTTGCCATGAAAGATGTTGTCGCCCAAGACAAGACACACGCTGTCGTCACCGATGAAATCCTTGCCAATAGTGAATGCCTGTGCAAGTCCGTCGGGTGACGGTTGCTCGGCATAAGTGAAACGCACACCATAGTCGGAGCCATCTCCGAGCAGGCGCTTGAAACCCGGCAAATCGTATGGGGTAGATATTACCAGTATGTCACGGATGCCGGCAAGCATCAGCACACTGATTGGATAATAAACCATTGGTTTGTCATAAATGGGCATCAACTGCTTGCTGATGCCCTTGGTGATAGGGTACAAACGTGTACCACTTCCACCTGCCAACACTATACCTTTCATGTTTCTATAATAAATATGTATTTGACTCGTCTGACATGGATATGATTTAAAAGACGGTTAGGCTACTTTACAAAGTATCTTAGGATACTTGCTCATATATCTTAAGATACTTGGCGAAGTATCTTAGGATACTTTTTAAGGGGCGTTTTAGTGATTGGCTTGGCGTATTGCCTTCTTGCGGGCCGACCAAGCATTGTTTATTGCCACTCGGATGTTGTCGATGGTCTGCCCTTTCTCCCATTTCGGCACGAAGGGAAGGAGGAGGGAGATGAAGCTCTGCTTAACTATCAGCGCGTCGGTCAAGGACGGCTCTTGCTGGCGCATGGTTGCCACCACCTCGCCAAGGTCTCTCGCCGTCTTGC
>CALBYK010000063.1 GCA_937889855.1 uncultured Prevotella sp.
AACCGCCTGTACAAGCTCGCAAAAGTGAAGGGCGACTCCCATTCCTTGCCTGTCGCCACGCTTAAGAGTCTTTATGCCGAGCTTGCCCCGTTGTCGCTCGAGGAGCGCATGGAGCAGTTCAAGCTCAAGGACGACCGTGCGGATGTCATAATCCCGGCTGCTGAGATATTCCTTCTCGTCGCGCGCTCGCTTAAGTGCGACGACATTCTCGTACCCAACATATCGCTTGCCGACTCCATTGTGGACGGCATTTACCGCGATATTAAAAAATAACGCCTGTTACCAAGGCTTGGTAGCATTGCTACCGAGCTTTGGTAGCGTGGCTACTAAGCAAAGGTAATGGTGTTACAAGGCTTTGGTAATGTCATTAGCCTTTTTTTTGTTGCCCGTCGGCTTGCTCATTTCAATTAGATATTCAATTCGTGAGCCGTGCAACATTGCCAATGCTTTTGTTGCAGTATTCAGAATAAATTTATAAATTTATAGTCATATATACAATCAAACGACATACACATTTTTGTAATATGACCACACCAGCAATACTGAATAGCAAGCAGCAGATAGCCGTGGAGACTACTGAGGGCCGTGTAAAGGTTGTGGCGGTCGGGCAAGACGCTTGTGCTTGTTCACCGCTATGCTTTCCTTGTCAACGAACTGGGTATTGACCCTAACAATATACTCTGCATGACGTTCACCAACAAGGCGGCGAGCGAGATGAAGACACGCATAGGCAGGCTCACTGACTCTGCCAACGTCAACGATTTTGTCTGCACCATACATGGATTCTGCGGGAAGTTTCTGCGGAGCGAGCTTTTCCGCATGGGATTTCCTAAAGGATTTTCGGTCATTGACGAGCCGGATGCCACGGTGCTTGCCAAGCAGGTGATGGAGGAGTATGGACTCGACCGCACGAAGATGACTGCAAAGCAGTTTCTCGCCAACGTGGCGTATGTTAAGGAGCACAAGGAGTATGTTGGCGATCTGATGGTGCCGCAACTTCTGGGCGGAGAAGTTAAAGCTGGTGCGACTGGCTATGAGCAGCCGTTCCTGGCTTTCATCGGTAGGCAACTGAAGTCGTTCGCGCTCGATTTTTCCGACCTCATCAACTTCACGATATATTTACTAAACAACTATGATGAGGCGCGTTCTGCCTGGCAAGACCGCCTTAACTACATAATGGTGGACGAGGCTCAGGACTGCAACGACCGCGACTGGACCATTGTGGACATCCTGTCGCGGAAGCACAACAACCTCTTCATCGTTGGCGACCCTGACCAGTGCATATATGAGTGGCGGGGAGCACGTCCAAAGGCCTTCGTTGACTTTTATGCCGACCACGAGATTATTCTCAACGAGAACTACCGTTCCACACCTAACATCCTTGGCGTTGCCAACTCAATAATCTCCCACAACCGTGTGCGTATAAAGAAAGACCTCTTCACCGAGCATCCCGAAGGGCGCATCGTGCTACACTATCATGGTAAGTCGGACGAGGACGAGGCTGAATGGACTGCCACGCAGATAGCGTCCATGATAAAGGAGGGGGCACGTCCCGACGACTTCGCCATTCTTTATCGTGCGGCTTATCTGTCGCGCCCGATAGAACAGGCGCTGATGCGTGAGAAGATAAAGTATACTATGTGGGGCGGCACCCGCTTTTTTGAGCGCAAGGAGATAAAGGATGCCATTGCCTACATGAAGCTGCTTGTCACCGGCGACGACCTCTCCTTCATACGCATCATCAACTACCCGTCGCGCAAGTTCGGCAAGGCGTCGCTCCAGAAACTGCAGGCTATTGCCGACATACAGAAGCAGCCGCTGCTCACAGCCCTGCGCATGAATATTGCAACAAAAGACTTCAACAAGGCTCCGTTGCGCGACTTCCTGCGTCTGCTCGACGATGCCGACCTCTTCCGCCTTACTCATTCAATAAGCGACCTCTTCGACTATATGCTCAACCACAGCGGACTCATGGACGAGCTGCGTGCTGATGAGGACGAGGAGCGGCTTGAGAACGTCATTGAGCTTGCGTCGTCAATAGAGTATTATGAGACGGAGCATAAGGACGACGAGGACCTCTCGCTCGAGAAGTACCTACAGGACATAGCCCTGTACACCAATGCCGACTATCGTAAGGATGGGGCTGCCGTGAAGCTGATGACAATCCACCAGTCGAAGGGTCTGGAGTTTCCATATGTCTTCGTCGGCGGTCTTACTGAAGGGATATTCCCAAATCACCGCGCCATACGCGAGCGGCGCAAGACTGCCGAGGAGGAGGAACGGCGACTCATGTACGTGGCTGTTACGCGGGCAGAACGGATGTTGTTCCTTACAGAGTCGGAGGGGTTCAGCAACGCCATAAAGGGCGCAAAGTATCCGTCGCGATTCCTGACGGAGATTGGGGACGGACTTGTCGAGGTGGAGGGCGACATGGACCCGACACTCCTTGAGCTTACAAAGGACATGGTGCGCCGTATCACCGACGAGACCCAACCTAAGGCCATTGCAGGTTTTGCCGTGGGCGACCGTGTGGCACACCGTGTTTTTGGGGAAGGTACGGTGGTTGAGGCTTTCCCGGAAAGGGATGCCTATAAGGTGGAGTTTGAGAAAAGTCAGCGCAACCTTGTAGGACGTGTGCTGACGAAAGCGTGAATTCCATAATCCTGCCTGTCATGCAGATAATCCTATATATC
>CALBYK010000064.1 GCA_937889855.1 uncultured Prevotella sp.
CGCTCTACATCGGCTATTCGTTCGACGTGACCGCCCTCGACAACTACTCAAAATATCCTATTGCCGTGGCTACGGAGAAAAACGCTGCAGGATTCTTCCTCCACACGTCGCGCACCTACCGCAAATGGATGGACAAGGCAAGCAACGGCAGTTCGGCCATTGAGGTGGATTTGTCGGGCGCAGACGCCGACGCGGCAAGCTTTGCCGAATTTGGCAAGGTGTACGGACAAGTAGGCGCTGAGTCCAACGTGACCGTCACTTTGCTCAACCATGGCTACAACGGCGTCAAGTCGGTGAGCTACAGCTATACAGCCGGCAGCGTGACTGGCAACGGGCATGTGAATCTTGACAAGCCAATACCTGCCTTCTACAACGCGTCTGCCGACATCGACATAAGCATCGCGGGTATGGACGCCAAGGGCAAGTATCCTCTGAAGATTACCATTGACAAGGTGAACGGCAATGAAAACAGCGAAGCCTCTGCCGATGAGACAGAATACACCGTATACAACTCGCTGCCAAAGCGCAACCCAGTCATGGAGGAGTATACCGGCACTTGGTGCGGATGGTGTCCGCGCGGCTTTGTGGCTCTTGAGCTGATGAACAAGCGCCATCCCGACTTCATCGGCCTGTCCTACCACAACAGTGACGCAATGGAGGTAATGTCCTCGTCAAAATACCCGACAAACATTTCCGGTTACCCGGCTGCCGACATAGACCGCATGTACGGCAGTGTTGACCCTTACTACGGCGTCAGCGACACCGACTTTGGCATTGAGACTCTGTGGAAAGCCAACGCCCGGCTGCTTGCCCCGGCATCAGCCGCCGTGGAAGCCAAGTATGCCGACGAGGGCGCAAAGATTGCCGCAACTGCCAAGTTTATATTCCCGGAGTCGCTGACCGACGCCGACAAATACAAGGTTGAGTTTGTGCTTGTGGCAGACGACCTGCATGGCGAAGGCTCTGCATGGGAGCAGCACAACTACTATACCGAAGCAGACGCAGGCTCAATGCCGTCGCCTGAGGCCGACCCGTTCTTTGCCGGTCAGTCCACCATAGCCGGACTGCACTTCAACGATGTGGTTGTGGCCACAACACGGCTCACCAGCGGACTCGTAAGCCTGCCGGCGTCTGTCGGAGAAGACGAGTCTGTGGAGGTGAAGGGTGAGTTTGATACCGCCAAGGTTGTAAGCACGTCAGGAACGTCGCTCATACAGGACGCTTCAAAGATGCGCGTCGTGGCACTGCTGCTCAACGCCGACGGCACTATAGCCAACGCCGCGAAAGCCAATGTGACGGGCTCCGAGGAGACCGGTATCTCCACTGTGGCCAACAAGCTCGGCTCCGTTGACACTCCGTCTGCCATATACGACCTCCAGGGCCAGCGTCTCTCGACAATGCGGCGCGGCGTGAACATCGTGAAGCTTGCATCGGGCAAGACCGTGAAAATTGTAAAGAAGTAAAAAAAAACCTACCCATAATGTATGGGTAGGCGCATAATATTTGAATTTGATTCTTCCAAGGAGGTGAGGCACGCAACGGCTCGACCTCCTTTTTTGTGTCTTATTTTGAACATTCATCCACGAATTTCTTCATCTCTGCCTCGTGCTCCTTTGCCTTGAGGAACAGATGCCACTGGTTTTTGGCGCGCACGAGATTGTGCTCTGGATACTTGCACTTCCAGTAGTGGTCGCCATTGAGGTAGTCCCAAAGGAAACGCACGGCCTGCATGTAAGGGAACAGCTCGGCGGCATATGGGAGGAGCGATATCTCAAGCGGCGTGAGGAAACTTGATGCCGACTCCACGTAGCCGCGTGTGAAAGCCTCGAAGATGTCCATGCGGAAGTCGATCTTGTCGAACTCGGGCGAGTCCTCGGCAACGGTGTTGGCGGCAGTGCGCAGGAAGTCGCCATAGTCGCTCACGAACAGCGACGGCATGACGGTGTCGAGGTCGATGACGCAGAGCACACGCCCCTCCTCGTCGAACATCATGTTGTTCACCTTTGTGTCGCAGTGGCACACGTGCTTCTTGAGCTTGCCCTCACGGAAGAGCTGCTCGCCAAGACACATCTCGTCCATATGCTTCTCTATGTCGGCCACAAAGCCTGCCACCCCAGCGGCACGTCCGGCACGGTCTTCCTTGACAGCCTGGCGCAGCTGGTCGCGGCGCAGGCACATATTATGGAAGTCGGGTATTGTCTCGCCGAGCTGGTCGGTAATGTCGGCAAGCCGTGCCTCGAAGTCGCCGAAAGCCTTGCCTGCATAGTAAGAATACTCCGGGTTCACGGTTTCCACTGTCTTGGCGTTAGGTATGAATACGGACACGCGCCAATATTGGCCGCTGCCGTCCTTTATGTATGTCTTTCCGTTGTCGGCTTTGACAAAGGCAAGCACCTTGCGGTTGATGTCGTCGGCACCTTCCCGTTCGAGTTGCTGCCGTATGTGGCTTGTCACCACCTCGATGTTGTGTTGCAGCAGTTCCACATTGCCGAATACCTTGTCGTTGATGCGCTGCAACACGTAGTCGGGCGTGTCGCTCTCCAGGGTGCTCACCTTGTAGGTGTCGTTGATAAGGCCGTTGCCGAGAGGCTTGATGTCGGCAATAGTACCGCACGTGTCGAAGCGGGCGATGATAGTTTTGAGGTTGTCCATCTGATTATATTATAGTTTGGTTGTATTATGCCTCAAGTGCGGCAGTAAACTCGCGGTGGAACGTCCCGTGGAAATGCTGTATTTCCTTGCGCGCCTCCTCATCGAGCTCCCATATGTTCTCCTCTCCCGCGCGGTGTGCGAGGATGTGCTTCACGCAGCGCGCAATCTTGCGCTTGTTGTTGCGTGCTTGCAGCTGGTCGCCCTGTATAGGCTTCTGCGATATGTATGAGAAGGCTGCGAGGCGTTTCATGAAAGTATCATACCGGTTAAAGACAAGAGCCTGCCGCATCATCTTCTCCGGGTCGTCGTCGATGCCGTCCATGTCGATCAGCCCGTTGAGGTTCTCGTGGCTCCAGTCGTTCTCGTCCAGCCAGTACCACTGGAAGGAGTAGCGCTGCTCCATCTGCATGAGCCGCTGTGCGAGCCGGTCCTCATCCGTGTTTTCCTCTGCGGTGAACAGCCCGAATGCGAATCGTGCGAGTGCCACGCCGTTAATGTCTATGTCGGCGGCTCCGTCCACGTCCTCTCCTGTGAGCTGTATGCGCCATCGTGCCGACTTGTTCTTTATCAGTGCGGAGTGTGCTCCCATGAGAAGGCTCTCAAGGCTGCCCTGGGCGTCAATCTCGTCAACAAGTTCCATACGCTCGCGCATGTTACGTACCGAGAGCCGTCCGTCGTCGGTGAGTACGCACATGTAGTTGAGCTTGTTGTCGTCGAGCGACAGCTGGAATCGGTCGTTGGACGAGTCGCCCACAAAAGAGTAGGAGTAGCCGGCAAGCTCGTCGTGCGTTATCTCAATCTCGCCCGTCATGCGGTTGTCGTCCTTGTCGGTGACGGCAAACCCTACGTATGGTATGACGAGGCGTAGGGTGAACGGTGCGCCACCCTTGCGCGGTATGAGCTTTATGGCGATGCCGTCGTCGCCGAAGTCGTCCTTCTTCACGGTCCATCCCTCGTCGGTCTTCTCTCCGCGTTCCATTTCCACCTTCCCGTAGTTCCATGAGAAGTCGAAGGTTATGGTCTGGTCGTCGTCGTTTACCACTCTGACAAACCGCTCGGGGGCCACACCGAGATACACGGCATCTACAGGCTGCACCTCCTCATCACCATCGCCGAGAACGGCTATTTGCAGGCGTCCAATCATGGGGTCGTCCTCCCAGTCGTCGGGATCGGCACCTTCAGCGCGGAACACTACGAATGTGAGTTTGTGCTGCTCACGTGTGCCGTCCTCGCGGCACAAGAAGTAGGATGTCTCCTCAGGGATGTAGATTGGTGTGCTTATGTATGGGCTCATGCACCGAGCCGAATATTCCACCTCAGTCCAAGCAGAGGCGGAAACTGCAGATGTATTTTCTGTTGTCATATGTGATTTTAAACGATGTTACCCTTTTGTGTGTTGTGTGTCTGGGTTTAGCGTCCAAACGTTGTGCAAAATTACTGCAAAATCGTGAGAAAAACGAATGATTGAATAAAATCAGTAAAAAAATGGATTTTTGCTTGCATAATACAAAAAAAGTCATTACCTTTGCACTCGCTTTAGAAGATAAGGCAAAACGGAGATCCGCTAGCTCAGCTGGTAGAGCACAACACTTTTAATGTTGGGGTCATGGGTTCGAG
>CALBYK010000065.1 GCA_937889855.1 uncultured Prevotella sp.
TGAGCCGTTTCTCGATGAAGCGTGCGATGCTGTTGCGCAGGTTTCTTGTGTCCACCGCCTTCTCGTTCATCAGCAGTTCGCCTGCGGCTGTGATTTTGAAGTTGAGTGTGTTGTCACGGCTCACCTCTGTTGCCTCTTGTGTGTCCTCTTGCTCGTTGTCGAGAGGCGGCAGTTGGCGCACGAGTCCGCGGTCCACATCCATTGATGTTGTCATGAGAAAGAACGTGAGCAGCATGAATGATATGTCGGCTGTCGATGTGGTGTTGAGTTGGGGTACTATGTGTTTTCTTCGCTTTATGAGCATGTTGCTATCTACGGTTACGTGTTGCGCCATATATCACCGCTGCAATGGCAACGGCAATCATTATTATTGATGACAATATGAACATTCCTGCCGTCCGTAGCCAGAAGCTGTTGCTGTACTCGGTTCCGTTTATGGTCAGCGGTGACGTGCTTGACAAGGCGAACGTCATGGCCATCAGTAGTGCCGTGCCGGCCACTGTCGCTACGGCAATGCGATGTGCGGGGATGTTGTTGACAATGCGGTTCTCGCGGCGGTTCATGCGCATGGAGCGTATGCCGCTGGCTATGGCTGCAATGAAGGCAGCCGCCATGAGCAGGAGAATGTAGTTGATTAGTGTCCCGGTGAGGAGTGGTGCGTTGTAGTCGGGGTTCTCGTCATACGGGATGTCGTATCCGATGAGTCGGAACAGCAGCAGCACTACTGCCGTGATGCCAATCAGGAGGTAGAATATGCGGTTGGCTGTCTGCATAGGTTGCAGCGGGTGCCAGCCATGGGTGTTAGTCTTTTTCATTTTGCGCAGTCTTGTTACTCTTGTATTTCAGCAGTGCGTCAAGCAGTGTTATGGCACTCTCTTCCATCTGTGCCGTTATATGGTCGATTTTGGAGAGGATGTAGTTGTAGAACAGCTGCAGTATGAGAGCCACGATGATGCCGAAGATGGTGGTGATGAGCGCCACCTTCATTCCGGCAGCCACGATGGACGGGTTGATGTCGCCAGCCGTCTGTATCTGCTCGAACGCCATGACCATGCCGATGACGGTGCCCAGGAATCCGAGTGACGGCGCCATGGCTATGAAGAGTGTTATCCATGAGCATCCGCGTTCCATGTTGGCGGCCTGTACAGAGCCGTATGCGGCAACCGACCGCTCGATATCCTCAATGGGTGTGTCCACGCGTGCGATGCCCTGGTAGCAGATGGACGCCACGGGCCCGCGTGTGTCGCGGCACATTGTCTTGGCTCCCTCGATGTCGCCTTTCTCTATCTTCTCGCCAAGGCTCTCCATGAAACGCTTGGCGTTTATCTCGGAGAGGCTGAGGTATATGATGCGCTCTATGCAGAATGCCAGTCCCAGCACGAGGGCAATGGCAACGAGCGACATGAACGAGGCGTTGCCCTCGATGAACTTTGTCTTCAGCACCTGGTGCAGTCCTCCGTCGTCCTCGGGCTGCATGCCGGTGTCTGTGGCTTCATTGGCGGAGTCGCTTGTGTCGCCTATGCTATCGGATGTCTGTGGTGTGGCATTGGCAGCGGTGGCGCTTGTTGCCGTTGTGTCGTTGGCGGCAGGGGCTGCGGCGCAGAATAGTGAGCTCACGGCAAGGAAGGCGGTGAGCAGAACCGTCATGCGGGTTCTATTGATGAAATTTCTCATAGTCGGTTTTTACTTGTATAGTCTTGTATCTGGCAATAAAGTGTGCCGTGTGCGTGACGGTGCCGCGCACACGCTGCAAAATTAGTTATTATTTTCCTATTTGCGTAGGTTTTTAGCTTCTTTATATGTACTTTTGTGTTGAGTTTGGCAACAAGCCTGAAAAAATATACCCTTAAAACTTAATGACAAATGAAGAAAATCTTTGCAACCGCATTGCTTGCGCTGTCGCTTACGGCATCCGTCGCGCAACCGTCACAACCCTATCAGCCGACAAAGGCGAATCTTGAGGCACGCCAGCATTTCCAGGACGAGAAGTTCGGCATCTTCCTTCATTGGGGACTCTACTCAATGCTCGCCACGGGCGAGTGGACCATGACAAACAAGGACATCAACTACAAGGAGTACGCCAAACTTGCCGGCGGTTTCTATCCGTCGCGCTTCAATGCCCGCGAGTGGGTGGAGGCAATCAAGGCGTCGGGTGCCAAGTACATCTGTTTCACCACGCGCCACCATGAGGGCTTCTCCATGTTCAAGACCAAGTATTCAAGCTACAACATCGTTGACGCCACTCCCTTCAAGCGCGACATCGTGAAGGAGCTTGCCGACGAGTGCCACCGTCAGGACATCGACATCCACTTCTACTACTCGCACATCGACTGGCAGCGTGAGGACGCGCCGCTCGGACGCACAGGCCTCGGCACGGGGCGCCCCAAGGAAGCGCAGAACTGGGACTCGTATTATCAGTTCATGAACAACCAGCTCACCGAGCTTCTCACCAACTACGGCAAGGTGGGTGCCATATGGTTTGATGGCTGGTGGGACCAGGACCAGAATCCGTCGTTCGACTGGCGCCTGCCACAGCAGTATGCGCTCATACACCGGTTGCAGCCGGCATGTCTCATAGGCAACAACCACCATCACGCACCGTTCGAGGGTGAGGATTTCCAGATGTTTGAGCGCGACCTTCCGGGTGAGAACACAGCTGGGTTGTCGGGACAGAAGATAAGCCAGTTGCCGCTTGAGACGTGTGAGACGATGAACGGCATGTGGGGCTACAAGATTACCGACCAAAACTACAAGTCGACGCGCACGCTCATCCATTAT
>CALBYK010000066.1 GCA_937889855.1 uncultured Prevotella sp.
TCAGGCGAGAGCTCGGCATTGACACTTGAGAGCAGTACCTCGTCGCCATCGTTCAGTTGGACAGGATACAGTCTTACCTTTGTATACTTTTGGATTGAGCCCTCATAAGGTTGGATGTCAAATTGTTCTGGAGCATCGGCAAGCTCCATCAGGTACTTGTACGAAATGTTCTGCCATTTGAATCCGTCCCATCCGTCAATCATAATTACCCCATAACTTTCCGGGTCATATTGTGCCGAGAGACCAAGCGAGAGATTGTTGATATGGCCTCCATACAAGGGAGTTTCTATGGTGTCGGTGACCTCGTTGAGAATCAAAGCCTTCGACCCGTCGTCGCCAGTCTTGAGTTGAGACCCCTTTGCCCCGAGGTTGAGTTTCCATCCAGCGTCGGCCAGTGATGAAGCGTCTACATTACCGTCACTGCCGATAGTGGCGTTGGCGAATGTCTCGTTGATGGTGCGTGGCGACTTTCCCGTAACCTTGTGCTCTATAAGTGAGAACAGACTATATGCGTTTTCTGCGCCCGGTGTCCACGAAGCTGTGAATCCGTCGTCAGTGAAATCCGTACTCTTGAGCTTTTCCGGCGACATGGCGAAGTCATAGTCGCGGGTCACCTTGAAATCGTCAATCAGGTAGCCGGCAGGCGCACGGGTAACATAGTGGATTTGTATCCACGAGTCGTCATCGTGCGACGGATTGTAGATGTCCACGTCCACCTGCTGCCATCCGTCTGAAGGATAGTAGCCGAACAGATAAGAGCAACTTCCAAGTTCGCTCATTGTTATATTGTTTACGCCTGTAGGCTGCTCAAATGACCCCTTGCAGCAGTTTACGATTACTGGGGCTTTCCATGTTGCAGGATTGCCGTCGCGCACCTTTATGCGGAATGACACATGGAGCCGTCCGTACATCTCGCGTCTGGGAGTGTTCAAAGCTCCGCCATAGTTCGGATAAGCTAAAGCAGCCATGCCACCGGCTGAATAAACGCCAACTCCCCACCATCCGTTTTGTCCGTGCATGTAGCTTGGGTCGATGTATGGGTCGCCGTCATTATACCCTGCGGTGACATTTGTTCCGAGCTCTTCTTCGCTGCCATCGGTGAAAGCGGAGAAGTCCTCGTCGAAAAGCACTTCCGCATTGGCATCAGGTGCCTTCGCAACTGGTGCGCACTTAACTTTGCTGCCGGCTTTTATCTGTTGTGCAGCTGATGCGGCCAACTGGTTGAGTGAAGGCAACTTGCCTTTCTGCGCGTTTGCAATTTGCACATTGCTTATGGAGAGAACCATAAGCAAAACCATTAAAATTTTGTTCTTGAACAGTTTTTCCATATTCATTGATTTGAAAAATGATTACTCAGTGCAAAGTTATCATTAACAATCAATTGCCGCAATCATATTGCAAATTGTTTTGTCGCTATTTATGAATGGCATGTCTTAAATGCTGAATATCTGTTGAAATCATGTCAAAATGCGCAAGGAAAAGCGTTAAAAGTGTTCTCTGTGCTCAGCTTACTTGGACATTCGCTTATAATTAGAAGGCGTGAGGCCAGTAACTTTCTTGAATACAGAAATGAAGTTGCTGCGCGACTTGAATCCACATTCTGCAGCTATTGCCTCAATGGTCATATTGCTGTATTGCCCTTTGTCGGCATGCATCATGCAGGCGTGCCTCACTCTCAATTCGCCGAGCAACATGCTGAAATTCTTGCCGAAGTTATTGTTGATGACTTGCGACACATAGTGATAATTTGAATTTACAAGCCTTGACAGTCTGTCTATTGAAAATGAAGGATCTAAAATCTCGTCGGCATTGTCAAGCACAGCCTGTATCTTTTCGAGCAGCTCATAGTACACGCTCTCAGAGAGTGAGCTTGAGCGGTACTTGCTTGGTTCCGTAGTGTCATTGCATTCGCCTGTGGCTTGTGCCGTTTTACTCTCGTAGTATGCCCGGCTTTCCTTTTCGCGCTGATATGAGAGCAATGCTTGTTGTGCTTGGGTATAGAGAATTTTGTTACGTTGCTTGAGTTTCTTGTTTTGTATGAAATAAATTACGCTGAACGTCAGTAGGACGACTGCGCTGCCAAGACATAGCCACGAGACATAATAGGCCATGCGGCGATGATTGTCAATCTCGTTCACTTTATCATTCAGTTTCTTGAATTCCAAGTTGAACGCCATGTCGTGCATTTGTCCATAGCTGCGTGCGTTAAAGAATGTGTCGCACACCATGGCCATCTGCGACTTGCAGAAATAAGCCGAGTCCCAACGCCCCTCCTTCACATAGAAGTCGGACAACAAACTGTAGGCAGTGGCTTCTACCTCGTGAAAGTCTTCGACCTCAGCCTCTTTAAGGCAGGTACTCATGATGCGTTTCCCTCCAGTATAGTTTCCTGTTGTCAGCATCAGCTCTGCTATACTCTGCATACTGCCCCAACGATATACTTGTGGAGAGAGTTTGTCGTCTATTGCCTCGATGGATTGTTCCAGTAAGTCGATAGCCTCGCCATATTTCTGTCTGCGTGTTGCTGCAAGGGCCTTAATGCGCAGCCAGGCATAGTTGCCCATGACCTCGGAGCGCAGATTGTTACTGGCAAACGTTTTGATTTCCTTTTGTAGAGGATATTTGATGGAGTCTGCTTGAACTAATGGTAGCATATTTATTATGCATGTCACGGCTATAGCCTTGTCTCCTTTCTTCAAGGCTCCATAAAATGCTTCCTTGTAATGCACGTATGCCTGGTCGAGATTGCTGTAGTTGACAAACACATTGCCTATATTA
>CALBYK010000067.1 GCA_937889855.1 uncultured Prevotella sp.
GCCACCTGCTTGCCGTCCACGGCAGCCTTGAAAGCGGCGCGTATGGCCACCTCCGTCTTGCCGAAGCCCACATCGCCACACACAAGACGGTCCATAGGACGCGCACTCTCCATGTCGGCCTTCACGTCCTGCGTGGCTTTCGACTGGTCGGGCGTGTCCTCATACAGGAACGATGCCTCCAGCTCATGCTGCAGATAGGAGTCGGGCGAGAAGCGGAAGCCTTTCTCATGGCGTCGCTTGGAGTAGAGTTTTATCAGGTCGCGTGCAATGTCCTTGATGCGTTTCTTTGTACGCTCCTTCAGTCGGTCCCATGCCCCGGTGCCGAGAGTGCTCAGGCGTGGAGGCTCACCTGTGTCGGAGCGGCGATACTTGGATATCTTATATAAAGAATGTATGGACACGTCCACAATGTCGCCCCGTTGATAGTAAATGCGTATTGCCTCCTGGTAACTGTCGCCAACGGGCACACGCACAAGTCCGCCAAACTTTCCTATGCCAAAATCCACATGCACGATGAAGTCACCCGGCTCCATCTCCTGCAGTTCCTTCATCGTTAGAGCCATCTTGCCCGTGCGGGCAGCGTCGCTCTTGAGGTTGTACTTGTGGAAACGGTCGAATATCTGATGGTCGGTGAAGAAGCAGAGCCGCAGGTCGTTGTCGGCAAATCCCTCGTGCAGTGTGTGGTCAACGGGCGTAAACCTGATGTCGTCAGCCACGGAGAGAGCCTCCGAGTTGGCAGTCTTGCGTATCCGCGCGTTGCGTACGGCACGCAGCTCGTCACTCTCGAAAATCTCCTTCAGACGCTGTGTCTGTTTCCCGCTGTCGGCAAAGACATACAGTTTGTATCCCTGCAACAGATAATCCTCAAGCGACTGTGCGAGCAACTCAAAGTTCTTGTGGAACAGAGGCTGCGGAGAGATGTTGAATGATACGGTAACCTGAGGCGTGCCCGTTGGCTGCGCCCCGAACTCAACAAGACGGAATCCCGAAATAGCCTCGTTGAACATCACGCCGCTCACGAGGTTATTCTCCTTGCGCATGTCGCGCATTATCTGCTGTTGCTCAACCTCTGTAGCACCTTCAAGGCGCTCTGTGAGAGCCTGTTGCGAGAATCCGTCGTTGTATATTTTCTCTATCGTAGAGCACATGTACAGACGGTCCTTCACTATGAGCAGCGCGTCGTCAGGCAGCAACGCCGTGAACGGCTGCTTCTCCTCGGTGAGTTGTGCCAGCTCCGGCACAATCTGCACACAGCGCTGCGGATTCTTCGAGAGCTGGTCGGCAACCTCAAACGTGCGTATTGTGTCCACCTCGTCGCCAAAGAAGTCGATGCGGAACGGCAATTCCGACGAGTAGGAATATACATCCACAATACTGCCTCGCATGGCAAATTGTCCCGGCTCATACACATAATCCTCCTCCTTGAAGCCAAACTCGCGGAGGCGCCGTCCAAAGTCGGCAAGGTTCACTATATCGCCCACACCTATATTAATAGTGCGCTCATCAAGACGGCGCTTCGAGACGACAAGCTCGCTCAAGGCCTCCGGGCAAGTGACAACATACAAAAAGCCGTAGCCGTCGGCACCTTTAGACTTACCCGCAGCCGACAGTCGGCTCAGGGCCTCGGTGCGCAGAATCTCATTGGCAGCGTCACGCTGTCCGTACTTCACCGCCCTGCGGTAGGACGACGGGAAGAACAGCACATTCTCCGTGCCGAGAATCTGTGTGAGGTCGTGATAGAAATAGCCAGCCTCATCGTTGTCCTGAAGAACAAAGACCGACGTTGCCATTCCACCGGTGCCTTTAGCAGCCTTTGCGCCGGCACTTGCCACAGCCGCAAAAAACACAGAAGCCGATGAGGCAAGCATTCCCTTAAGGAACACATGCCTCACCGACTTGTCGCTCAGCGCTTTCAAAAAAGCCCCGCACTGAGGCAGGGCAGCGTATAAATTGCTAATTTCCTTAATTTCCATAAACGATTACTTGCATAAGCGCATGTGCCACCGGCACACTTCAAGGCTCACCATGACTAATGCTTTGCCACTGGATATTTACGGAACCATCCGTCCCAACGCAGGCGCATAACCCCGAAGAAAGCCTCGCCAAAGATGCCGCCACTCATCTTGCTCACTCCCTCACGGCGATTGACAAAAATCACTGGCACCTCCTTTATCTTGTACCCCATCTTGTATGCCGTGTACTTCATCTCTATCTGGAAGGCGTAACCCTTGAAGCGCACCTGGTCAAGAGGTATTGACTCAAGCACACAACGGCGGTAGCACTTGAATCCCGCTGTGGTGTCGTGCACCTTGAACCCAGTCACGAAACGCACATACTTGGAGGCGAAATAACTCATCAGCACACGTCCTATAGGCCAGTTGACGACATTCACCCCGCTCACATAGCGCGAGCCAATTGCCACGTCATAGCCCTCGTCATGGCACGCCGCGTAAAGGCGTGGCAGGTCGTGGGGGTCGTGGGAGAAGTCGGCGTCCATCTCGAAGATATAGTCGTAGCCGTGCTCCAGCGCCCACTTGAAGCCGGTGATGTAAGCCGTGCCGAGTCCAAGCTTGCCCTGACGCTCAATGATGAACAGACGGTTGTGAAACTCAGTGGCAATGAGCCTCTTGACAATCTTTGCCGTTCCGTCAGGGCTCCCGTCGTCAATCACGAGTATGTTGAAACACTTCTCCAGCGCGAACACCGCGCGTATTATCTTCTCTATATTTTCTTTCTCGTTGTATGTCGGGATTATTACTATACTGTCGCTGTTGTTCATAATGGTCAATCCTTATTGATTGTACATATTGCTATTTGGATTACAAAAATACAAATATTATTCCAAAGACAGGACATCGCAAGAATAAAAAAAGCAAAAAGAGGAATGTAGGCACAACAAAAAGACACTGGCGGCAAATAGCATAGTACAAAATTTGTATGAACGAAATAAAAATGTTAGCTTTGCAGAACAATATGAGCACGCATATATCACAAATATGACAGTGGTGTGTGCGCGCGCGCAACATTCCATTACTTACATGAAAAAAATATTGTTGTTAGGTTCTGGCGAGCTGGGCAAGGAATTTGTCATAGCCGCAAAGCGTGCAGGACAGTATGTCATCGCATGCGACAGGTACGAGGGTGCTCCGGCAATGCAGGTTGCCGACGAGCACGAAGTGTTCAACATGCTCGACGGTGACGCGTTGGCTGCCGTCGTTGAGCGTCACCGCCCAGACATCATCGTTCCTGAGATAGAGGCCATACGTACCGAGCGCCTCTTCGACTTCGAGAAGGAGGGCATACAGGTGGTGCCGAGCGCACGTGCCGTCAACTACACAATGAACCGTAAGGCCATACGCGACCTTGCCGCCAAGGAATTGGGACTGCGCACAGCCAAATACTTCTACGCCACTACGCTTGAGCAGTTGTGCGAGCACTCCAAGGAGATTGGCTTCCCTTGTGTGATTAAACCGCTGATGTCGTCGTCGGGACACGGACAGAGCATCGTGCGATGCCCGGAGGAGCTTGAGAAGGCGTTCAACGACGCCATGGAGGGAAGTCGGGGTGACGTGAAGGAGATAATTATAGAAGAGTTTATACACTTTGAGTCGGAGTTCACCCTGCTAACAGTCACACAGAAAAACGGTCCGACACTGTTCTGCCCACCTATAGGCCACGTGCAGAAAGGTGGCGACTATCGTGAGAGCTGGCAGCCGTTCCAGTTGCCAGAGGATGAGCTACGCAAGGCAGAGGACATGGCAGACAAGGTGACTCGTGCACTCACTGGAGCCGGACTGTGGGGCGTGGAGTTCTTCCTCACGAAACAGGGCGAGGTGATATTCTCCGAACTCTCGCCGCGCCCGCACGACACGGGCATGGTGACACTGGGCCACACAACCAACCTCTCCGAGTTTGAGCTTCACTTCCGTGCCGTGATGGGACTGCCTATCGCCGGCATACATCTGGAGCATGCCGGGGCGAGTGCCGTGGTTCTGTCGCCAAAAGAGACCAACGATCCGCTGCCCTACAACTTTGTTGATGCCCTCAAGGAAGACCGCACACGCATCCGCATCTTCGGCAAGCAGGAGGCACATGTTGGCCGCCGCATGGGTGTAGTACTGTGCTACGGCGAGCCAACCGACGACACCACTGCTCTGCGTGACAAGGCAAAGCGGCTTGCCAAGACTGTGCTCGGCACCGACCCGTATATGGACAAATAACATTGCATAAGTCAAGTAATGTGTCCGAACACTTAGCATGAGGGTATGGCATTTCTGCCATATCCTCTTGCTATATACTGGCTATGCGTGATTACAGTTGTTCTCGATTGCTATAAACATAAAAATCCATACACCAAGATGAAAGTATCAGACGCTAAGATAATAGACATCCCGAAGATAGAGGACCGGCGCGGAAACCTGTCGGTAGTGGAGGAATTCAAGAACGTGCCTTTCCATATAGCCCGTGCCTACTGGCTCTACGACGTGCCTGGAGGAGAGAGCCGGGGCGGACATGCCCACCGCAAGCTGAAGCAACTGCTCATCGCCGTAAGCGGCAGCTTCACGGTGACGCTCGACGACGGACACGAGCAGCGCAAGTTCCTGCTTAACCACCCCTACCAGGGACTGGTAATCGAGACAGGCATCTGGCGCACGCTCGACGACTTCTCGTCAGGAGCCGTATGCCTTGTGCTTGCCTCGGAACTGTATGAAGAGAGCGACTATATCTACGACTATGACGAATTCTTAAAATACAAGGGATGTTCGAGATAAGACGATACACAGCCGCAGATGCCGAAGAATGGGACAGGCTCGTGGCGGAGTCGAAGAACGGCACGTTCCTGTTCATGCGCGGATACATGGACTACCACAGCGACCGATTCAGCGACTGCTCTCTCATGGCTTATGAGAACAAAGACAATGGCTCCAAGCCACAGCTCACGGCTGTGCTGCCAGCCAACATCTGCGGCAACGAGCTGCGGTCGCACGGCGGACTGACATATGGCGGACTCGTGATGAGCCGCGAGCTCACCATTGAGCAATGCCTTGACATCTTCAAGGCCATAAACGTGTTCCTGCGCGACGAATGCCACGTCAACCATGTAGTGTACAAGCCTACACCTTGGATTTATCATTCCATCCCTTCCGAGGAAGATCTCTACGCCATCTCCAACACATGCCAAGCACAAATCACGGCACGCGAGATATCGTCAACAATAAGACTCGACAACCGGCTGAAATTTTCAAAACTGCGCCACCGCTGCGCCAACAAGGCACGACGAAACGGTGTGGAGGCAAGAGAGGCTGACGACATAGGGACGTTCTGGCACATTCTTGACAACAACCTCACGTCAAGGTATGGCGTACATCCAGTACACAGCATCAAGGAACTGCAACTGCTTAAGTCGAGGTTTCCCGACAACATACGACTCTACATGGCGTATATGGGCAGCGAGGCCATTGCCGGAACACTCGTGTTTGAGTGCGGAAGCGTAATACACACACAGTATATATCGGCATCGCCAAAAGGCAAAGAGCTCGGGGCACTCGACCTCCTGCTCGACTACCTCATAAACAACCGCTATGCGGATGCAGAATACATTGATTTCGGCAAGTCAACCGAGAACCGGGGCCATTACCTCAACACCAACCTCATCCACCAAAAGGAGGGGTTCGGAGGACGCGGTGTATGCTACGACACATACGAATGGACCATTGAATAAACGAGAAAACAGATGATTAAATATCTTGACTTAAAGGCGGTCACTGCCATGCACGGCGGGGAGATACAGTCTGCCGTGCGACGCGTGGTAGAAGGCGGATGGTATTTACAAGGCGAAGAGAACAAGGCTTTCGCCAGCGAATATGCAAGCTTTATAGGCACACGCTTCTGCGTAGGGTGCGGAAACGGGCTTGACGCCCTCACGCTAATACTCAGGGCATACAAGGAAATGGGAGTGATGAAGGACGGCGACGAGGTGATTGTCCCTGCCAACACCTATATAGCCACCATTCTCGCCATTACCGAGAACAACCTTGTGCCTGTGCTCGTCGAGCCACGCGTCGACACGTTCCAAATAGACGACAGGCTCATTGAGCGAGCCATAAGCGAGCGCACGCGAGCCATAATGATAGTGCACCTGTACGGACACTGCGCCTACACCAATCTTATTGGCAACATATGCCGCCAACAAAACCTCAAACTCATCGAGGACAACGCACAGGCCCACGGATGCCAGTACGGCAACCGGCGTACCGGCTCACTCGGCGATGCCGCCGCACACAGCTTCTATCCAGGCAAGAACCTCGGAGCGCTGGGCGACGGGGGTGCCGTGACCACCGACGACGAGCAGCTCGCCGACATGGTGGCGACTCTCGCCAACTACGGGTCGAGCCGCAAGTATGTGTTCGACTATAAAGGCCGCAACTCCCGGCTTGACGAGATACAGGCTGCCGTGCTGCGCGTGAAACTTAAGTATCTCGACGACGACAACGCACGGCGGCGCGAGATAGCCATGGAATATGCCAAGGGCATAGACAACAAGCTCATAACCATTCCGTCCGAAAGCTATTGCCGCCACAGCGTACACCACATATTCCCCGTATTATGCAGCCGTCGCGACGAGTTGCAGAAATACATGCTTGAGCACGGCGTGCAGACAATGACACACTACCCCATCCCACCCCACCGCCAACGCTGCTACGCAGGAATGGCACGGCTCTCGCTGCCTGTCACGGAGCGCATACACAACGAGGAACTGAGCATACCGCTCAACCAGACACTAAACCAAGAAGAAATATCCACGATAATAGAGTTGCTCAGCGATTTCAGCTGAGCAGCCCTATTTTTTTGTACAACACCAACAGGTAAATCATGCTTATACTCTCAACCGTATTCACCTACTTCGCCATACTGATGCTCTTCAGCCACCTCACGGCACACCGCAACTCCGACAACCAGACCTTCTTCCGCGCCAACCGCCGCTCGCCATGGTACATGGTGGCGTTCGGCATGGTAGGCGCCTCCATATCGGGCATAACCTTTGTCAGCGTGCCGGGCATGACCATGCGCACCGACATGACATACATACAGACGTGCATAGGCTTTATCCTCGGCTACTTCGCCATAGCCTTCGTGCTGCTGCCCGTCTACTACAAGCTCAACCTCACCACCATCTACACCTACCTAAGGCAACGGCTCGGCACACGCTCCTACAAAACGGGGGCATGGTTCTTCCTCATATCCAAGATGACTGGAGCCGCCGTGCGTTTCTACGTTGTGTGCATCATGCTGCAACGGTTTGTGCTCGATACCGTGGGCGTGCCGTTCCCCGTGACCGTCGCCGCAATGGTGGCGCTGATATGGCTCTACACGCGGCGCGGAGGCATAAAAACACTTGTTTGGACCGACTCTTTCCAGACCACATGCATGTTTGCCGCCCTCATCCTTATTATATATAATGTGACGGGCGAGTTAGGCCTTTCTCCAGCCGATGCCGTTCGGGCCATTGCCGACGACGCGCACAGCCGCATATTCGTTCTCGACGACTGGGTGTCGACACAGAACTTTTGGAAACAGATTCTAAGCGGTGCCTTCATAGCTATCGTTATGACAGGGCTCGACCAGGACATGATGCAGAAGAACCTCACTTGCCGCTCGCTGCGCGACGCGCAGAAAGACGTGTGCACCTACGGCTTTGCCTTTGTGCCAGCCAACCTGCTTTTCCTGGCACTTGGCATACTGCTCATGCAGCTTGCGCGGAAAGAAGGCATTGCCCTGCCCGAGAGCGGTGATGAGCTGCTGCCAATGTTCGCCGCCACAGGAAGGCTTGGCGAGACAGTGGTGGTGCTGTTCACCATAGGCATCGTGGCGGCATCGTTCTCAAGCGCCGACTCCGCACTCACTGCCCTGACAACAAGCTACTGCGTCGACATACGTGAGCGCTATGGCGACGAGCGTTTGCGACGCCGTGCACACATAACCATAGCCGTGGTGTTCGCATTGTTCATAATGCTCTTCAAGACGCTCAACTCAACAAGCGTCATTGACGCCATCTACATACTGTGCTCCTACACCTACGGCCCGCTGCTCGGACTGTTTGCCTTCGGACTGTTCACCAACCGGCAACCATCCGACCGCCTTGTGCCATACATCGCCGTGGCGTCACCCGTGATGTGCCTCGCCCTCGACACCGCGGCGCAGCGATGCTGGGGCTACAAGTTTGGCTATGAGCTGCTGATGATAAACGGTCTGCTCACCTTTTCCGGGCTGTATATATCGGCCATTTGCGCAAAGCCATCACATGCCAAGTAGATGTTTTGCACGACATTCTTGGCATATTTGGATTTTTTTGACTACCTTTGCCCCCTCAAAACTCCCCCCATATAACAAAACCATTAAAATCAAGCACAACACTCCCCTCACCTGTCATGGGTGGAGTGGCGAGGGGATGAGGCTTATTCATCAAAAACATTTATGTACAGACAAAGATTCAAGACAGGCGAGCAGGCTCTGCGTTTCAAGCATTTCACACGCCGAGGCTACGCCCTGTTCAGCTGCATCGGCAAGGAAGTGCTCATCTGCACACTCAGCGTGGCCACCCTGACCTACGCCAAGGCAGACGGCATCAGCACCACACCGGTACAGACGCCGACGGCAGCCACCGACTCTTTGGGACATGACGAGGTGAGGCTCGACGAGGTGACGGTAACCTCGTCACGTGTTCCGCTCACTGCCCTGCAGTCGGCCAAAATCGTATCTGTCATCTCACGCGACGACATCCAGCGTGCGGAGGCGGCAAGTATCAACGACATCTTGAAGTTAGCCACGGGCGTGGACGTCCGTCAGCGCGGTGGCTTTGGAGTTCAGACGGACATCAGCATCAACGGCGGCACATTCGACCAGATAACCATTCTATTGAATGGCGTCAACATCTCCAGCCCGCAGACGGGGCACAATGCAGCCGATTTTCCTGTTTCTCTTTCCGACATTGAGCGCATTGAGGTTCTCGAAGGCGCTTCGGCACGCGTGTTCGGCTCGTCGGCATTCAACGGCGCGATAAACATCGTCACACGCGCGGACAGCAGCTCAAACGTCAGCATATCGGCCGAGGGCGGCTCGTTCGGCACCTTCGGAGGTGACGCAAGCCTCAACCTCAGCACTGGCAGCGTAAGCCAGAAGCTCAGCACCGGATACACACAAAGTGACGGCGGTACCGCCAACTCCGACTTCAAGCGCCGCCGGGCCTACTACATGGGCTCGCTCGCGTCACGCTACATCGACGTCAACTGGCAAGGAGGAGTGTCGTCGCAGGACTATGGCGCGTCTACATTCTACAGCGCCAAGTTCAACAACCAATGGGAGGCCACACGGCGCATCATGGCATCGGCCCTTGCCGACATAAAGCCTCTTGGCGACGACCGCCTTGTAGTGGCACCGCAGGTCTACTGGCACCGCGACATCGACCACTACCAGCTCACGCGCCACAAGGAAGGGGCGCAGAACGGGGAGAACTTCCACCGCACCGACGTATACGGGGCATCCGTCAACGCCCACGCCACATGGCTTCTCGGCAAGACGGCCATAG
>CALBYK010000068.1 GCA_937889855.1 uncultured Prevotella sp.
TCGAATGTCTTCTCGAGCTTTACCACCTTCTTCTCGATGAACTCCTGCAATTTCTCTGTTGCGTCAAAATGGATTGACTGAATCTTAATCTCCATAGTGTCCTCCTTTTCTTTTGTTAAGGTTGTACTTATGTTTTTGGTTATGTATATAGCTATGTATACGGCCGCACGACTGTTGCCAGTCTACTCCCTTGGGTGGGCCTTGCTATATTCTTGTTTTAACTGTTCGAATGTTGTGTGTGTGTATATCTCGGTTGTCGAGAGACTCGCATGTCCAAGCAGCTTCTGCACACTCTCAAGGTCGGCCCCGTTGTTGAGCAAGGCCGTCGCGAAAGAGTGCCTCAGCACGTGCGGCGAGCGCTTCTTTAGATTGCCAACAGCCGAGAGCATCTGCTTCACGACCATTCGCACCTGCGATGTGCTCATACGGCAGCCCTTGTCGCTGTGCAGGAAGGCGCCGTCGCCCTGCTCCCGTGGCTGCGCGCCACGCATTTGCATATATTTCTGCATTTGGACGGCAAGCTCTTCTCCGAAAGGCACCACCCGCTGCTTGTCGCCTTTTCCGGTCACACGAAGTTCCCGCTCGGCAAAGTCGATGGACGAGTCGTCGAGTCCTACAAGCTCCGACACACGGAGTCCCGTTTCATAGAGCGCCATTAATATAGTACGCGCGCGCACACTTTTATAATCGTCGTCCCATTCATCGTTGTCGATAAGCTTGTCCATATCTTCCTCACCCACAAACTGTGGCAGGCTACGGCGCTTCTTCGGCGCGTGCAGTGCGTGCGCCGGGTCATGCTCCACAAGGTTGCGCGAGATGGCATAGCGGTACATGGTCTTCAGCGCGCTGAGCCTCCGGCTTATTGAGGCAGCACTGTTGCCGCGATCCATCATCTCCTCGAGCCAGCCGCGGATAGTGTCGGTGTCTGCCGTGTCGAACGTGATGCCTTCGTCGAGCTGCTTGAGGTATTGCCCGAAAGCTGCTATATCCCGGCGATAGCCGTCGACAGTACATTCAGAGCGGTTGCGCTCATAGCGCAGATAGTCCATAAAGTCACCTACATTCAACATTGCGTCGCTTTTGATTATTCGCCAACGAATGTACATATTTTATTTCAATCTGCCAAACAATCCGGCCACTATTTTACTTTTTTTGCATTTCCCGAGCATACAGTCCCTTAAACAGCCACAATTCCTCGTCACTGTTGGGCTTCCTCTGCTGACGTGAACCGATTTTGACGTTCAAGAAACTTTATAAGTCCCCAGCGCACAGAGCGCAGTCCGAACTGCTCTGTGTGTATGTCGTCAGGCGACAGCCACATGCACTCGGCCGCATCGTCTCCGGCAACCGCCACCGTACTGTCATCTACCTCACACAGATAGAACATGTCGAGAGTGTGTATGTCTATGCCACTATAGCGATAGACATTGGGCAGGGAGAAGAGATACGTCGAAGCCGTGACCTTGAGCCCGGTCTCTTCCATCACCTCACGCGCCACGCCTTCCTCAGAAGTTTCGCCTATCTGCGTGAATCCTCCAGGCAGGTCTAGCGTGCCCTTTGCCGGCTCATGCTTGCGGCGTTCCACCAATATATCCCCGTTTTTGTTGACTATAATGGCGACGTTTGACGCGCTCGGGTTCATGAAATACTCGAAGCCGCAGTTCTCACACTTCTTGCTTGAGGCTCCGTTTGCCACGAAATGATGGCTGCCGCACATTGGGCAATACTCAAATTTCTCTAATGGATGCATTTTTATGTAATTTGGTCAAGTAAGCTTTTTTCCGACGCTGATGTCCTACGTGTCATTCCGTACGGAAGGGCAGCAGCGGTAGTCCGCCCTGATTGCGCGCGTTGCCGAGCTCGAAGTTCTTGAAGCAGTAGCGCACGACTGTCGGCTTGTGTACCTTCGGAGATGTAACTACTATGCCGTCATGCCAGTCGTAGCGCGCGGCTGCCGGATAGAACTTGCCGTCCTCCCCGGCAATCTCGAAGCCTGTGATGCCGTAAAGCGGATATATGCCGGTCTCGGTGTTGCGAAGCTTTATTGTAGCCTCGGCACCGCTCACCGTCATGCTGTCAAAACATGGGTTCTTGTAGATAAGTCCCTTCACGCCGTATGTCTCCGACAGGGCATAGTAGGCGAGGCGCTCGCCCACCTTGCGCTTCTGCGAAGGGTGTATCTGCTTGAGCTCGCTCATGTAGGCGCCGTCGTTATTGCCCACAAAGCCGCAGTTGGGTATGCGCGTGGAGGCAATGTATTGCTGCTCGCGGAGAAGGGCAGCACCGGTGCCCGCGGCGTTGTCATACCAGTATGGGGCGATCTCCACAAAATAGAACGGGATGTCGCCTTCTCCGAAGGCGCGCCGCCACTGTGCCACGAGCAGCTCGAGCCGGCGGGCATAGTCGCCGGTGTGATAGCCCACGTTGGAGCACCCCTGATAGTAGATTATGCCCTTGACGGTGAACTTTGTTATCGGGGCAAAGGTGCCGTTGCCCCATACAAGCGGCCGATAATAGTCGGTACCTATTTTATATATAGATACGGAGTCTGTTTTCTCGTCGGTGTTTTTCTTAAGGTTGTCGCGGTCGAGCCACGACTCCACACGTGAGCCGCCCTTATTGGCCTCTATCAAGCCTACGGGCACATCAAGCATGTCCTCAAGAGTGCGCCCGAAGAAATATCCAGTTGCCGAAGCCCACTGCACGGTTTCCGGTGACACGACATTCCATTTGGTGGCGGCGTCCTGCTGCGGCTTCATGGCCATGCGTGCGGGAATCTTGGCATAGCGTATGGCGGAGCGCTTGCGGGCGTCAACCACGACGTCGTTGTAGCCCTCAACCGGGCAGCCCCAAAATCCTCGCACAGGCATCTCCATGTTCGACTGGCCGGCACACACCCACACTTCTCCTGACAGGACATTGCCCACCGTGGTTTTGTCGCCATCGTCAAAAGTTATTGACAGCGGAGCGTATCCTGCCCTTGGCGTGCGCACGCGCACCTCCCAGGAGCCGTCCCTGGCAGTCTTGGCGGCAACGGGAGTGGAACTCCACGAAACCGTGACCTTCACCGTCTTGCCTGGAGCAGCCCATCCCCAGAGGCGCACATCGGTGCCGCTCTGCAAAACCATATTGTCGGCTATGAGGTGTGGCAGCCTCACCTTTGCCTGCGCGCCGTATATAACGGCAGAAGCCAACATCATCATTAAAATTCGTTTATCCATACTGTTGATGTTGAAAAAACTGATGCAATATTACGAAAAAAAGGTTACCTTTGCAAATAATAAAACAAGAAACAACGATGAAAAAAACAAATCTTATCCTTTCACTCTTATTTTGCCTCCTGGCATTACCCTCATTGGCACAACGCACATTCGACATAAACCTATGGCAAGCCAAGGCTCCAAACAAGAACGGACTGCAGGACACCGCATACATCAAGGTGTTCCTTCCCGACGAGAAGCGCGCCACGGGCCGCGCTGTGGTGATATGTCCTGGCGGCGGCTATGCTCATCTGGCAATGGGGCATGAGGGTACCGACTGGGCACCATTTTTCAATAATATGGGCATTGCTGCCATCGTGCTCCACTACCGTATGCCCAACGGCAACGCCAAGGTGCCGGTGAGCGATGCCGAGGAGGCTATGCGCACCGTGCGGCGCAACTCCCGGGCATGGCACATCAACACGGAGGACGTAGGCATCATGGGCTCGTCGGCAGGCGGCCACCTTGCCTCTACCATAGCCACACAGTCAAAGGACGACGCCAAACCCAACTTCCAGATTCTCTTCTATCCCGTCATCACGATGATGCAGGGCTACACCCACCAAGGGTCGCACGACAATCTGCTCGGCAAGGACGCCCACAAGAAGGACGAGCAGAAGTACTGCTCTGACCTCCAGGTTACACGCACCACCCCACGCGCGTGCATACTCCTTTCCGACGACGACCATACGGTATTGCCCATAAACGGCGTCAACTACTACAGCGAGCTCTACCGTCATGACGTGCCTGCCTCTCTCCACATCTATCCAAGCGGCGGACACGGATGGGGCATGAGTCCCTCATTCCGCTATCATGCCGAGATGCGAATGGACCTGAAGGCCTGGCTTGAGAGTTTCTGACAATTACCGTCTGCCACAACGACAAAGAAAAAAAACGCTGTCGGACAACGGTGGCCTTACAACCGTTGCCCGACAGCCCTGCCGCCAAGCCATTGTAGCGGCACTACGTAAGCCTGACGGCGCAAGTGCATGAAAAAACTTCGTTTTTGCATTGCCCTTATTTCCTATTCAGCCACAGCACGGCCATTGCCCCCAGGGCAGCCAGCGTCACTCCGATGGAGTTGGCGACGAAGTCGAGCCAATCGCCGGAGCGTCTTCCGCCTGTGCATGTGGTCTGAAGAACCTCAATCAGTCCGCTCATCACTACCGGGGCGAGCCATGCAAGCACAAACAGCCTGCATTTGTTTATTTCATACCGCCAGCCACCACCAATGTCGCATTTTCGGCGATGACGGCGCAGATACTCGTACCATATCGTGCCGCACGTGCCGAGGTACATTGTCGTGTGCACCCACTTGTCAATGAGCGTCACATTGTCGAGAGGCGTGCGGGGCACAGACATGAAACACAATATCCATATCACAAGGATATAGAAGCACGATACGGGATACGACCTCAAGAGATGGCGAATGTATGACATACTTTTATTTAACGATTTTGATTTACAACCTGCAAAGTTATAAAAATTTTTACTTACAATTCATATTAAATTATCATAATTATTTTATAATTTTGCACACTCTAAAGGTAAGAAGTTATAAATCAGAACAAACAAGATGTCACAGGAAAGAGTTAATTTCGGAAGCAAACTGGGCATGGTGCTCGCCACAGCCGGCTCAGCGGTAGGATTGGGTAACGTGTGGCGATTCCCTTACATGACCGGGCAGAACGGCGGAGCCGCCTTCATCTTTATATACATTGCATGCGTCATCGTGCTCGGAATTCCGTGCATGATGAACGAGTTCATCATCGGGCGCCACGGCGCGGCCAACACGGGGCGTGCCTACGGCAAGATGGGAGCACACAAGACATGGCGCCTCGTGGGCTGCATGAGCGTGCTGACTGGATTCCTCATCACCGGCTACTATGCCGTGGTATCGGGTTGGTGCCTGCAGTACATATTCTCGTCAGCGTTCGGTGAGCTCAGCGGCGACACGGCATACATATCAGGATATTTCAAAGAATTCTCATCGTCGCCATTCAGGCCCATTTTCTGGACCGTCGCCATTCTCGCGCTCACCCACTTTGTCATAATCCACGGCGTACGCAGCGGCATAGAGCGGGCCTCAAAGATAATGATGCCGCTGCTGTTCATCCTGCTGCTCATTGTCGTGGCAGGCTCGTGCATGCTGCCGGGAGCCGGCAAGGGAATAGAGTTTCTGTTCCGTCCCGACTTCTCGCAGCTCAACTCAGGCACGTTTCTCGCCGCAATGGGGCAGTCGTTCTACTCG
>CALBYK010000069.1 GCA_937889855.1 uncultured Prevotella sp.
CAAGGTCAAAGAGGATTCTACTTCGGTAGTTTCCTCTTTGTTGCTTATATACAGTAAGTTACAAGTGAGCAACTTGAATATCAGACAGCTATTTAAAGGACGAACGAAATGCCTAATTTAAACGACAAAATAGTTGTCGCATGTGAGGAATGTCGAGAACGGCACTTCCGTGAAGTCCTTGTCGATAGCTTGCGCCTTGCCGATGTGGGCGATGCTGACGGGGGCGATGTTGTGCTGCTCCTTGAAGACTTCACTTGTGCGAGGGGTGAAGGCGGCGGAGGCGAGGATGTCGGGCATAATGTGGTGTTTTTGAGGGCAAAGATAGAATGAGAGACATACGATACAAAAGACAGATTTTCAGCATTTATGAAACTTTATAAAATCGCTTAAGGGGTATATTGATTAATTTTTGTAATTTTACAAGAAATTGTCCCTTATTGGACACAGCAGTCTTTGAGAGGACAGAACATCACAAGAGATACTGCTTGTATATTGCAAAAAGAAAAAGAATGATGCTTGTTTGGAGAAAAATCCAAACAAGCATCACTATATATTCCTTATTTCCGGTCCATCACTCTCCACACATAGGCTATATACGCGAAGACAAAAGGCACAAGGAGCGACACATAGAACATTGTGCGCAGCGTGAACTCACTGCTGCAACTGTTGGCTATTGTCAACGACGACTGAAGGTCGGCATTTGAAGGATAGTAGGCAGTGCCGCCAAGTCCGGCGCAAAGCAGCAGCGACAACACCACAAGCACCACACCGATGCCAGCCGGCCATATTCCGCGAACATAGCTCTTGCTGAGAACTGTGCGCACAATGCCGTAGAGCAACAGCACCACGCCAATGACAGTGAGCACAGACAGCGGCCACAGCTGAAGATAGTTGTGCAGATACTTCAACGGCTCCATGAACACCACCCCTGTAGACGCGTCAACGGCATATCCCTCCTTGAGCAGCGTGCGGATGAAGAAAGCGAGGAAGAGGACAAGAAACGGAACCGTGCTGCCCACAAGGCGCACACTGCCACGTGAGCGTATGTCCTCGTCATCCACATTGTTTATTATATACAGTATGCCAAGTATGCGTGCGAGAAACATCACGGCAAGTCCAAGAATCAGGTTCCATGGGTCCAACAGTGCGTCAAGACCCGCCGAGGCGTTTGCCCACCGGCTTATGACAGGAGCCGAGAGGTCGGTGAGAGAGGCTTTCTCGACGATGAAGTTTGATCCGTCGAAGAATGTCGCCACTGCCCCACCGAGCAACAACGGTCCAATAATGCCGTTAAGGATGAGAAACCATCTATAGGTGCGCGTGCCGAGCAAGTTGCCGCGGCGGTGCTGAAACTCGTAGCTAACTGCCTGCAAAACAAACGAGAACAGTATTATCATCCACAACCAATAGGCACCGCCGAAACTCGTGCTGTAGAACAACGGGAACGACGCGAAGAACGCCCCGCCAAAAGTGACGAGCGTGGTGAACGTTATCTCCCACTTGCGACCTGTCGACTCAAGCACCTTACGCTGTCCCTCTTCTGTCCTGCCAAGGCTGTAGACCAACGAGTTGGCTCCCTGTACGAACATCAGAAACACAAGCAGAGCTCCCAAAAGGGACACTATAAACCACCAATATTGTTGAAGAAATGAGTATGTCATATTAATGTGTAATTATTAGTGTTTAATGTTTAATTATCAGTTGGCGACACCTGCTGCGGCTTGTAGTTCTTTATCACCCGGCACATAATTCTCAGTTCTGCAACCAGCAGCACAGTGAAGAGCACGAGGAAGATGAAGAACGTAAGCGCCACACTGCCCGCCTTTATGTCGGACACAGCAGCAACGGTTGGCATCATGTCCTGTATGGCCCACGGCTGTCTGCCTAATTCGGCAACAATCCAGCCGGCCTCACTCGCGATGTAGGAAAGCGGCAGCATAACTATGGCAGCCATGTAAAGCCAGCGCCGTGGCGAAGTGACGTCCATGCGCCATGCCACATGCCCTATCACAAGGAAGAACAACAGCAGCAATGTGCCTACACCAACCATCACGCGGAAGGCATAGAAATTAAGAGGAATGTAAGGCACCAGCTCTGCACGGTCCTTTATGTATCCGTAGCCGAAGTAAGGCATGTCATGTTTCAGCTTAGCGGAGAGTTCTGCAAGTCGCGGGTCGGAAGGGTTATCGGCTTTCACCTTGCGATATTCGGCAAGTGTGGATATGGCCTGCCGTCCGCGCTGCATCTTCTCCTCAGCCGACAACTCCCGTGTGCCGTCGGGGCGTGTATAGCCATTCAATATGTCGTTCACACCTGGCACATAGCCATCTGTGGAATGGGTGGCAAGCAGGGAGAGCCCTTTAGGTATGGCTACGCGCATAGGGGCC
>CALBYK010000070.1 GCA_937889855.1 uncultured Prevotella sp.
GTTACGATAAAAGATATCGCCCGCTCACTGTGTATTTCTGTGTCTACCGTGTCACGCGCTCTGACCGACGACAAGAACATCCGCCGCGAGACACGCGAGGCTGTATTGCGCGAGGCCGAGCGTCTCGGCTACCGCCGCAACCCTGTGGCGATGAACCTGAAGATGGGGCGCACCAACACCATCGGGGTGATTGTGCCCGAGATGCACACGCCATATGCCTCGCAGGTTGTTGCGGGCATACAGAGTGTGCTCTACAAGAACGGTCAGAAGGTGATGATTGCCGAGTCGGACGAGAATCCCGACCGCGAGCGCGAGAATTTGCAGATGATGGACGACTTCATGGTGGACGGGCTTATCGTGAGCCTTTGCAGTTGGCGCAAAAATGCCGACATGTACCGTCGGCTTGCCGAGTCGGGCATGGCGATTGTCTTCTACGACCGTCTGCCGCACGGCATGGACGACATGCCTCAGGTGACGGTCGACGACAACAACGACTCTTATTTTATGACCGAGCATCTCATCCGTCTCGGCAGGCGCCGCATAGCCTATCTGTATGGTCCTGATGATGTCTATAACACCGTGGAGCGCGGACGCGGATATCGCGAAGCTATGGAGAAGTTTCATTTATACGACCCGCAGCTTGTCGTGAAGACAGGTATGACATTCGCCGACGGCGCGGCAGCCATCGACCGCCTTGTGGCCGACAATATGCACTTTGATGCCGTATATGCCTTCACCGACACACTCGCCATAGGCGCGATGAACCGTCTGCGCGAGCTTGGACGGCGTGTGCCTGAGGATGTGGCAGTGGCTGGCTTCTCCGGGACTGAACTCTCCACCATTGTATATCCACAGCTTACGACCGTAGAGCCTCCGCTCTGTGAGATGGGGCAGCGTGCTGCTGAGTTTGTGCTTGAGAAAGTGAGAAATCCCGAAGCCGAGAACCGCCACATTGTGGTGCGCACGGAGATGAAGTGCAGGGCATCGACGGGAGAGTAAGTGTTTCATTTGCGGTAGCCACGCAGTCCATACCACAGCAATACAAACTCACACACAAGGGCGATAGTCCATGTGAACTGCCATGAGCCAATCCAGTCGGCAAGCATTCCTTGAAGCACTGGGAACACGGCACCGCCGAACACGCCCATCATAAACACTCCCGAAGCGCGTGACGTGTATTTGCCCAGTCCGTCGACGGCAAGCGTGAACACGCAGCTCCACATTACGGAGTGGAACAGTCCGACGGCGGCGAGAAGCCATAGGTTCTCCGTCAGCATGGCGAGTGTAATGAACACTATTGCACCTATTGTGACGGTGATGAGCATGGGGCGCGGAGCCACGTTCTTAATGCCTGCCGACACCATGCGCCCGATAAGAAATCCGCCCCAATAGATAGTGGCGAGCAGTGCAGGAGAGATGGCCGCGCCTGAGGTATTGAGTTCCATGGCGTGGAGGTTGATGTTGTTGCCTATGCTCACTTCCGTGCCTACGTAGAAGAATATTGTTACAACGCCATATTTAAGGTTGCGGAACGACCAAATGCTGCGTGCCTTTTCGTTTGAAGATGCGGAAGCGGCTGCGTCAGTTGATGTGGAACGTGTACTCTCAATGTCGGGCAGGGCGAGGCGACGTGTTGTCATTGTGGTTATGACGATGCAAAGGGTCATAAGTATGAAGGGAAGTGTAAGTTGCGATGCCGTCACGCTGTCGAGTGGCACACCAGCGAACATTATGCCCGTGACAAACAGCGGGGCGATGGTTGTGCCTAACGAGTTGACGGCGCACGTGAAGTTCATGCGTTGCACCGCGCTTGTGTCGGGCAATGGATAGGCGGCTATGTATGGGTTGATGACCACTTGCAGCATGGCGGCTGCCGTACCCATAAGAAACGAACCCATGAGGAACACGAAATAGCCGAAAGGCAAAAAGTCGCCGTTCACCACTATTCCCGCCTCTGCGATGTATTCGGCGCAGAAAGCCGAGGCTGTGTAGAACACGAGTCCCTCTACCATAACAATGAGCGAGCGCACCAGTGTGCGCTTGTAGCCTATAAGGTTGAGCATTTTGCCCGTACGCGAACTGTTGAGCAGATAGCCCAGGAAGAAGGCGAAGGAGATGAGTGTGGTGAGCGAGTTGCGCATCGTCGTTGCGCCGGAGAGAAACGCCACCTTGAGCGGTCCTTGGCATTGTCCGTTGACGGTGGTGAGGAAGCCGACGATGAAATATATGAATGTGAGCAGGAGGAATGGTCCTGCGGTCTTGAGGCTTAGAGATTTCATAGAGTGTAGCGGGTTTTGATTAGGTTGGTGAACGGAATATTATCCGTGGCGGAGGTCTCTGGCCTCCGCAGCACTTAGCTTTAGCCAATAGTTTATAGGCTTCGTTGGTTGCTGCGGAGGCCGGAGACCTCCGCCACGATAGATCTGGGATTTACAGAATCTCTTCCAATGTCTTCATTGCGCCCTTGTTGCGTATGCTTGCCACCATCTGCAGGTAAGGCTGCGTGAAGTTTTTGGCAGCGCGTAGGTCGGTGCTGCGGAACGGTGAGAGCTTGAGGAAGTCGAGAGGCTCGTCGCTTGAGATGAGCTTGAAGTCGTCGGCTGTGAGCCACGGGTCGGCAATCTCAAACTGCTCGCCGTTGTCGTCGGTGTGGTACTTCAGG
>CALBYK010000071.1 GCA_937889855.1 uncultured Prevotella sp.
TATTCCAGGCTCTTATGTCGCTTGTTGTCACACTGCCACTACATGCGGCAGGCGTTTGCCAGAATCTTCTTTTTCATGACTTGAACATGAGTCATGGCATCAGTGACAACTATGTCCGCGACATCACACGCGATTCGTGGGGCATGATGTGGCTTGTCACTCTCAACGGCATTAACAGCTACAATGGCTACCATTTCCGCCGATACACCATCGATAACAACCGGCATTGGAACGATGCCATATATAATGTGTATGAGTCGGCAGACTCCATACTCTGGATAACGGGCGCACTCGACACCTATATATACCATCGTGATATGGATTCTTTCGACGGCAACATACTGCCGCAACTTTCACGCTACAATATAAAATGTAAACCTGAGAGGATAGTCATCGACAATGACCGCAATCTATGGGCGTGGCGTGGACAGCAACTTGTAAAATACGACTTTGCCCGGCGTAAGCTTATGGACTACACAATCCCGCACGGACGCCGTATGGTCAATATGGCGTGTCGGCACGGGAGGGCATGGCTGCTCCTCGCTGACAAATCCAGACAAAACTCAGCTAATGTCGAAGGAGAGCTATGGCACATAGAAAATAGCCAACAGCCCATATTCGCAGCAAGGACTGGTTTTAGTGCCAGTGAGCAAAGCCGCATATATATTGATACCACTGGCCGTCCGCTCTATTATGACATACACTCCTTCCACTTGCTTGCCTTCAACCAGTTTCCGTCGTCATGGACAGACATAGCCCGGCAGCCATCAATGTCGGGCAAGATGATAACCACCGTCATGGACGATGACATGGGAAATCTGTGGATTGGCACCGACAACCACGGCATGACAGTGATCGACCGCAACAGTTACAACATCGTCAGTATGCGGAGTGATGACTCGGAACGATTCTCGCCATACTATAACCACATCGTGTGTTTCTACAAGGATGACGAGAATTCAACAATATGGATTGGTACAAGCAAGCAAGGTGTGGTATTTGCCAATCTCAACCAAATGCCCGTCTGCATTGTGCGTATGCCGAAAGGTGAGGACGTGAGCTGCATAAGCGAAGACAGCAGCAACCGCTTATGGCTTGGTTTCGACAGCCAAGGTATCGGTGTATGCCCCGTTGACAACATTGCCGTTATGAAACGTGTCGCCGATGGAATAGATAATATGATTTCCAACCAAATGACATCCACATTTACCGACAGCCGAGGGCGGCAGTGGTGGGGATCGTATGGTGGCAGGCTATTTTACATACACGATGGGAAACCTACATATATAGACAACGACAATCTGCGATATGTCATGGCATTTGCCGAGATCAATGACGGAATGATGTGGTTCGCTACATGGGACCGTGGACTGGTTGCCATGACATCCGATGGACGTTTCTATTTCTACTGTATGCGCAACACAATCATGAATACAGACAACATGACCGACATTGCATTCGACGGCAAACGCACGATGTATGTCGGCACGAGCAACGGACTTTACGCCCTTGACCTTGCCACACGACAAATGAGATTGTTGCGTCACGACCATGTCAAAGCTCTATGTATTGACAAACGGCAACACTGCTTGTGGATAGGGTTGCGCGACGGACTGGTCTGCCACAACCTCACAAACGGCAAGGAGCGCATCCTTACCACACATGACGGAATGTCACACAATCAGGTTCTCGGACTCTGTACCGACCATTACGGCAATTTGTGGGCAAGCACAAGCAATGGAATAACCCATATCACGGTAAGCAATGGCATCGTGCGTGCCACACCATTTTACAGTGAGGACGGCATTGGCAATGTGCGGTTCAACAACCATGCAATAGCTTGCCTAAGCAACGGTGACATTATTGTGGGCGGAATAGGATTCATGGCGCGCATCACACCGCAACAGAACTACAACCAAAATAAAGCCAACAATCCCGTGCGTTTCACCGGACTATCTGTCAACGGAGAGGATATATTTGTAGACAGCACCAATGCTGATGGATATAGGATTCTCTCGCAAAACATTCTTGATACACACAGGCTGAGGTTGCATGCTGCCGACCGAAACATATGTCTTGAGGTGTCGTCGATGGACTATGCCAACTTGCATAAGACACGATATGTGTACCGTCTGCATGACAACGAGAGGTGGATACCGATAGAGAGCAACATTATCCAACTGAACTCACTTGAGGCAGGAACATACCAACTTGCTGTGAAAGTGGCTGAACCTGATGGCATTGAGCACAACCCGCAAAGCGTGATGGAGATTGTGGTTGTGCCGCATATATATGCTTCATGGCAAGCATACATGCTTTATATAGCTGTGGCTTTATGCGCAGCAGTTGTGATTGTCAAGCGCTACCGCCGCCGTATGGCACGCCGTGAGCAACACCGCCGCCGTGAAGAGCGATTGCTGCAAAAACAGAAAATGGACGAGGCAAAGCTGGAGTTCTTCACTCAAGTAAGTCATGACATACGCACACCGCTCTCACTCGTTATAACACCGCTCGAGCGCCTTGTGCGCATGCCTATCGCAAGTGAGCTGAAGCTGCAGCTTGAGCTGGTTCTTCGCAATGCGCAAACTCTGTTTCAGGAAACAACCAAGATACTCGACATACGCAATCTTGACGACATATTGTGGATAAAGCAAAACACCGACAATGCCGACACATATAAGCCAATATATGTACACAACAGCATGAGCGGTGACAACAAACCGTCAGACAGCAGCGACGAGCTGCCGCACGACCGCAAGACAATACTCATTGTGGAGGACACAGACGACTTCAGGATGTTTCTGCACAGTTGCCTTGTCGACTACTATGATGTGATAGACGCAGCCAATGGACGTGAGGCTCTTGAAATAATAGAAAAGCAAAACCGTCATGTCGACCTGATTCTGAGCGATATAATGATGCCAGTGATGAATGGCATGGAATTGTGCAACCATATAAAAAATGACATCAGGCTGTCGCATATTCCATTCATAATGCTCACTGCACGCACGTCCGACGACCAAATGCTGAGCGGATTGCGCGAAGGTGCCGATGATTACATTACCAAACCTTTTAATCTTGACATACTGCTTCTGCGCATACAGAGGCTCCTTAAATGGACCGACAATGCCGGAGAGCGGCTGCGCAAACTGGAAGTAAGTCCGTCGGACATAACCGTGAGCAATATAGACAAGGAACTCATAGCCCACGCCATAGCACTTGTGGAGCAGAATATGGACAATCCGGAATACAGCATAGAACAGTTTTGCGAGCAAATGTCGATGAGCCGCAGCTCGCTCTACAAGAAATTGGTGGCAATAACAGGCATGTCGCCAATACGGT
>CALBYK010000072.1 GCA_937889855.1 uncultured Prevotella sp.
TTATATAGTTTTAAAAACCTCTTTTTGTATAGCATATGGACATGATGTCATCTGGCGAGAGATTGCCCTCGATGTAGATGACGGCTCCCTTGCCGCGGGCGGTATGGCTGAAGAGAATGTATCGGTTGGCGCCCGACGCAAGTGGCGGCATCATGTAGTAGCCGCTGGCAATGCGCCCGTTGTCCACAATCTCACGTATCTTCTTTGCCGAGCGCCGGTCTGTCTTCAAGTGGGTGCCTATTTTGTCGGCGTATTTGTCGGGGTAGACCAGGCTCTTGTATATATTAAGGTGGTAGCCACGCAGCTTGGTGTTCTGCATCACCACCATCTTGCAGCCCTTCGAGTGGCCATACTGTTGGAAGGCGGCATTTACGGCAAGCCCCTCTTGCGCGTTGGCGTGAGCCGCGCAGAAGAAGAGCAGGCACGTCAGCATAACCTTTCGCAAAAGCGGCAGTGGAGGCTTGTGTGAGATATTCTGCAGTTTATACATGTTGTTGTTGTTTAAATGTTTGCTTTTTGCTATTGCATCATGTCGAGGGCGCTGAACGGGTTCTCGCCGTCAGCCGACACCGCCTGGAGGGCATTGTTGGCTTGCTGCTTTATCACCTTCGGACTGGTGTATACCTTGCCGTCAATGACAGCATAGTTCAGTGGCTCGTTTCCGAAGCTCTTGTAAACTGTCGGCACGACAAGCGTTATTGCAATTGCCGCGGCTGCCACTGCCGTTGAAATCCATATACGTGGCTTGTAAAATGCTTGCAGTAGCGTGGTGCGGATTTCGGAAGGCTTCTTTGCCAATGTTTCGTGCTCTGCCTTACTGACAAGCAGTTGGCGCTCCTCGTCTACGAAGCTTAGCATAGCCTTTATAGGCAGCCATTCTTTCGGCGCCATGTCGCCAGCAAGGCGGAACCACGCTCGCAGCGTGGCCTCTTCCTCGTTGGTTGTCTCGCCCGACAGGTAGCGGTTCACAAGCGTCCGTATGTCGGGAATCTGTGGCATATTGTCAATGTTCTTTATCATAGTGTTGCTCCTTTTACGATGTTCATGTATGTCTGTCGTATCTTCATTCGTGCCCTCGACAGGTTGCGCCGCAGGTTGTCGGCAGTGCATCCAGTTATATGCATGATCTCGTCGGCGGTGTAACCCTCAATTTCCTTCATGCGGAAAATCTGCTGCTGCAATGGAGGCAGCTGTGCCACAATGTCGCGTATCAACTGTGCCTCGTCGCGCAGTTCGGCTCGCCGGTCATCCACGGCGATGTCCGTGTGCTCGGGCATCGCTGCAGTGTGGCTCTCGTGGCGCAGCTGGTCGAGGAACCTGTTGCGCGTCATTGTCATGGCGAGCGACTTGAGCCTGTCGCCAGGGGCGAGGCGTGAGCGCATGTCCCATAGCTGGAGCATGGTCTCCTGCACAAGGTCTTCGGCATTGTCTGCCGACCCCGTGAGCCGCACCGCATAGCCGAGCAGTTCGTTGCGCATGGGCAGGATGATATGGTTGAATTCCTCTGGTTTCATAGCTGTTACATAGTTATAACGTATGAAATTATGAAATCGGACATCTGTATGTAAAAAAAACATATAGCTGAGCAAACAATAGTGTGCCCAGCTATATAGCCTGGTTTGATTTCATCTCAAGGTATTTGTTCACTACGTCCACTGACAGATTCTGAGGCGTGGTGAGCAGGCTCTGTATTCCGTTGTGGCGCAGGAGCGACACTATAAGATGCTGTTCATGCACCATCTTTTCAACGATAACGTGCTGGTAGTATTCCTCAGTGGTGTGTGCCTTGGTGTCGAGAAACTTCTGTTTCTCGTTGTCTACAAAGAAGACCACCAGTACGCGGTGTCGAGTGTTGAGTTGCTTGAGGTAAGGCAGTTGCCGTTCCATAGAGCATTGGCTGTCGAAGTTTGTATATACCACAAGCAATGAGCGTTTAGTAATTCCATGGCTTACGGTGGCGAGCATTTCATCGAAATCGCTCTCGGCCCATCGCGTCTGCTGGTAGTAGAGTGCTTCAAGAAGCCGCTCCATTTGTCCGTGGCGTCGTGATGGTGTTATGAATGTGTCTGTGTGTTCGCCGAAGCACACGAGCCCAGCCTTGTCAGCCTTGCGTATGGCTGCATACGAGAGCATGAGCGACGCGTTGATGGCATAGTCGAGCAGCGTCATGCCTTCGAACGATTGTTGCATGGCTCGTCCCTTGTCTATGACGGACACAATCTGTTGCGACCGCTCGTCCTCATAGACATTCACCATGAGCAGGCTTCGCCGGGCTGACGCTTTCCAGTTTATAGAGCGGTAGTTGTCGCCCTTGACATATTCCTTTATATGTTCGAACTCTGTGTTGTTCCCGGCACGCCTTATGCGCTTCACTCCCATTTCGGTAAGGCGGTTGTTGATGGCGAGTAGCTCATACTTGTGCAGCATAAGGTATGACGGGTACACCTTGGCGTCTTTAGGTTCCCCGCATGTGTAGCGGCGTTCGGCAAGGCGTAGCGGTGACGTGGCGAACACACGTATGTGTCCGAATCCGTATACGCCACGCTGTGTCGGTCGTAGCTTGTAGACAATGGTCTTTCCGTCATATGGAGCGAGCCGCAGTCCGAACTCCACGTCGCGTCGCTGGAACACGAACGGTGTCTCGTCCACGACTCTCAGTCCTGACGTCCACCGGTATGAGCTTTCGACGCGCAGCCGTATCTCGTTGTCGTCACCGTTTGACAAGCGGTCGGACATATGCCGGCTGGCTGTTATGGCTCGACGGTAGTAGAGCATTGCCAGGTCGATGGCGGTGGCGGCAAACAGCATCCATGCGATGGTATAACCGGCAGTATACAATGGCAGCCAGTAGTTGCCAGCAGCCATCATTACAATAGCGGCAATGGCTATTGTGTAGAAACGGTTTGTAAGGTACATATCATTATTTCGGAACTTCAACCATATTAATGAGTTTCTGTGCTATGTCCATAGGTGCGTAGCCTTCCATTTCGGTCTCGGCTGTGAGTTGCAGTCGGTGTTGCATGATGAAAGGCGCTACAGTCTTGATGTCGTCAGGAGTGACAAAGTCTCTGCCGTTCAAGAGGGCGTATGCCTTTGCGCAGTTCAGCATTGCCACCGACGCTCGTGGTGAGCACCCCATATACACGGCCTTAGACTCACGGCTTTGTGTCACTATCTGTGCGATATATCGCAGGAGGGAAGGGTCTACCACAACATTGTCCATCATTCCGCGCAGTTCGCGCAGTTCGTCCTTTGTCATGACAGGCTGCACATCATCAAGTAGTGCGAACGATGCGTGATTGATGTGGCGTTTCAGGATTTCAACTTCCTCGTCTTCGGATGGGTACCCCATTGTTATCTTCATAAGAAAGCGGTCAAGTTGTGCCTCTGGCAGCCGGTATGTGCCTTCCTGTTCCACCGGGTTTTGTGTCGCTATTATAGTGTATACGTCTCCCATCTTGTATGTCGTGCCGTCTACAGTGGCTTGTCGTTCCTCCATCACCTCAAATAGGGCAGCCTGTGTCTTTGCCGGTGCGCGATTTATCTCGTCGGCAAGAACGATGTCGGCAAAGGCTGGTCCGGCGTGGAATTCAAACTCCTGGTTTTTCATGTTGAGCACCGATGTCCCGAGCACGTCGCTCGGCATGAGGTCAGGGGTGAACTGTATGCGTGAGAAGCGTGCGTCGATGAGCCGTGCCACGAGTCGAGCGAGCAGGGTCTTAGCCACTCCTGGCACACCTTCAATGAGCACGTGCCCGTCAGCGATTACGCACGTTATAATCATATCGACAGCATTTGTCTGTCCGACTATGATGTCGGCTATGCGCTGCCGTATCTTGCCCGTCTTTTGGGCAAATTTGGTGAGGTCTGTTCTTATTTCCATATCCACATTCATTATATATTATATGAGTTTCATTATTCGTTCCATACAGTCTATAGCCCACTTCATCTCCCGGTCATCTATATTTCCCTCTGTCCAGTAGTCGAGCCTCAGACGTCGCAGGTAGTCAGCCGTTTCCACTTCGTCGAGTCCGGTGCGCATGGCTATCTTTCTTGCTGCTTCTGGTGGAAGCTGATGTCCGAGGATGTCTATTTGCAGAGCTGCGCGTATGTGCTCAGCGAGGAAGGCAAACTTCTTTCGGACAATGTCCGTGTTGTCGCCATGCTGATAGTACAAGGTGCCGATGAGCTTGGCGAATTCCAAGGAATGGTTTCTTGGCTTGCTGATGACAGGTATTACACGTTGTTGGCGGCGTGCTTTGAACGCGCAGAACAACACGAGGATAAGCGCTGCAAGATACCATGCGTGGCGCAACTGTTTGTGGCTAAGCACATAACGCATTGGCGACAGTTCAGCGTCGTGTTCGGCTGACGACTTCATGTATGCCGTGGTGCGGACAACGGGACGGTCGGCAATCTGTGTCATTAGTCGCATGACTATGGGCGACAGTTGGCGGTTGAGCACGCCATAGTTGGTTAAAGCGAACGGCATGGCTACAATTGTCAGTCTTCCTTTTCCGACAAGTCGTGTGACGGCGAGCGGCTTTTTCACAATGACACCAACCTCCAGTCTTGGTCCAAACCATTCTGCGCTGTCTATATATTGCATTTCTATGCCTTTCCTGCGCATCTCTTTCCTGCGTTTTGTGTAATACCTGAAATATTCGCACTGTTCATTGGGGTATGATGTCTGGCTGTATTTCCACATAAGTGTGTCAAACTTCACCTCTCTGCACATACGTTGGTCGACAATGACGTTGCCAAACGAAACACTTCTGAACGTCACCACCCGCATCGGTGGGTATATAGTGCCATTGCCGCTCCAGAGAAGCGTGTCGTAGTCCTCGGTACTATATTGTCCTCTAACAAACCTCTTTACATTCTCAGCGGAGAAGTAGGCTCTTCCGTCATAAGCCAGCCCATAGTTGTATGCCAGCGTGGAGTCGGTGAACGCATATGCCGGTTGTCCTACGGCAATCATCACATGCGAGCCGTTGCGCATCAGGCGGTCGAGCGATTGCAAGTCAATACGGCTGAGGTTGAGATAGTCGCACAATACAAGCAGGTTGTTGTGCCGCAATGCCGTGTCGCTGCTTATCTGACTGAATGTCTTGTGTTGCACGGTGTAGCCGTGGTGCATGCTTTGTGCCATGACGCTATCGAACACGTAGCAGCCGAACGGTTGGCGGTCGGAGCCGGCAAATGTGGGTTCCCACACAAATTGTCTTGGCATGCGTTGTCCGAGTATGAAACATGCTGCCACGAGAACAACTATGAAGAGAATGTACTTATGCATGCCTTTCATTGATCTCCTCCTCTCCCTTAATGGCGTTTATCTCATGCAGAGCCTCGTCTACCGTCTTCTTTGTTGCCTCGTATCCGCCGTATCTCACCCGCACAAATGTGGCGGTGAGACGTATGAAAGGCTCATTGGTGTATTCGGCAACATACTGCGACGGGGTTTTGGCCGGTTGCCAGTCTATCTTTCCAGCGTCGCTCAGTGAACGAAGCGTCTTTAGGTAGATGAGCCGCACCGCGCCGCGGTAGTCGCCAAGTTGGATGGCATGGCTTATGGCAGCCGTGAAGTCGATGCCGTAGATGTTGTCTTCCTCTATAGTATAGCTTTCATCCGCTTGTCCAGCCTTGCGGCGCCAGCGCAGCAACTCTGGGTGACGGTAGAGCGTGTACACGATGATTGTGGCAATTGCCCCGAATCCAAGCACAAACCATATGACATCCTCGGTGACGCCCAATGAAGCGTCACCGAACAATGTGCGCCATATTTGGTCGAGTTTGTCGCCGAGCCAGTCGATTATGGAGAACCCCGACCCTTTGAACTCGGCAGAATAGTCGAATTCGGGGGCGCGGCGCCATTCGGCAAGCTGGAGCGTGTCAACTGATATAGTGTCGGTCATCATGCAGTTTCTTAAAAGTCCTCACCGTCAATCACCTCATGTGCGTGTCCATACTGGTAGGCGAGAGCCACGAGCATGGCGGCATAGCCGATATAGCTCACATATATATACAGTATGCCGAAGAGATAGGTAATGAAATTGTACCATATAGTGTTTACGAACGCCAGGCTCGTTGAGCCGTCAGCCACAAAATATGCCTTCAGCATGTTCAATATCATCCATGGCAGACTGAGGAATCCGCCGACAAAACCTATGATGATTCCGAAGACGAACATCACAGCCACCACACCGCGCCATGTCTTGAAGCCATAAACGATGCCTTTTTTCAGTCCTGCCCAGAAACCTGTCTTCTCGAACGAGTACACAGGTATTGCCATCATGGCGGGCGGCATGAGCAGGAATATGCATGCATACGCAGCCAGCATCATAATGGCAAACACACCGTCTTCTATGTTGGATTTGGAAGACGACGCTGCCAGCCCCGCACCTCCTAAAACCATTAGGGCAAGCATCATAATGCCTATTAGCACCATTGCTCCTATGCTCTTCCATGCCGGCCGCATCTGGCGCATCATATATGGTCGGAACTGGGCGAAAGTCATGCTACCAAGTTCAGGGTGAGGTGGTGTCCCGTCGTTTCCGGTGGCATGGTAGAGGCGCATGACGGCATAGACGATGCTGATGAACAGCACGGTGGCTATCAACCCGAAGACCATCAGTGAGCCGTAGTTTATAGCTAATCCTGTGATGATGCTTGCCGCAGAACCGGCACCGTCGTTCACGCTGCCGTAGACATTAGACATAAGGCCATTGAGGTTGAGTGCTTGAATGGCGCTTACAGGCAGTATTGTTATGGTGAGCATCTTCAGCAGCACCCGCCAGTTGGCTGTGATGAAGTCGGATGTGTCGCTGAACTTGTCACTGAATGTGCGGCGGCGGTAGAGTGGTTGAGTTTGGTGTTGAATGTATCCCATGTCTTGAAAAATGAATTGGTTAATCTTGTTGGCTGGCTGTTTGACGGTGCTTCTTGTTCATTATGTATGGCAACGCCACATAGTAGCCTATGACGAAAGCGAGTGAGAGCAGGATGAATCCGAGTCGCAGCATGTCGTTTATCTCTGTGTGCCGCGTCACATATCCCTCAATAAATCCGGCGGTTATGAACACAGGCACAGTGCCTACCACTATCTTCAACCCGCGTTTGGCACCGCGTCTGAAGGCATACAGGCGCGAGTAGGTGCCAGGGAACAACCAGCTGTTGCCTATAGCCATACCTGACGCGCCAGCCACTATGATGGCTGATATCTCGAGTGTGCCGTGCAGGAACACCGCGAGCAGCGACTCGCCAAGCAGCGCGTGCTGGGCGAAGAACATTTCGAAGCATCCGAGCATTATACCGTTGCAGAACAGCATTATGCCCGACAGCACGCCCGACACGAGCCCGGTGATGAATATGCGGAACGCAACCATGATGTTGTTCAGGGTTATGCTCACGAACATCGCGCTCTGCGCGCCGCCGTCGTACACAGCCATCGGATTGCCCTTATGTATGTTCTGCAGTGTCTGTTCCACGTATCCGTCACCGAGAATCACACGGCAGAAGTCGGGCTCTGCCGCTTGCGATATTATTCCCACGACAACGCTTAAGGCAAAGACGAGAAACGAGGCGAGCAACATATTGCGCTCTTCCCACATAGTCTGCGGCACCTCATGTGTCCAGAACGTCAGCAGGCGCGAGCGACGTTCGCGCTTGTTGCGGTATATGGCGTTGTGGAGTGCGGCGGCAAGACTGTTGAGGTAGAGCGTGACGCGTGCCTTTGGGTAATGGGTGTAGGCGAAGGCAAGGTCGGTTGTGACCTCCGTGTAGGCGTCGGCGACGTCATCTGGTGCCTCTTGGTTCAGGTCCTGTGCCATCAGTTCTACCTTCTCCCATTTCTCTATGTTTTTCTGTATAAAGGAGAGTTCGTTCATATTATGTGGCAAAAAGTTTTGTATGATAGTAGCAAAATTAAAAGAAAAAAGTTATATTTGCAAAAAATAAGTAAAGAAAACAACATGTCAGACATCACAACAGGCAATTTTGTCTGCATAGAGCAGACACCAGCTACCATAGGTGACCGAATCTTCGGGCGTGGAATCGACATCATCATACTTGCCATATACAATTATTCGGCGGCTGTGTTTGTTGGTCGTCTGCCTCTCAATGACAGTGAGTTGTGGCAGATACTCCTCGTGCTTGCCATTCTGTTTGTGCCTGGCATAGGCTACACCTTTCTATCAGAGTTGTTCTTCAATGGGCAGACAATAGGCAAGTATGTGATGAAGACACGTGTAGTGATGGCAGATGGAGCGGCGCCAACGGCTGGTGCACTGTTCCTCCGCTACGTGTGCGAGTCGGTAGACATAATGATGGGTTGCATAGGCATTGTCTTTATAATGTGTACAAAGCGTCGTCAGCGGCTTGGCGACATTGCTGCCGGAACCATGGTTGTCCGAAACAACGACACCTCCCATCTGCCTATATCAATACGAGAGTTCGACTATGCGCGTTGCGGCTTCACGCCAACTTACCTCAACGCTACTGTTATCTCGCCGCGTCAGGCCGACATCCTGCGCCGTGCCTTATACGAAGACCCAAAGTTGAAGGACGATCGTGCCGACAACCTCGCCGGCAAGGTGGCGCGTAAGTTGTCGCTGGATGACAACTCTTGGCAAGACAACAGCCGTGCTTTCTTGCGTACTGTGCTCAACGACTATATGTTTCTTAAGCAAAGACAGCAGTGACTTTTATTTGCAAACAAATGTAAACCATCTGTTAACAAGTGTTGTGTACGAACACAATTGCTTGCTCCGTATCAATAAAACGCCTAAATAATACTAAAAAACGGGACAGATGTTTGCGCGCACAAAAAATCTTTGTACCTTTGCATCGTCAAAAGGTTAATAGATTGTTTAGGTTAGTAGTAATAGATTTAGGTTTTTAGTTATTAGGTTTAAGGTAAATTGAACGATTGTTTAACAGGTAACGATGAGAGTCCGTGAGGATTTTCATTCTACAAAGAAATTTTTAAAGTTAAACATAAGCAATACGGCGCAGCTCGATGAGAGTTGCGCCGTTGTTGTTTTCTGGCGTCACATTATGTGTGGAGTTGTTAAATTGGTCGTTTTAATGGCGAAAAATGTAGGAAAAGATTGATAAATGAAGCCAAACAGCCGGAAACCGACCTTTTTTTATTAAATTTGCATGACAATCAAGAATGATTAGAGTTATCATACAACCAACAAATAAATGGGAAAAGGAAAACTGGCGAAGTTCGCCGATATGGAAAGATATGAGAACGTGTTCCAATATCCGTTCTCGGTAGCCGACAATGTTCCGTTCGACATGAAGGGGCACTGGCGCGAGATGTATTTCAAGAACGACAACCCTATAGTGCTTGAGCTTGGCTGCGGCAAGGGCGAGTACACCGTCGGGCTGGCGAAGATGTTCCCTGATGTCAACTTCATCGGTGTCGACATCAAAGGCGCGCGCATGTGGACTGGTGCCACACAGGCTCTTGCAGACGGACTGAAGAACGTGGCGTTTCTGCGCACCAACATCGAGATTATCGACCGCTTCTTCGCGGAGGACGAGGTGCAGGAAATATGGCTCACGTTCAGTGACCCGCAGATGAAGAATCCGCGCAAGCGTCTCACGTCGACATATTTCCTTGAGCGCTACCGCCATTTCCTGCAGGACGGCGGCACTGTTCACTTGAAGACCGACTCCAACTTCCTCTTCACCTATACCACCTACATGCAGCAGCACAACCGTCTGCCGCTGCTCTTCCGTACTGAAGACCTATACCATACCGATGGACTCGACCCGCAGACGCATGAGATACTCGGCATACAGACCTACTACGAGAGCATGTGGATAGAGCGCGGACTGAACATCAAGTACATGAAGTTCTCGCTGCCGCGCGAGGGTGAGCTGGCGGAGCCTGACGTGGAGATACCGCTCGACGAGTATCGCTCCTATCACCGCGACAAACGCACACCGAAAGAAACAGGTAAATAAAACCATATATTATAAATACCAAATAATACAATAAATACATTATGAGTATCACTCTTTATCCAAAACTCATTATGGACGCGCTCGCCACAGTCACCTATCCTGGCAACAAGAAGAACCTTGTTGAGGCTGATATGGTGGCAGACAACCTGCGCATCGACGGCATGAAGGTATCGTTCTCGCTCATCTTCCCGCGCGACACCGACCCGTTCCTCAAGTCAACTGTCAAGGCGGCAGAAGCTGCCATACATTATCATATAAGCAAGGACGTCGAGGTGAGCATCTCGACTGAGTTCCTTTCAAAGCCGCGTCCTGAGGTGGAGAAACTCCTGCCCGGCGTGAAGAACGTCATCGCCGTAAGCTCAGGCAAGGGTGGAGTGGGCAAGAGCACCGTGGCTGCCAATCTCGCCATCGCGCTTGCGCGTCTTGGCTACAAGGTGGGGCTTCTCGACTGTGACATCTTCGGTCCGTCGGTTCCCAAGATGTTCCACATCGAGGACGCGCGTCCTTATGCCGTGAAGAAAGACGGCCGCGACCTCATCGAGCCGGTTGAGAAGTATGGCATCAAGGTACTGTCAATAGGCTTCTTCGTCAATCCCGACACCGCAACGCTGTGGCGCGGCGGCATGGCGTCTAACGCGCTCAAGCAGCTCATCGCAGACGCCGACTGGGGCGACCTCGACTATTTCGTGCTCGACACTCCACCGGGAACAAGCGACATACATCTGACGCTGCTCCAGACGCTCGCCATCACGGGTGCCGTGATAGTGTCCACTCCGCAGAACGTGGCGCTTGCCGATGCGCGCAAGGGCATCGACATGTACAGCAACGACAAGGTGAACGTGCCTATCCTCGGACTCGTGGAGAACATGGCGTGGTTCACACCTGCCGAACTGCCCGAGAACAAGTACTACATCTTCGGCAAGGACGGATGCAAGAATCTTGCCCGGGAGATGAACGTGCCGTTGCTCGCGCAGATACCGCTCGTGCAGAGCATCTGCGAGAATGGTGACAACGGAACGCCGGCAGCCCTCGACAGCGCGTCAATTACTGGTCTTGCCTTCATCAACCTCGCACAGGCTGTCGTTACGGTGGTAAACCGTCGCAACAAGGAGCAGGCTCCGACAAAGATAGTCAAGACACACAATTAGTATCCTGGGTTATGTGGGCCTTCCTTAACAAACGTGAACGTCTTGTTAACAAATGTTGTGCTCGCGCACAATAGGTTGCTTTAAATCAATAAAAGCCCTAATAAACGCTAAAAAAAAGCGCAAATGTTTGCGCGCACAAAAAATCTTTGTACCTTTGCATCGTCAAAAGGTTAATAGATTGTTTAGGTTAGTAGTAATAGATTTAGGTTTTTAGTTATTAGGTTTAAGGTAAATTGAACGATTGTTTAACAGGTAACGATGAGAGTCCGTGAGGATTTTCATTCTACAAAGAAATTTTTAAAGTTAAACATAAGCAATACGGCGCAGCTCGATGAGAGTTGCGCCGTTGTTGTTTTAGGATGTTTCTTTTGTATCTTTTTATCCTAAACCGTTGTATTTCATCTCAAAAGTGTTACCTTTGTGAGCAGAAAAAGTGAACATGTAAAAATATTTGACTTTTATGAAATCAATCAATACGCGCCGCTCAATCCGCAAGTATTCCAGCCGTGATGTGAGCGAAGAACTTCTCCGCAGGCTTCTGTCCGAAGCTATGCGCACACAGACAATGGGCAATCTGCAGCTTTACAGTGTGGTAGTGACCCGCTCCGACGAGATGAAGCGTCGCCTTGCCCCAGCTCATTTCAATCAGCCTATGGTTACATCAGCGCCAGTGGTGCTTACGTTCTGTGCCGACACACGCCGCACGTCGTTGTGGGCGCAGAACCGCCAGGCCGTTCCGGGATACGACAACTTGCTTTCGTACCAGAACGCTGCCACCGACGCGCTTCTTTTCTGCCAGACGTTCTGCAATCTTGCCGAAGAGGAGGGCCTCGGCTGCTGTTTCCTCGGCACGACGGTGTATATGCCCCAGATGATAATAGACACGCTACAACTGCCGCGTCTTGTGATGCCAGTGGCGACAATCACGCTTGGATGGCCCGACGAACAGCCGCCGCTTAGCGACCGTCTGCCGCTCGATGCCGTCATGCACAGCGAGACCTATGCCGACTACACGCCGCAGAGCATCGACCGCTTCTATGAGGAAAAGGAGTTGCTCGAGGAGAACAAGGAGTTTGTAAGGATGAACAACAAGCAGACGCTTGCCCAGGTTTATACCGACTGCCGATATACAAAAAAGGACAATGAGGCTATGTCGGAAGGACTTGTGGAGACGCTCCGCAAGCAGGGATTTGTCAAGGATTGATAATAGTGTACAGATTCGGGGGCGTCGAGTTCCTGCTCGACACCTAAGGAATGGCCGAAATGCGGTAAGCATGTGTGACGAGCGGTAGCTTGACGCCTCCAATTCCAAAAAAAACAGGTTGAAATGCAAATGAAATCCCTTTCGCTATATGAGCTCAACTCCCTCGTGTCGCAGGTATTAGCCATCGACTTGCCCGACGAGTACTGGGTTGAGGCTGAGCTTGCTGAGGCTCGCGAGGTGCGCGGCCACTGCTATATGGACCTTGTCGAGAAGGACGATATGTCAAACACGCCCATTGCCCGTGCCTCGGCCCGTTGCTGGGCATCGCGTTGGGCATTGCTCCGTCCCATGTTCGAGCGTGTCACGGGACAGCGGCTGCATGCAGGTATGAAGGTGATGCTGAAAGTGAAGGCACAGTTTCATGCAGCATATGGATTCTCATGGATTGTGAGCGACATCAATCCTGAGTTTACCATGGGTGACCTTATGCGGCGCCGTCAGGAGATAATTCGCCAGTTGAAGGCGGATGGCGTGTTCGATCTGCAGCGCGGCTTGAGCCTTTCGCCTTTCGCCAAAAACATAGCCATAGTGTCGAGCAGTGGTGCCGCTGGCTATGGCGATTTCTGTCGCCAGCTGCACGACAATGCGCAGGGATTTGCTTTTCGTGTGGAGTTGTTTGCCGCGACCATGCAGGGCGAGGCGGTGGAGTCGAGCGTCATTGCCGCTCTTAACCGCATATATCCGCGTGTCGAAGAGTTCGACTGCGTAGTTATAATACGCGGAGGTGGCGCCACGAGCGACCTCTCGGGGTTTGACACCCTCGCGTTGGCTGAAAATGTGGCGAATTTTCCGTTGCCCATAATCACCGGTATTGGCCACGACCGCGACGAGAGCGTTCTCGACATGGTGGCAAACACGCGCGTGAAAACACCGACAGCTGCCGCGCAACTGCTTATAGACAATCTCTCGCGCACCAGTATGCTCATCGACAACCTGCGTCAGCGTATATTGCTATGTACGCAGCAGCGCATGCAGCACGAACAACTTCGTTTCAAGGCCGTGGCGGAGCGTATACCAGTGCTCTTCTCACTCGTAAACGTGAAGCAACAGGCGCGCATAGACCAACTGTCGCGACAGATAATGTCTGGTGTGTCGCGCCATATAGACGCTCAGCGGCAGAAGCTTGATGGGCTAAAGGCGAACATCGGCAACGCCATCGCAAGATGCATGGCGGCTGAGCAACACAGGCTTGCATTGCTCGTACAACGTATTGAAGCCGAAAATCCCGAACGCCTTCTGCGCCGTGGCTACAGCATCACCACATACGAGGGACACGCCGTGCGCGACGCCTCGCTGCTGCCGAAAGGCGCCGAAGTTGAGACGCGGGTTGAACTCGGAAGTTTCAAGTCGAGAGTGGAGTAGGGGGGCGAGCTCCTGCTCGACACTTTATTAATTTATAAAAAAAACTATAAGCGCGTGTGCCGGGCAGGAGCTCGGCATCTCCAAATATTATGGCAAGAGAAATGAAATACGAGACTGCAATGCGCCAGCTTGAGGACATTGCGGAGAAAATGGAGAACGGCGAGCTCGACATTGACTCGCTTTGTGAACAACTAAAGACTGCCCAAAAGTTGATAAAGCTATGCAAGGACAAGCTGACGAAAACTGACGGGGAAATAAACAAAATACTCAAGTCGGAATAAGTGTTGCGGCTTGATTTTCGTCACTTTCTTTTGATAAACGTTGGCTATGTGTCAATTTATTCGTACTTTTGCCTTGACAAAAGAAGAAAGAAACAATATTTATAAATACAGATAATGTTATGAAAAATATCGCATGGTCTGAATTGTCGTTCGGTTACATGCCGACCGACTACAATGTTCGCTGTTGCTACCGCGACGGCAAGTGGGGCGAGATAGAGGTTTGCTCCGACGAGTATATCAAGTTGCACATGGCAGCCACGTGCCTGCACTATGGCCAGGAGGCTTTCGAGGGATTGAAGGCCTACCGTTGTCCGGACGGGAAGGTGCGCGTGTTCCGTATGGACGAGAACGCCAAGCGTCTTCAGTCTACATGCCGTGGCATTCTTATGCCGGAGGTGCCGACAGAACTTTTCGAGGAGATGGTGAAGAAGGTGGTGCGCCTCAACCAGGAGTATATCCCTACTTATGAGAGTGGTGCTACACTCTACGTGCGTCCGCTGCTCATCGGCACTTCGGCACAGGTGGGCGTGCATCCGGCAACTGAATATATGTTCCTCATATTTGTCACACCGGTAGGCCCTTACTTCAAGGGCGGCTTCTCAAGCAATCCTTACGTCATCATCCGCGACTATGACCGCGCCGCTCCGCTCGGCACAGGCATATATAAGGTGGGCGGCAACTATGCTGCAAGCCTCAAGGCAAACTCCATAGCCCACGCCAAGGGCTACGCAAGCGAGTTCTACCTTGACTCAAAGGAGAAGAAGTATGTTGACGAGTGTGGCGCTGCCAACTTCTTCGGCATCAAGAACAACACATACGTCACACCGAAGTCAACGTCAATACTCCCTTCAATCACCAACAAGAGTCTTATGCAGATAGCCGAGGACCTTGGCTTGAAGGTGGAGCGCCGTCCTATCCCCGAGGAGGAACTCGACACCTTCGAGGAGGCAGGAGCATGTGGAACGGCTGCCGTTATCTCACCGATTTCACACCTTGACGACATGGACACAGGCAAGGTGTACAACTTTGGCGAGAAGCCGGGACCATGGTCAACTAAACTCTACGAGACTCTGCGTGGCATTCAGTATGGCACCGTGGAGGACAAGCATGGCTGGACAACGGTTGTAATTGAATAATCTGTGTAAAAAATAGTTAATGCGGACGCAAAAACACGTACTTAAATCATAGAATATGAAATAAAAGTCGTACCTTTGCACCCGCATTTTGCAAACTAACAAATTTAATTCACAAAAAGTTCTATGTATTTAGATCAGGCAAAAAAACAAGAGATCTTTGGACAGTACGGAAAGTCTAACACTGATACTGGCTCAGCTGAGAGCCAGATAGCATTGTTCTCATACCGTATTTCCCATTTGACGGAACATCTTAAGAAGAACCGTAAAGATTATACTACCGCACGTTCTCTGACACAGCTGGTAGGAAAGCGCCGCGCATTGCTCAACTATCTGTACGACCGCGACATCAACCGCTATCGTGCAATCATCAAGGCTCTCGGTCTGCGTAAGTAATTTATTGCATATCCCGATTGTCAGAGCACAATGCAGGCATTTGCTTAAGGCAACACAAAGTCCCGGTAAAATCCATATGGGTTTTATCGGGACTTTCGCTTTTTTATGTGTATATAAGGTGAATTAATTTAGTATATCTTTTGGCATTCTCGTTAAAAGTGTTTAACTTTGCATTGTTCTTAAATGAGAACCGAAGAGCACAAGAAATAATAATCAAAAACAAAATTGCCTATCGAAGCACATTTACTTAACAGTAAAAACAATTAAGAAAATGAAGAAATTGCAAGATATGACCGACGAGGAGTTGGCCTTATCCTATGCCGATGGCAACAACAGGGCTTTTGATTTGTTGTTGCTCCGCAATCAGTCGAAGCTATTCTCTTATATACTTTTTGTCGTGCACGACCGTGAAACAGCTGAAGACATCTTTCAGGAGACCTTTGTCAAGGTTATCACGCGTCTGCAAAACGGAAGTTATGCAACTACTGGAAATTTTGGTGCATGGATAATGCGTATTGCCCACAATGTGATAATGGACTGGTATCGCGAGTCGTCGTCGCAACATATTGTGCAGGCAACGGCAGG
>CALBYK010000073.1 GCA_937889855.1 uncultured Prevotella sp.
GTGCTCAGCGAGCTGTTCGCCTTCCGCCCGCTCATGGACTCGTTCAACCGCGTGCTCGACGTGCTCATGGGACACTTCCGACGCACCTACCCAAAGCTCATCCTCGAATACAAGGCTCGTCTCGCCACCGTGAAAGACCAGCTCTATGCCGTGGCGGAGCGGTTCAAGCTGCAATACAACCAAATAGTAATATCCACAGCCGACTACCAGACCGACTTCCACCTGCAGGAGCGTCTCACCAAAGGCGCGACCTACTTCGCACGCACGCTGTCGGACATAGAGCAGCTCGTGAAGACAACCGATGTGAAGACCGACACGCAAGACGTGAAGAAGCAGATTACGGAACTTCTTGCCACGCTCAAGGAAGTGGTGATGCAGAAACGCGCCCTGCTAAACTTCGTGCGCGACGACGGTTTCCACCTCAACGAATATCTGCACAAGCGTGCCGTGGTGCTCATGGGCAAGGACGCGCCGAAGTCAAGGCAGGCAAAGCCGGCCACGACAAGACACTCACCGGCAGTCAAGGCCGATGCGCCTTCAACGGAGGTGTCGAGCTCCCGCTCGACACACAACCCTACACACAACATACAGTCCAATCACACACCTGAGCTGAAAATTCTCCATCCCGAAGTGCTCTCCGCATTGACCGAGTGGCGCCGCCAGCGCGCCCTCACAGCCCATATGCCCGTCTACTGCATCCTCCAGCAAAAGGCAATAATCGCGATAGCCAACCTTCTGCCGCAGGACAAGGACGCGCTCGCACGTATACCGTTCTGCGGAAAGGTGAAGGCTGAGAAGTATGGCGACGACATACTGGCTGTGGTGAAGGAAGCGCAGGGGAAATAAATTTATTGGCGAGAATCTAAAACCACCTCTTGTTCATATCCTTCAAGAACTTGGGCGTGATTGGGAAACCTGCGGCATCGCCTATCACGGAGTCGATGTGGCAGTAGGGGCAAAGGACTGTTGACTCACCTCCAAAAATTTCCGCAAATGCTCCAAGGATGAGAAAGGAACAGCCCCTTCAGAATCTCTGAAGACAAAGAGAAAATGAAATTATTCATACAGTAAACTTACAAATAATATGAAAGGACGAAAATGAAACTTAAAAAATTATTGCTTCTTATTTTTCTGCTTACTTCAATAGGAGTCGGTGCGTAGGATTCATTCCCTAAAATTAGTGCGGTATGCCAGCCTGGCTATTTTATACTATCTGACAAGTCTGCCACAGCAAATATCCTTATAGACAAAGATGATTATGCCGTTGTTGATATAACGGCCAATATGTTGGCGGATGACGTGCGCCGTGTCACCGGACGCAGACCTGAGTTGTGTACTGCAATAGGCAAAAAGGCCGGGTCTATGGTGATTGCCGGAACTTTAGGCAAGAGTAAGTGGATAGACAAACTTGTGAAGAATAAGAAAATCGTTGTCGGGTCACTGCACGGCAAATGGGAGTCGTTTGTAGTGACTACTGTCGATAACCCGCTGCCAAAGGTGAAAAGGGCGTTGGTGGTGGTAGGAAGCGACCGTAGAGGCACAGCGTATGGATTGACTTCACTGTCCAGTGCTATAGGCGTGTCGCCATGGTATTGGTGGGCAGATGTCACTCCGCGTAAAAAGGACGCAGTGTATATACAGCCTGGAACATACCAGCAAGGTGAACCATCTGTAAAATACCGTGGAATTTTCATCAACGACGAGCGATTTGGCGGTTGGGCTAAATGGGCAGAGCAAACATTTGACACACAACTGAAACAAGTTGGACCTAAGACTTACAAGAAGGTTTTTGAGCTTCTGTTGCGTCTGAAGGCCAACTATCTATGGCCTGCGATGCATAGCGGCACAAAGGCTTTCAACTATTATCCCGAGAACGCGAAACTTGCCGATGACTATGCCATAGTCATGGGATCGTCGCACTGCGAGCAGATGTTGCGCAATAATGTCGGTGAGTGGAAAAAGGAATACGGTGAGTTTAATTATGTTGACAACCGCAGCACAATGTTGAAATATTGGGCAGAGCGTTTGCAGACCAACGGCAAGTATGAGAATACATACACCCTCGGCATCCGTGGCCTGCACGACTATGCTATGGCTGGTGCCACAACCTTGCATGACCGTACAGTCTACACACAGCGAGCCATCGACGACCAGCGTGAATTGCTTGCAAAATATGTGGGTGGTGACTTGAAAAAAATACCACAGGTTTTCTGTGCATACAAGGAGGTGTTGCCAGTGTATCTCAATGGATTGCATGTGCCTGACG
>CALBYK010000074.1 GCA_937889855.1 uncultured Prevotella sp.
CATGTAGCCCGACGGACTGTACACGTCCATTGTGTAGTCGCTCTTGGTGTTGATGCCGAGGTTTGCGCTCACGTTGATGGTCGGCTTGCCGAGCTTGCCTTTCTTTGTCGTGACGATGATTACACCGTTGGCTGCCTTCGCGCCGTATACGGCTGCTGCCGACGCGTCCTTGAGCACGTCAATCTGACCGATGTCGTCGGGATTGATTTCCGAGAGCTCGCCGTAGAATGCCATGCCGTCGAGAATGATGAGCGGATCGTTGTGGCCGCCGTCGGTGTAGACTGAGCGCTGACCACGTATCTGCATAGAGCCACCTCCCTTGGCGTCGGCACTATAACCGACATTCAAGCCCGGTGTGCCGCGAAGGAGATCCTGCACAGTGGCTGGGTTCTCGTTGGCGAGCTTGTCGGGGTTGATTTGCATCACGCTACCGGTGAGGTCTTTCTTGCGCATTGTGCCGTAACCCACCACAACAACGTCGTTGAGCATTTGGGAGTCGTCATCAAGCTTGATGGTAAGACTGGAGCCGTTCACCTTTACGGTTTTCGGCTTATAACCTATATAAGAGATTTCGAGGGTCTGACCATTCTTCGCGTCGATTACGAAGTTGCCGTCGATGTCGGTAATGGTGCCGCTGTTCTTCTGCCCTACAATCTTGACAGAAGCGCCTATAACGGCCTCGCCTGTGGAGTCGAAAACCTTACCTTTAACTTTACCAGACTGCTGCTGGATGTTTACTGACTGAAGTGTGTCTGCCATTGACGGTAGACTGAGGGCGGGAACTGCTGTCAGGAATGCGACGAGCATTGCTTTCCGCGCGGCTGTCAATAAGAACGTTTGTTCCATAAATGATTCGGTATTTAGTTACTGTTTATTTCTTATTTCGATTGAACGATAGGTCAACCCGCAGATCTATGCCATGCAAGTTTGACTGGCGCAAAATTAGAAAAATTTAAACTTTATATACGTACAAAGAGCGTTATTTGCTGTGCATTTATCAGCAAAGCTGTCAATAATAATGATTTTTGTACAAAAAAAAACGACTAACGTACATTCACATATTAAGGATAAATTAAAAAAGTCCTGAAAAATAATGATAAGCATACTTCCTTATAAATATAGTTGCTTACTTTTGCGTCTGTAAACAATAACCATAATTTAAATCTATGTTTAGTAAGAACAAATGTTTAGCTTTGTCTGTCATGGCATTGTCGTTGCTTCAGCCAGTCATGTCACAAGCCAAAGACGTGGTATGGTTTGACGGTGTGCATCCTGTAGGTTTCAATATAAGCAAACGGTGCGACCCTGTGGTGAGCATTGCCGCCAATATGTTTGCCGATGACATGAAGGCTGTCACCGGCATGAAAGCCGTGGCAGCAAATGAGGCAAAGGCCACCGTGAAGGTTGTGCAACTCGACCGTATGCCAGCAACCGACAGTAAGAAACTCGCTGCCGAAGGCATTGACGTGGGTGGATTAAGAAGCAAGAACGACGGGTTCAGCATATCCGTGGCAAATGGACAGATACTCATAGTCGGCGTCAACGGACGTGGCTGTGCCTACGGACTGTTGGAGATGTCACGCAAGGCTGGCGTGTCGCCATGGGTATGGTGGGGCGACGTGGTGCCTGAGCACAAGTCACGGCTCACAATAGACGGCTCCTTCCGCATGGTGCAGGGCGCGTCGGTTGAATACCGTGGCATATTCATCAATGACGAGGACTGGAGCACACGCCCATGGAGCTATCTCACTAACGACAAGGCCCCATTCGGTGTAATAGGCACCAACACCTACCGCCGCATATTCGAACTGCTGCTCCGGCTGCGCGCCAACGCATTCTGGCCTGCGATGCACGAGCGCACAAGGCCCTTCTTCCAGGTGAAGGGCGCCAAGGAGGTGGCAGACAGCTTCAGCATTGTTCTCGGCTCGTCGCACAGCGAGGCCCTACTGCGCAACAACGTGGGAGAATGGAACTGGAAGAAACAGGGCGACTACAACTACATCACCAACGCCACAAGCGTGAAAGACTACTGGGCGGAGCGGCTGCGCGACGTTAAGCACATGCATGGCGGCTCTATGCTCACCATTGGCATGCGTGGTGTGCATGACGGCACTATGGCTGGCGTGAAGACTATGCCTGAAAAACTGGAGGCTCTGCAGCGTGTCATTGACGACCAGCAGCTACTCATACGCAACACACTCGGCGACCCTTCACGCCAGACGCAGATATTCATACCTTACAAGGAGGTGCTCGACATATACCGGCAGGGGCTGAGGGTGCCCGACTATACCACGCTGATGTGGTGTGACGACAACTATGGGTATATGACACGGCTGTCTGACGCGGAGGAGCAGAAGCGCAGCGGTGGCGGAGGCGTGTACTATCACCTTAGCTACTGGGGACAGCCTCACGACTATCTGTGGCTCACCACAACCCAGCCCGGGCTTATATACAACGAGATGCGCACGGCATACGACCATAATGTGCGCCGTGTGTGGATAGCCAATGTGCATGACCCTAAAGTGACTGGCTACGACCTTGAGCTGTTTCTTGATATGGCATGGAACATCGACGGTGTGTCGGCTTCTACGCTTGAGCGGCACTATGCCGCATGGCTGTGCCGACAGTTTGGCGACAAGGTGGGCAGAGAGTTGCTGCCTGTGATGAAAACGTTCTACAAGCTGTGTGCCGAACGGCGGCCTGAGTTTATGGGATGGAGCGAGTGCGAGAACTATTCGGGACCTCATGACAACGGACTCACACCGGTGCGCAACACACAGTTGAGCGAGAAAGCGTTCGGCGGAGAGCTGTACCGCTATCTT
>CALBYK010000075.1 GCA_937889855.1 uncultured Prevotella sp.
AGATTATTAGGCTATACCTACACTGGGAATTGCAGTTCTATATTGAACTTGCGTTTAAACTTAATGTTTTTGGACACCACTAAGTTACTAAAAATCAACGATATGTGCAACTTTTTACTCATGTTTATCAACTTAAATTAATTCCGCCAACGGGTATCCATAGAGTTTGCGAAGTTCTAACAAGTCAAAACCAAAGCGTACAGTTACGTCTTATTATGTATATGTCTGCCCAACCTCTGCCCATCGGGGCTTTCGGTATGAGTATAGACATCGCAAAGGTAAAGTTTTTATGTAACAATGCACCATGTTTCAACGAAAAAGTTCTTGGGAAAAGCAAAAATGTCATATATCGCACATAAAGCAAAATCCAAAGTATATCGTATGTAATGTTGCTGAGCATCACAGAATATCATTGCGTAAACACGCCTAACTCAAACAGTTAGTTTACGCATTGTTTACGCAGAAACCAAAAACAGCGGCCCGTGCCGAAGCGCGAGCCGCTGTAATAGAAGCGTGGACCAGCCTGGGCTTGAACCAGGGACCTCCAGATTATGAGTCTGTTGCTCTAACCAACTGAGCTACAAGTCCGACTTAAACCCTCTTGGGATAAGTTTGCGGATGCAAAGGTACAATATTTTAGGGTAAGTGCCAAATTTTTGGGGCAAAAATATGCAAGAACATGTTTTTTCATTACTTTTGCAGAAGTATTCCATTCAATGAAGAACATCTTGAGACAGCTATTCCACATATTATATATGCTATTGCTCACCGTCATGTTGGCACAACCTGGCAGTTCGGCGGCGGCCTCACGTCGCTACTCGCTGCAGACAATGAAGCGCGTGTTTGCCTATGCCGCCACAGTAGACACCACGGGTCTGCGCCAGAAGGAGAGCTACGCCTATCTTAAGTACGACCTGCGCACAAACAGGCGTAATGCCCTGCTGCTTGCCATTCCCACAATGTTTGCCGTCGCCAACGGCGGCGACCGCGAGCATGTGGGCGAAACCTACAGCCGCGTAACGTGCACACCGTCAGGCGAGCTGCACGCCACGCGACTGCTTGAGCACTCTACCGTGCCCCACCAAATGCGCACCATGCCCACCGTGCTTAAATATCTCACGCCGCTCGTCTATGACGAGATGATTATCGACCAGCGCATTCTCTCGCCGTTCAACTACCGCAACCGGCGGTTCTACCGCTACCGCGTGTCGCCGTTCTCGTCCGGCATAGCCTTTGTGAGCTTCAGCCCAAGGCTCAAGAACACACAGCTTGTGCGTGGATGGGCGCGTGTCGCCACTGCGACGGGACAGGTGATAGAGGCTGCCATGGACGGCGAGTACGACCTTGTGCGCTTTCATCTCGCGGTGACCATGGGAGAGAGTGGGGTGGAGTCGCTCTTGCCGCGCGACTGCTCGCTAAACGCCCGGTTCCTGTTCATGGGCAACGACATAACAGCCGAGTACACATCCTACTACGGCCTGCCAAAGACCATCAGCGACACTATTGCCAGCCGCCGCGACACGGCACTCATCAGCCGCATACGCCCCGTGCCGCTCACGTCGCACGAGCAATATCTTTTCGACCGCTACTATGCACGTCGCAAAAGCGCCGCTGCCGACTCAGCGGCGTCCCACAGGCGAAAGGGGTTCGCCTCACGCATGTGGGATGCCGTAGGGCGCAACCTGATACAACGCACAAGCCAGAAATTCGGAGCACGCGACCAAGGCAACTTCCGCATAAGTCCTATCCTCAACCCTCTCTATTTCAGCTACAGTTCACGCCGCGGACTTACCTACAAACTCGACCTGCGTGGCAACTATTTCTTCAACGACCACCAGAAGCTCGAGACACGCTTCAAGCTTGGATATGCGTTCAAGCAGCATCAGTTCTACTTCAACTTCCCGTTCACGTTCTATATGGACCAGCGCCACAATGCCTATGTGCGCACCGAGTGGGCGAGTGGACGGCAGATAACGTCGTCGGAGGTGGTGGACGCCATAAAGAACGAGCGTGGCGACAGCATAAACTGGGACCAGCTCAACCTTCAATATTTCCGCGACCACTCCTTTCGCGTTTCCGCCCATTACGACCCTTCACCCCACTGGGGACTTGATACCGGATTGGAGGTACACAAGCGCACCGCCATAAAGCACGATGGTTTTCATATGGCAGGCAAGCCCGTTGCCTACACGTCAGTTGCGCCCGTCGTGGAGCTTACCTACCGTCCGTCCGGCTACTACGGGCCAATACTGACTGCCAACTACGAGCGGAGCATACGCGGCTTCCTCGGCTCCAACCTCGAGTATGAGCGCCTGGAGCTTGACGCGCAATACAAATACCGCATGTCGGCACTCAGCAGCCTGCAGATGCGTGCGGGCACTGGTTTCTACACACACAAGGGCAAGGACAGCTATTTTCTCGACTACTCCAACTTCCGTGAGGAGAACATCCCCGGCGGGTGGAACGACGACTGGGCGTGCTCCTTTGAGCTGCTCAACCGTGGATGGTACAACGCCTCGCAGTACTACGTGCGTGCCAACATAGCCTACGAGACGCCGCTCCTCTTGCTCTCGTGGTTGCCTCTTGCCGGGCGGCTCGTCGAGAAGGAGCGCATCTACGTCAATGCCCTGTCGGTGCACCATCTACATCCGTATGTGGAATATGGCTACGGATTCTCGTGCCGCGCCTTCTCGCTCGCCGCATTCCTGGCACAGAGAAATTTCAAAGTCGATGGCTTTACCGTGCGACTGGGGCTCGAACTCTTCCGCCACTGGTAGGAGGCACGGTCTGGAGAGCCGTGCCACGCACGCGGTATAACCTACTGTGTGACTTGACAAATTTTGAGTTGCCTATAGGCGGCCGATGCAGTGAATTACTGGCTTAAACGTCACGAAACCAAAGAAATAAAGCTATAAATTTCGCAAAACGCGAGAAAATCCGTAACTTTGCACGCTATCTATGCCTATAAGTCACGTAAGACTTTAGGATGAAGAAAAAACAATAATAACAAAAATAAAAACAAAAAAATGCAGAACAAAGGTATTGTAATTGTAACAGCCGTCCTGTTGACACTTGCAAGCATCTTCTATCTCTCGTTCTCGGCTGCCACGAAATACTACGACAGCCAGGCTGCGAAGATAAAGGATCCGATTGCACAGCAGGACTACAAGGACTCCGTGAAGTTCCTCGGGCTCTACTCCTACCAGAAGTGCCTTGAGACACAGATCGGTCTTGGTCTTGACCTCAAGGGCGGTATGAACGTCATCCTCGAGGTGAGCGTTCCCGACGTAGTGGAGAACCTCGCCGACCACAAGACCGACGTGGCTTTCACCAAGTCGATGAAGGAGGCACGTGCCGAGCACGAGGTGTCGCAGAGCGACTTCATCACTCTCTTCATCAACGCTTATCACAAGAACGCCCCCGGTCACCATCTCTCGGAGATTTTCGCCACACAGCAGCTCCAGGGCAAGGTGTCGCCCAACTCCAGCGACAAGGACGTGGAGAAGGTGTTGCGCGACGAGGTGCAGTCGGCCATCGACAACTCGTTCCTCGTGGTGCGCACACGTATCGACAAGTTCGGCGTCGTGCAGCCCAACATCCAGAAACTTGAGGGACAGCAGGGTCGCATCATGGTGGAGATGCCGGGCATCAATGAGCCGGAGCGCGTGCGCAAGCTCCTCCAGGGTAGCGCAAACCTTGAGTTCTGGGAGACATACAACAGCGACGAGATAATTCCTTACCTCCAGCAGCTCGACCAGCGCGAGGCTGCCGCCCTCTCGGGCAAGAAGGAAGTGAGCGACACAACTGCCGCCGACACTGCCGCTGCCGTAAAGGCAGAGCCTGCAAAGAAGGCCACAGCCAAGCTCCAGCTCAAGAAGAATGCTGCCGATGACGCTGCCGCCACCGACAATGAGTCGTCGGCACAGCTCGCACAGGCAAAGAAGGAACACCCGCTGCTCGCCATCTTCCAGCCTTCGGGTCAGGGCGCGCTGAGCCTTGTGGGCTACGCTTCGGCACGTGACACCGCTGCCGTGAACAAGATTATCTACTCCGCACTTGCCAAGCAGGTGCTCCCGTCTGACTGCCGCCTCCTCTGGAGTGCCAAGCCAGCCGACGGCATACAGGCAAAGAACATATTTGAGTTGCACGCCATCAAGGTGACAACCACCAACGGACGCGCTCCTATCGAGGGCGACGTCGTGACCGACGCCAAGGACCAGTTCAACAACCTCACGGGTCAGCCTGAGGTATCGATGACCATGAATTCCGACGGTGCTCGTCGCTGGGCTGCCCTCACCAAGGCCAACGTGGGCAAGGCCATCGCCATCGTGCTCGATGGCACAGTATACTCAGCTCCTCGTGTGAACGGCGAGATATCAGGCGGACAGTCGTCAATCTCGGGCAACTTCACCATCGAGGACACCAAGGACCTGGCCAACACATTGAAGTCAGGCCGTATGCCGGCTCCGGCACACATCGTGCAGGAGGAAGTCGTAGGTCCTACGCTCGGCGCACAGTCAATCCAGCAGGGTTTCATATCATTCATCGTGGCATTCATTATTCTTATGATATATATGGTGATGATGTATGATTTCATCCCGGGCATGGTGGCCAACTGCGCACTATTGCTCAACCTCTTCTTCACCATGGGTATAATGGCGTCGTTCCAGGCCGCACTGACAATGCCTGGCATCGCCGGTATCGTGCTCGCTCTGGGTATGGCTGTCGATGCCAACGTGCTCATCTACGAGCGCACCAAGGAGGAACTCAAGAAGGGCCTCGGCACAAAGCAGGCTCTCTCGCTGGGCTACAGCAACGCCTTCTCAGCCATCTTCGACTCCAACCTCACGTCAATCCTCACGGGTATCATCCTCTACGTGTTCGGTACAGGTCCAATCCGCGGCTTCGCAACGACACTTATCATCGGTATCTGCTGCTCGTTCTTCACAGCCGTGTTCCTCACACGCCTCGTGTATGAGAACCGTCTGAACAACGACAAGTGGACAAAGCAAAACTTCTCTACGAAGATTTCGCGCAACTTCATGGCCAACAAGCACTATGCCTTCATGTCGTCCTACAAGACATCATTCGGCATCTTCGCTGCTGTGCTTGTCATCATGATTGGCAGCTTCTGCGTGCGCGGCCTGAGCAAGGGCATCGACTTCACCGGCGGTCGCAACTATGTTGTGGTGCTTGAGAAGCAGACAGAGCCTGAGCAGGTGAAGGCAGCCTTGACGCCTTACTTCAACGGCGCCACCGTCAACGCCCTCGCCCTCGGTACCGACGGCAAGACCATCCGCATATCTACCAACTACAAGATAGAAAGCAACAACCCTGCCGTTGACAACGAAGTGGAGAACATCCTCTACAAGGGTCTGCACTCTGCCAACCTCGTCACACAGAAGAGCGTGGAGGCATTCAAGAATCCTGACGTTCGCGCAGGCGGCTCAATCATCTCGTCTACGAAGGTAGGTCCGGCAGTGGCCAAGGACATCACCCACGGTGCCATCATCTCGGTGATTATAGCCCTCGCCGTAATCTTCCTCTACATCTTGATACGTTTCCGCAACATCGCCTTCTCTATCGGCTCTACCGTTGCGCTGGCCATCGATGCCACAATCGTCATCGGCTTCTTCTCGCTGCTGTGGGATGTCGTTCCGTTCTCGCTTGAGGTAGACCAGACGTTCATCGGTGCCATCCTTACCGTGATTGGTTACTCTATCAACGACAAGGTGGTGGTGTTCGACCGTATCCGCGAGAACCTCGGTCTGCACAAGAAGGACGATCTGCAGGACATCTTCAACAACTCGCTCAACGAGACCCTCGCACGTACCATCAACACATCGTTGTCAACACTCATCGTGCTGCTCTGTATCTTCTGCTTCGGCGGCGAGAGCACACGCAGCTTCTCGTTCGCAATGTTGCTCGGTGTAATCTTCGGCACGTTGTCGTCTATCTTCATCGCTGCTCCTGTGGCCTACATCACTCTCGGCCGCAAGATAAAGAATCAGCAGGCTGAAATAGAAGTGGCAGAGGCTGAGGTTGTGGAAGTGAAGTAAAGAATTATATCATTACAAAAAAAGAAAAGCGCAGTCCAATTATTTGGATTGCGCTTTTTTACGTGTAGGAGGGTACGGCATCCCTGCCGTACCCACTCTGCCACCCACTTGCATATATTCATCATGTTTGTTGGTTGCTAATTGTTGCATAGTTGGTATGGCAGGATGCCATACCCTCCTACGATGGCACAAAAAAGGCAAGCAACATAGTGTTGCTTGCCTTAAGTATTGCTATAAAGACGTTGTGTTTTTACTTCACAACGACCTTACGGCTTGTGCCGTCGCTCATCTTGACGATGTTCAAGCCCTTCTGCGGAGCTGAGAGTTGAGCGCCGTCGAGTGAGTAGTACTGCTTTGCCACAGCCTGCTCTGAACCCTTGACGCCGATGACAGATACCTCGCCGTTAGGATCCTCAACGATGAGCTGCATGCAAGGTACATACAGTGTTTCTTTGGATGACACATAGTAAAAACCTTCATTTGTCTGCTTACCGCCAGGAACGCCATAAAGAAGGAACATGCCATTATATGTGGTTGATTTCTTGCTTACACCGAAGAGGATAGGACTGGCGTTATCGGCGGTTTTGTCTGTAACCTGTGTATAGCTATAGCCATACAAAACCTCTGTCTCCTCACCTGTGAATTCGTAAGGCTCGTCGAATGCCACTTCGTTCCATGCCATGTCTATGGTATTGTCGTCGTTAGAGGTAGACACGTTATAATCTGTGAATTCTGCAGACACTGCTTGACCCTTGTCATTATCTCCCTTGTAGATTGCTGCCATAACTCCTGTGTTGTCACCAAGTGATGCAGCCACAGCGAAGTTCAGTCCTATAAGCTTATAGCCTTTAAGTTGGCTATAGTCAATGTCGTCAGAGGACAAGTCTGAGTACACACCGCTTACACTCTGCCAAGTAGGGAATCCTGCCTTGCCAAGACCGTTTGAGCCGTCGCTTCCGTCATAGCCAACCAAAAGCTGGTTGGAAGCCAACTTCATCGGGCCGTTCTGCTTTACAGCCTTCTTGAAAGATGCTGTTGAGTCGATAGTCTTGGCAGCTGCTGCCTTGCTTGCTGTCTGTGCGTTTGCGCCTGTTGCGAGCAACATGAGCGACATGATAGGAAGTAAAATTTTCTTCATAGACTTATTATTTTTATTTAATTAGTTAATTACGATTGCAAAGGTATGAAAAAATTGGATAGTTCATATACTTTGTTATATTTTTAACTGAAAAAATAACAAAAAAACATTCGATGTCAATAAAAACAATGTATATGTAACTCATAAAAATCCATCGGGGTTGTGAAATAGTAAGACTATAGTAGTAGTTATGCACAAATTTCACTACCTTTGCAGTTGGAAAACAATAATTACACATTATATATAATGGAAGAAAAAAAATTCAAACGCACCACCGTCACGGCCGCACTGCCGTATGCCAACGGTGGCGTGCACATCGGCCACCTTGCCGGAGTGTATGTTCCTGCTGACATCTACGTGCGCTACCTGCGCCTCAAGAAGCAGGAAGTAATGTTCATCGGAGGCAGCGACGAGCACGGTGTGCCCGTCACCATCCGCGCCCGCAAGGAGGGAATAACCGTGCAGGAGGTGGTAGACCGCTACCACAACCTCATCAAGAAGTCGTTCGAGGACTTCGGCATCTCGTTCGATGTCTATAGCCGCACCACCTCAAAGGTGCACAATAAGTTCGCCTCCGACTTCTTCCGCACGCTCTACGACAAGGGCGAGCTCGTGGAGAAGACAGAGGAGCAGTTCTGCGACGAGGTGACAGGCGAGTTCCTCACCGACCGCAACATCGTCGGCACATGCCCGCGCTGCGGCGCAGAGGGTGCCTACGGCGACCAGTGCGAGAAGTGCGGCGCCACGCTCTCGCCCGACGAGCTCATCAACCCGACCAACAAGAACAACCCCGGCCACGGACTCATCAAGAAAGCCACCAAGAACTGGTATCTGCCGCTCAACCGCTACCAGGACTGGCTCAAGAAGTGGATTCTCGAGGACCACAAGGAGTGGCGCCCCAATGTCTACGGACAGTGCAAGTCGTGGCTCGACATGGACCTCCAGCCGCGTGCCATGACGCGCGACCTCGACTGGGGCATTCCCGTTCCCGTGGAGGGAGCCGAGGGCAAAGTGCTTTATGTTTGGTTTGATGCACCAATCGGCTACATCTCCAACACCAAGGAACTGTGTGATGCGCAGCCCGAGAAGTGGGGCACGTGGCAGAAGTGGTGGCAGGACCCGTCGTCGCGCCTCATCCACTTCATCGGCAAGGACAACATCGTGTTCCACTGCATCGTGTTCCCCACAATGCTCAAGGCGCACGGAGGCTACATCCTGCCCGACAATGTGCCTGCCAACGAGTTCCTCAACCTTGAGAACGACAAGATATCCACATCGCGCAACTGGGCCGTGTGGCTCCACGAGTATCTCCAGGACTTCCCCGGCAAGCAGGACGTGCTGCGCTACGTCTTGACAGCCAACGCACCGGAGACCAAGGACAACAACTTCACGTGGAAGGACTTCCAGGACCGCAACAACAACGAGCTTGTGGCCGTCTACGGCAACTTCGTCAACCGCGCCCTGCAGCTCACGAAGAAGTATTTCGACGGCATCGTGCCTGAGTGCGGCGAGCTTCAGGACATCGACCGCAAGGCCATCGAGGAGTTCAAGGACGTGAAGCAGAAGGTGGAGTCGCTATTGGACGTGTTTAAGTTCCGCGACGCACAGAAGGAGGCGATGAACCTCGCCCGCATCGGCAACAAGTACATCACCGACTGCGAGCCGTGGCATGTCGCCAAGACCGACATGGAGCGCGTCAAGACCATCCTCTACATCTCCCTGCAGCTCGTGGCCAACCTCGAGATTGCCTTCGAGCCGTTCCTCCCGTTCAGCTCCAAGAAGCTGCGCGAGATGCTCAACGTGGAGGAAACCGAATGGGACCAGCTCGGCTCTACAGAGCTTCTCAAGCCTGGCCATCAGCTCGGCACTCCAGCCCTTCTCTTCGAGAAGATAGAGGATGCCGCCATCGAGGCACAACTCCAGAAGCTCGAGGACGAGAAGAAGGCCAACGAGGCTGCTGCCTACGTTGCGGCTCCCGTGAAGGAGAATGTCGACTTCGACACATTCGAGAAGCTCGACATACGCGTGGGCCACATCAAGGCGTGCCAGAAGGTGAAGAAGAGCAAGAAGCTCCTCCAGTTCACCATCGACGACGGTTCCGGCCAGGATCGCACCATCCTCTCGGGCATCGCCGCCTACTACGAGCCGGAGCAGCTCGTGGGCAAGGACGTACTCTTTGTAGCCAACTTCGCCCCGCGCAAGATGATGGGCATAGAGAGCCAGGGCATGATTCTCTCGGCTGTCAACTTCGACGGCTCGCTCCACGTCACATCAGTGGCTGACGAGGTGAAGCCAGGATCGCAGGTGGGCTAAATACACACACACACTTTAAAACAAAAGACAATGGAATATAACTTCAGAGATATCGAAAAGAAGTGGCAAGCCCAGTGGGTGAAAGACAAGACCTACCACACCACAGAGGATGCTTCGAAGAAGAAGTTCTACGTGCTCAACATGTTCCCATATCCGTCGGGAGCCGGTCTGCACGTGGGCCATCCGCTCGGCTATATCGCCTCCGACATATATGCGCGCTTCAAGCGTCTTGAGGGCTACAACGTGCTCAACCCCATGGGCTACGACGCCTACGGACTGCCTGCCGAGCAGTATGCCATACAGACCGGACAACACCCCGAGGTGACTACCGTGGCAAACATAGCCCGCTACCGCCAGCAACTCGACAACATAGGCTTCTCGTTCGACTGGGACCGCGAGGTGCGTACATGCGACCCGAAATATTATCATTGGACGCAATGGGCGTTTGAAAAAATGTTCTCCTCGTTCTTCTGCAACGCATGCCAGAAGGCGCAGCCCATCGAGAAGCTCATAAAGCATTTTGAGGAGAAGGGCACCGAGGGACTCGACGTCGCCGAGAGCGAGCATCTCGAGTTCACAGCTGAGGAGTGGCGTGCCATGAGCGATGTGGAGAAGCAGCGCACGCTCATGAACTACCGCATTGCCTATCTTGGCGAGACAATGGTCAACTGGTGTCCGGGACTGGGCACGGTGCTTGCCAACGACGAGGTGGTGAACGGCGTGAGCGAGCGCGGCGGCTATCCTGTCGTGCAGAAGAAGATGCAGCAGTGGTGCCTGCGCACGAGCGCCTACTCGCAGCGTCTGCTCGACGGACTTGACACCATCGACTGGAGCGACTCCATCAAGGAGACGCAGAAAAACTGGATTGGACGCTCCGAGGGCACAGAGATGCAGTTCAAGGTGGCAGGCCAGGACTTCGACTTCACCATCTTCACAACACGTGCCGACACCATCTTCGGCGTGACATTCATGGTGCTCGCTCCAGAGAGCGAGCTCGTGGAGAAGCTCACTACCCCCGAACAGAAGGCTGCCGTGGACGAGTATCTCGCCTACGTGAAGAAGCGCACCGAACTCGACCGCATGGCCAACCACTCCGTTACAGGCGTGTTCTCTGGCTCTTATGCCGTCAACCCGTTCACTGGCGAGAACATCCCTATATGGATTTCAGAATATGTGCTTGCCGGCTACGGCACCGGAGCCATCATGGCAGTGCCTGCGCACGACTCGCGCGACTATGCCTTCGCCAAGCACTTCAACCTGCCCATCATTCCGTTGATAGAGGGTGCCGACGTGTCGGAGGAGAGCTTCGACGCCAAGGAGGGCATCGTGCAGAACTCGCCCGTGGAGGGCAAGCAGACGCTCGACGGCTTCTCGCTTAACGGATTGACAGTCAAGGAGGCCATCGCAGCCACGAAGAAGTTTGTGACGGAGAAGGGCTTGGGCCGCGTGAAGGTCAACTACCGTCTGCGCGATGCCATTTTCTCGCGCCAGCGCTACTGGGGCGAGCCGTTCCCCGTCTACTACAAGGACGGCATGCCGCAGATGGTGCCCGAGGACTGCCTGCCTCTGGAGCTTCCCGAGATAGAGACCTACAAGCCTACCGAGACAGGCGAGCCGCCATTGGGACGCGCCAAGAAGTGGGCGTGGGACGAGCAGAAGCGCGAGGTTGTCGACAAGAGCCTTGTCGACAACAAGACGGTTTTCCCGCTTGAGCTTAACACCATGCCGGGATTTGCCGGCTCATCGGCATATTATCTGCGCTACATGGACCCGCACGACGACAAGTGTCTTGTCTCAAAGGAGGCTGACGAGTACTGGCAGAACGTCGACCTCTACGTTGGCGGCTGCGAGCACGCCACGGGCCATCTCATCTACTCGCGCTTCTGGAACAAGTTCCTCTTCGACCTCGGCGTGAGCTGCAAGGAAGAGCCGTTCCAGAAGCTTGTCAACCAGGGCATGATCCAGGGACGCTCCAACTTCGTATACCGCATAAACACAGAGGACCACTCAAAGGCACCCGTATTCGTGAGCGCCGGACTTAAGAAGCAGTATGACGTCACGCCTATACACGTGGACGTGAACATCGTCAGTGCCGACGTGCTCGACATTGAGGCATTCAAGAAGTGGCGTCCTGAGTACGAGAACGCCGAGTTCATACTCGAGGACGGCAAGTACGTCTGCGGATGGGCAGTGGAGAAGATGTCGAAGTCGATGTTCAACGTGGTCAACCCCGACATGATTGTCGAGAAGTACGGCGCCGACACGCTCCGACTCTACGAGATGTTCCTCGGGCCGGTTGAGGCCAGCAAGCCTTGGGACACCAACGGCATCGACGGCTGCTTCCGCTTCCTCAAGAAGTTCTGGAACCTCTTCTACGACCCGCGCTCGGGCGAGTTCCTCCCCTCTGCCGATGCAGAGGCTTCTGCCGACAGCATGAAGACGCTGCACAAGCTCATCAAGAAGGTGACGGAGGACATAGAGAAGTTCTCGTACAACACCAGTGTGTCGGCGTTCATGATTGCCGTGGGCGAGCTGGCACAGCAGAAGTGCCGCTCAAAGCAGGTGCTCGAGCAGCTCGTGGTGCTCATCGCCCCGTTCGCTCCGCACATTGCCGAGGAGTTGTGGCACGCGCTGGGCAACACCGCCACAGTGTGTGACGCCGCATGGCCAAAGTATGACGGCAAGTATCTCGTTGAGAGCGAGATGCAGCTCACGATTTCTTTCAACGGCAAGGCACGCTTCCAGAAGAAGTTTGCTGCCGACGCCACCAACGACGCCATACAGGCTGCCGTCCTTGCCGACGAGCAGAGCCAGAAGTATATTGGCGACAAGAAGGTTGTCAAGGTGATTGTCGTTCCGAAGAAGATTGTCAACATCGTGGTTAAGTAAAAGAACTTCTGTCCGTAAGGACCTTACCAAAACTGGAATATGATCATACTGCTGTCCATTCTTGCATATTAGGCAACTATTGCTTGAATATACAAGGATAGGCAGCAGTATATATTTTTTTTCAACTATTACCTATTAAGCCAAACAACTTTTCTTTATGCTGAGACAAATCATCACACTCACACTTGGACTATGGGCAGCCACTGTCTGTGCGCAGACAGGCTCTGGGAATGAGCCCGTGAACTATATAGGAGGCGAGATATGCAATCCGCGCCTGCACGACGGAGGATTCCGCTACGCCATAGGCACGGAGAACATCCAGGTGATGCGTGCCAACCGCACACATCCCGAGGAGGCCGATGGCCATGGATGGACATACAACCATGCAGCCAACATAACTTACTGGCGCGGACGCTTCTACCTGGAATATCTGTCAAACCCGGTTGACGAGCAGCAACCGCCAGGACAGACACTGCTCGTAAGCTCTGCCGACGGACGCAACTGGGGCAAGCCCGTCGTGGCATTTCCTCCATACAAGGCGCCAAAAGGCGTGACCATACCAAAGCCATATTACGGATATATCATGCACCAGCGCATGGGGTTCTACACCGCGCCCAACGGGCGGCTGCTCGCCGTGGCTTTCTACGGCCACAGCTACAACCCGTTCAAGGAGGGAGGCATAGGACGTGTGGCACGCGAGATAAAGGCCGACGGCAGCATGGGGCCGATATACTTCATACGATACTCGTCGCACACCACTTGGAACGAGAGCAACACTGCATATCCTTTTTATACCAAAAGCAAGGACAAGGGCTTCCGTGAGGCATGCAAGGCTCTTCTCAGCGACAAACTCAAAACCCTGCAGTGGATAGACGAGGACCGCGGGCTCGACGGATTCTACAACCTCAAGGACTCGGTAAACCGCGTGCAGGCTACGTCCTACTTCCACCGCAAGGACGGCAAGACGGTGGCACTGTGGAAATGGTCGTACGCGGCGCTGTCGCCCGACGACGGGCTGACGTGGAGCACCCCCGTGCGCGTGCCCTCGCTCATCATGGCAGGAGGCAAGCAGTGGGGGCAACGCACACCCGACGGACGCTACGCAATATGCTACAACCCGATAGAGACACAGCCCTACCGCTACCCGCTTGTGGCCATCACCAGCGACGACGGAATAACCTTCGACTCCATGTGTGTGGTGCATGGCGAAGTGCCGCCACGGCGCTTCATGGGCGAGAACAAGGACTTCGGACCATGTTATGTGCGCGGCATCACCGAGGGAGAGAGCCTGCCGCCGGGAAGGGACATGTGGCTGGCTTATACTGTGAACAAGGAGGATGTGTGGGTCTCGCGTGTGCCTACGCCCATACGCACCGCATGGACAGGACCCGTTGACGACAACTTCGGCTCCATCAAGCCTCACGGCACGATAGACAATTGGAATGTTTACCGCCCGCGCTGGGCAGATGTGTATGTGGACGACAGCCACCGGCTGTGCCTCACCGACTCCGACCGCTACGACTATGCACGCGCCATACGTGTGTTCGAGGCTAAGCAAAAGGTGGGCATCGACTTTGACATCACGGTGGACGCCGAGAACGGCGACCCGTTCGAGATTGACGTCACCGACCGCCATGGAGCGCGCCTGCTGTGTTTAGCCTTGCAGGAGGGCACGATGACAGCCAACGGCAAGCGCATAGGAGAATACCGGCATTCCGAGCAGCTGCATGTCGCCATAAGTGTTGACAACGGCAAGATTGTTGTCAACGGGCATGCCATCGATGCCATGCACACGGCACAATGGCCGGAACGTATAAGTTTCCGCACTGGGGCCTACCGCGACCTGCCCAACCGGCAGACGCCCAATCAGGAGAAGTGTCCGCCACTGCCAGGATGCGATGAACGCATAGAGCCGTCTGTATATTATATAGATAATGTACGCATCGGCTGATAACTAATTTGCCTTAAACAGTCGTACCAGGCTATGGTAAGCGTGTTACCTTAGCCTGGTAACGTTCTTACCGTTGGCTTGTAGCGTGTCTACCGTGCTTTGGTAATTGACAATCCGTATTTTTAGCGTATTTTTATTTGCCGTTTGCATGTTTATATGTAACTTTGTGGCAAATAAAAAATCCTAACATTATGACTCTCGACCATCGTATTATTTGGCAAGAGGCCAAGGACTACATTTGGATTAGCCTCGGACTGATGCTCTACACGTTCGGCTGGACCGTCTTCCTGCTGCCCTACGAGATTGTGACGGGCGGCGTGACCGGTCTGTCTGCCATCATTTTCTATGCCACGAGGATACCCATCGAGTACAGCTACTTTGTGATAAACTTCGCGTTGCTTGTGGTGGCATTGAAGGTGCTCGGCTTCAAGTTCATGTTCAAGACCATCTATGCCATCTTCTTCCTCTCCTTCCTTCTGTGGGGAGCGCAGAAGCTGATGACCGGTCCCGACGGCTCGTTCTACCAGGTGCTCGGCCCCGGGCAGGACTTCATGTCGCTCATCATCGGCTGTATGCTCACCGGCACATCGCTCGCCATCGTGTTCCTTCACAACGGCTCAACGGGCGGCACCGACATCATAGCCGCCGTGGTGAACAAGTTCCACGACTTCTCGCTCGGCACGGTGCTCATCGGCGTCGACCTCTGCATAATAGGCTCCTGCCTCTTCATCCCGCAGTTCGGCGAGGAGCTGCAGCGGTGCCACAAGGTGGTGTTCGGCCTGTGCACGATGTGCATAGAGTGCTTCATGCTCGACTACGTGATGAACGCGCGCCGCGAGTCGGTGCAGTTTCTCATCTTCTCGCGCGAGTATGAGAAGATAGCCAGGGCCATCACCGAGAAGACCGACCACACGCTCACCATACTCGACGGCCACGGCTGGTATACGGGCAAGGAGATGAAGGTGATATGTCTGCTGGCGAAGAAGCGCGAGTCGGTGCTCATATTCCGACTCATCAAGATGATTGACCCGCGTGCCTTCGTGTCGCAGAGCAGCGTCATCGGCGTGTACGGCGAGGGATTCGACCAGATAAAGGTGAAGGTGAAAAACCATAACCAAAGCCCCACCCCCTCGCCGCAAAGCGGTTCTCCCCTCCCCGCTGGAGAGGGGAGTGATATGCAAAATAAAGATTAGAAATCTTAGAATGGTTTAAATAGACTAAAATTGACTTAGAAAGAATAATAATGACCAACCAATCATCACACATCACTCCCCTCTCCGCTGGGGAGGGGTATAGCCGCAAAGCGGCTGGGGCTATCGTCTTTGCGACCAACAATCCCCACAAGCTTGAAGAGATACGCTCCATTCTCGGCGGCAGTTTCGACATACTGTCGCTGAGCGACATCGGCTGCCACGCCGACATACCCGAGACAGCCAACACCCTTGAGGGCAACGCCATACAGAAGGCGCGCTATATAGTCGACCATTTCGGCTACGACTGCTTCGCCGATGACACTGGCCTTGAGGTGTCAGTGCTCGGAGGCGAGCCGGGCGTGCGCTCGGCTCGCTATGCCGAGGGCACCGACCACGACTCGGAGGCCAACATGCGTAAGCTCCTCAGCCGGCTTGACGGCAAGGACGACCGCCGCGCGCAGTTCCGCACCGTCATCTGCCTCGCCCGCCGCGACGACATTGCCGACTATACGTTGTTTGAGGGCATAGTGCGCGGCACGATAGCCCGAGAGAAGCAAGGCACCGAGGGCTTCGGCTACGACCCCATCTTCGTGCCTGAGGGCTACACGGAGTCGTTCGCACAGCTCGGCATGGACGTCAAGAACGGCATTTCCCACCGCGCCCGCGCCGTGGAGAAGCTTGCCAGGTATCTGAAAAAATAAGGCTCATCCGGAATACAGGATGAGTCAAAGATAATTGACTGAAGTTTCACACTGCCGTCTGCGCCTTCTTCAGCACATTGTCCACAATGGCAAGCATGCGGTTGGTGTTCTCCATCACCTTGAGGCGGTTGTCCTCAAGGTTTGTTTTTTCTGTGTCTTTTTCGGCGTCGGCAATTGCCGATGCATACCTCACCACATTCAGCAGCGGCTCGCGTATGTCGTCGCCCATGTTGTTGATGAATGTGGTCTTGGCGTGGCTGGCTGCCTCGGCGCGTTCCTTTGTCTCAACAAGCTCTTGGTTGCTGCGTGTGAGCTCGGCATTGGCAGCGCGCAGACGGCGCATTATACGGCTATGGAAGCGTATGAAAATCGTCAAAACGACAGCCACTACAACAATCATAACAACAATGGCCACTATTATGATGTCGCCCGTGCGCTGGCGTGCGCGCTGTGCCTCGAGGCTTGAGCGCAGGCGCGCCGCCTCGAGTTGCTTGTTGGAGTAGTTGTAGCGCATTATTTTTGAGTCAGAGCGCGTGCGCTGCAGTTCAAGGTCGGCGTTGGTCAAGGACAGTCGGGTGTTGGCAAGCTTCAGGTTGGTGTGGTGCAGCTCCATGCGCTGGTGGTCGTTGACAAGCCGCTGGTGGTCGAGGGCGAGCTTCTGGTTCTCCATCTCAAGTATCTGGTTGGTGATGCGGCTGCCCAGCCCGGCATAGTCGAATGTGTAGAGACTGTCTTTCAGCCTGCCGCGATACAGCTCTCTCAAAAGTTGGGCATACCTGGCATTGTCGCCACGGAAGCGGCTCAACTCGGCTCTTAGCTGATGAATATGAACCGCATAGCCTTTGCTTGGCAGCGAGTTTATCACTGCCTCTGCCTCGTCGAACTTGCGGTCGTGGATAAACTTCAGAATGGCTATCTCGCGCTCGTGTAGCGACGGCGACTTGGGGTCGGCACTGTGCCCAGAGAGCTGGCGGTATGAGTCGTAGTATTTGAGAAACGTGTCGTATCTGCCAAGCATGAACGCCGCATAGCACACGCCGCGCACGGCGCGCAGCTTGGATATGGGGCTTTTTGCCAAGGCAAAACCTCTCTCGCCGAAAGAAAGCATGCGCTCGTAGTCGTAGAGATTCTCGTAGCACTCGCTTATCTTGCGGTATTGCGGAGCCATATCCTGCCCGCGCAGATACTCCTCGCCTATCTTCAGCGCGCTCTCGTAGCACCGCACGGCAAGGCTTTGGTTGTTGTTGAGCAGATGAAGCTGTCCGAGGGAGTTGAGCACGGTGTAGCGCCCGTACATTGAATTGTGCTTGTCGGCATCCGCCTCTATGCGCGAGATGTAGTCGAAGGCGTCGGGCACGCGGTGCTGGTTGATGAGCATATTCACACGGCTCGTCACGCCATAGTAGTAATACTGCTCGTAGCCGGTGGCGCGTGCCTTGTCCTGCAGAGCCTTTACTGCATGCTCGAACTTGTCGGCATCGACGGTCATGGCATAATAGATGACGGGAATGGTGAGGGCTATGCACTGCGCCTTCCGGTCGCCAAGCTCCACGGCACGGTCGTATACGGCGCGCGCCTTGGCTATGCCCTCGGGCTTTGTGCGGTAGTTGTAGGCGTCGAGATACATACGGTAGAGCTGGTCGTTGATTTTATACGGGTTGTTCTGCGCCTGCAAATGGCACACGCAGAACATGACGGCTGCTATAAGGAGCAACCGTCGTATGAAACCAATGCCCGCTGATATGTTATTCAACAAAGTTTTCATCACTATGTATCTACGATTGTGCGAAGTTAGCAATAATTTCGGTCTTAACGGCAGCTTATGACTTTTTTAGCCATATTTTTTTCACATCATTATAAATGGTCGTAACTTTGCATACACAGCCAGCGACATATCAAAACAGTGACAAGAGTGAATCTCTAAGCTACATCCTCGTCACTGAAAAAAGGCATCAGAATGTCACCTTCTTGCCGCCAACGATATATACCTGGCCCTTCTCGCCGGCATTGACCTTACACCCCTGCAAATCATAAATATCCGCAGAAGCCTGCTCCTCTGCCGATGTAACTTGCTGCACCGTCGTAGATATCTCTTTTGCCAAATCAGCTATAAGTCTGTCGCAAAAATCTATTCTTTTGCCCTTTCAAGGCGTTTTATTTCTAAATCGCTATAGCCCAGGGTGATGCCCTGGGCTATGGAAATATATGGTTTTCAGCCAATTCGCTAAATCAGAAACTTGAGTAAATTGTCTGTCACAGACCACAGTTAAACTTTTATGCCGCAATTTTTTCATTTGTCCGATACTTTCTGTAACTTTGCATAATATATAATCATTCAACGACAACATATGGCTACTCACCCTCTATGGTCAGACGACTACTGGTTGCTCGTCATGCAACTATACAACAAAAAACCCGTGGGCGTGAAATCAGAATACTCCCACGCAGTGGTGGAACTGGGCATCGAGCTACATATACCACCCAAGACCATCACCGAGCAGATGCGCACGCTGGAACGCCATGCCACACCATCGCTCCGCCGATTGTGGGACACATACGCCGACAACCAGCGACGGCTGACGCGCGACGTGAAGCGGCTGCGGCAGATGGCAGGATTCGGCGACTCCGGATTATTCTATGACGGGGTTGAAAGCATATTGCCGTTTGAGCACGACTATCGACCCATCGACAACACTACCGACGTAACGCCCGTGATGCTCGTCATCATCCTAAGCCTGTACTTCGAACTTACGCCAAACACTATGGTTAGCGAAACGCCGGAAGTGCTCGACATGGCCAATATGCTCGGCATAAAACCCGAGGAGATTGTACATATTCTTAATATATACCAGACTTTCGACCCAATACTGAAGCGCAAGCCATTACAACACTCCCCTCTCAATGACGAGGCACAACGCACATGGCAACGCTTCTACAACGGGCAGCTTGAACAACTGGAAAACACCGTAACAAAACTGAAGGAATATTTTAAGTGATTTAAGAGCCATATCTCAAAAAGGCTTAGAAAGACCCAAGAAGGCTTAGAAAAGCTTATTCCAAAAGATTTAAGAACCTTATGTCACAGAAACTCATCCAAACCCAAGAGCAAAAGCTCCAGCAGGTGCAGCGTCTCTCGCAGCAGCAAATGCTGCAGGTACACCTGCTCGAAATGCCACTCACCGAGCTCGAGCAGAACGTCAACGCTGAGCTCGACGACAACCCGGCTCTCGAAACATCGTCGCCCGACGATGTGTTTGACGGCAACCATGTGGAAGGCTCCGAATCCACCTATGGCGACGACCAGCGCACAACCGACTCAACCGACAACGACGAGTTTGCCTCGCAGAACGAGCGCGAGGAGCGCGACGACGCTCTCACCGCCGCACTAGAGCGTATCGGAGGAGGCGACGACGACATGCCCACCGCAGGATATACAGGCGGCTCCGGCGCCGACTCTGCCGACTACGAGGAGATGGTGTACGGCGACACGACATCGTTCTACGACAAGCTCAAGGAGCAGATGGGCGAGACAGAGCTCACGGACAAGGACGAGCAGATAATGGAGTATGTCATAGGATCATTGGACAGCGACGGGTTGCTGCGCAAGGACAGTGAGTCGATTTGCGACGAGCTCGCCATTTACCATGGCTTGGACTGCACCACAGCCGACGTGGACCGCGTGGTGGGCATACTGCAGACTTTCGACCCCGCCGGCATCGGCGCACACTCACTCCAGGAATGCCTGCTCCTACAAATAAAGCGACGCCCCAACGACAACCTGAAACCGCTGATGCAGAAGGTCGTCAGCGAGCACTTCGACGAGTTCACAAAGAAGCACTTCGACAAGATTCGCTCAGCCCTGGGCGTGGATGCTGACACCGCTGAACGCGTGCAGGCCGAGCTGCGACGGCTTAATCCGAAACCTGGCTCGTCGCTCGGCGAGACCGAGGGGCGCAACATACAGCAGATTACGCCCGATTTCATCGTCGACACCGACGACAACGGCAATGTTACGTTCACCCTCAACGGCGGAAACATTCCCGAACTGAAGGTGTCGCCCTCGTTTACGGAGATGATGGAAGCATACAAGAACAACAAGGCTTCCATGTCGCGGCGCGACAAGGAGGCCCTGCTCTACGCCAAGGAGAAGGTGGAGCGCGCAAGAGGATACATAGAGGCCATAAAAGTGCGCCGACACACGCTCACCGTCACCATGCAGGCCATCATCGACTGGCAGAAACGCTTCTTCCAGGACGGTGACGAGGCCGACCTCAAGCCGATGATTCTCAAGAACATAGCCGACAAGACGGGGCTTGACATCAGCACCATATCGCGTGTGAGCAACATCAAGTATGCACAGACCAACTGGGGCACGTTCCCCCTGCGCTTCTTCTTCTCCGACGGCTACACCACCGGCGAGGGAGAGGAGCTCTCCACACGCAAGATAAAGCTTGCCCTCAAGGACCTAATAGGAAAGGAAGACAAGAAGAAGCCTATGAGTGACGACGCGCTGACAAAGGCTCTTGCCAAGCTGGGATACCCAATAGCACGGCGCACCGTTGCTAAATACCGCGAGCAGCTTGGACTGCCCGTTGCAAGGCTCAGGAAGAGTTGAAGCCCCATCCCCCCTCGCCGCAGAGGCGGCTCTTACCCCTCCCCGTAGGAGAGGGGAGTAAAATGCATTAAAGGTTAAAAAAGGCATAGAAAGGTAAGGCATAAAAAGGCTCAAAAAGGCTTAGCTTAGTAAGATTCAAAAGGGCTTAGAAAGGCTCAAGAAGGCTATAAAGGCTTATTAAAAGAAAATAATGAAAGAAAAGAATATTATAATCGCCGCCCGCGTACTCAGCATGGTGTTCACACCGTTCTATCTGTCACTGGTGGGTCTGATAGCTCTCTTCACGTTCAGCTATCTCAGTCTGATGCCGTGGGCGTACAAGCTCACGGTGCTCGGCCTTGTCTATCTCTTCACCATCCTCGTGCCGACGCTGCTCATCCACTTCTACCGCAACTACCACGGCTGGACGCTCATCGAGCTTGGCAAGAAGGAACGCCGCGTCGTGCCTTACCTGCTCTCCATCGTGAGCTACTTTGTGTGCTACTATGTGATGCACCGCTTCAACATCCCCCACTTCATGAGCAACATCCTCATGGCTGCTCTCGTCATACAGATATTGTGTGCCATCATCAATGTGTGGTGGAAGATATCCACACACACGGCTGCCATCGGAGGAGTGGCGGGAGCGTTGCAGGCCTTTGCCGTCATATTCGGATTCAACCCTATAGGCTGGCTCTGCTTCGTGCTCGTGCTCGCAGGAATGGTGGGGTCGAGCCGCATGATACTGCGCCAGCACTCGCTGCGGCAGGTGTGCTACGGATTCCTGCTTGGGCTGGTAGTGGCGTATGGGGTGATATTAGGACTTTAAATACTAAAAAATCAAATATATTATGTCTCCATTAGTAAGCATCATCATGGGCAGTACCAGTGACCTGCCCGTTATGGAAAAGGCCTGCAAGTTCCTGAACGACATGCAGATTCCTTTTGAAGTGAACGCCCTGTCTGCACACCGCACACCGGACGCTGTGGAAAGTTTCGCAAAAGGCGCAAAGGCGCGCGGCATCAAGGTAATTATAGCCGCAGCAGGCATGGCTGCCGCCCTGCCTGGAGTAATAGCGGCAAGCACACCGCTGCCCGTTATCGGAGTGCCTGTCAAGGGCATGCTCGACGGACTCGATGCCATGCTCTCAATAATACAGATGCCGCCGGGAATACCCGTTGCCACCGTAGGCGTGAACGGAGCCATGAACGCCGCTATCCTTGCCTGCGAGATGATAGCTCTCTGCAACGAGGATGTGGCAAAGAAGATGGAAGAGTACAAGGCCGGGCTTGGCGCCAAGATTGAGAAGGCCAACAAGGATCTGGCTGAGGTGAAATACGAATACAAGGTGAACTAAATGATAGATCTCTTTAACTACCGCCGCCGCGAGTCGTCTCCAGTGCAGGTGGGCAACATACAGCTTGGCGGCGACGCCCCGATACGCATACAGTCGATGACCACCACCAACACCAACGACACTGAGGCGTGTGTGGCTCAGGCGGAGCGCATCATCAAGGCTGGCGGCGAGCTCGTCCGCCTCACCACCCAGGGACGCCGTGAGGCCGAGAACCTCAAGAACATTAACGCGCAGCTGCGTGCCGACGGCTACCAGACACCTCTCGTGGCTGACGTGCACTTCAACGCCAACGTGGCTGACGTGGCTGCTCTCTACGCCGAGAAGGTGCGTGTCAACCCCGGCAACTATGTAGACCCGGCGCGAGTGTTCAAGAAAATAGAATATACCGATGCCGAGTATGCCGAGGAACTGAAGAAGCTCGAGGACCGATTTGTGCCGTTCCTCAATATATGCCGCGAACACCACACTGCCGTGCGCATCGGCGTAAACCACGGTTCGCTGTCCGACCGCATCATGTCGCGCTACGGCGACACGCCCGAGGGCATCGTGGAGAGCTGCATGGAGTTTCTGCGCATCTGCAAGAAGGAAAACTTCAATAATGTAGTAATATCGATAAAAGCCTCCAATACGGTTGTCATGGTGCGCTCGGTGCGCCTGCTCGTCGACGAGATGGACAAGGCCGACATGCACTATCCGCTCCACCTCGGTGTGACCGAGGCCGGCGAGGGCGAAGACGGCCGCATAAAGAGTGCCGTGGGCATAGGCGCGTTGCTTGCCGACGGCATCGGGGACACCATACGTGTGTCGCTGAGCGAGGAGCCTGAGGCAGAGATTCCGGTCGCACGGCACCTTGTCGACTACATTACGAAGCGTGCCGGGCATCTCGTTGTTCCCGGCTCGGAGGCTCCCGACTTCGACTGGTTGCGCCCCGAGCGCCGCAAGACACGTGCCGTAGGGGGCATCGGAGGTTCCAACGCTCCGGTGGTGATTGTCTCTCAGACCCACGGTGAGGACAAAGGGGCAGCCGGGTTCAACCCAGACATGACTCCCGACTACATCTACTGTGGTGCCAAGTTGCCTGAAAAGCGCGTGGACGGACAGAAGTATGTTGTCGACTTCAACGCCTATACCGGCGAGAAGGACACCTATCCAATCTTCCCGTACAACGCCACTCCTTTCATAACAGGTGTGAAGGCAGACGTCAAGTTCCTTGTCTTGCAGCTCGGTGCCCCGTCGGAAGAATACCTTGCTTGTCTCAAGGCACATCCCGAGGTGGTGGTGGTGGCTGTGAGCAACCAGCAGAACAAGCTTGGCGAGCAGCGCGCCTTGACACACGAGTTGTGGCAGAACGGCATTTTCAATCCCGTTGTCTTCGCGCAGATGTACCGTCACAAGGCTTCGGAGAAGGCCGACTTCCAGCTTGAGGCGGCAGCCGATATGGGGGCGCTCATGATTGACGGCCTCACGGACGGAATATGGCTTATGAACGACGGCGACATCACGGTGCGTGACATTGCCGACACCGCGTTTGCCGTTCTTCAGGCGGCACGCCTGCGTACCTCGAAAACGGAGTATATCTCATGCCCAGGCTGCGGCAGGACCCTCTATGACCTGCGCTCAACCATCGCCAGGATAAAGGCTGCCACAGCCCACATGAAGGGCCTTAAGATTGGCATCATGGGATGCATTGTCAACGGGCCGGGCGAGATGGCGGACGCCGACTACGGGTATGTCGGTGCCGGGCCAGGCAAGATATCGCTCTATAAGCAGAAGATGTGCGCGGAGAAGGCCATCCCTGAAAGCGAGGCAGTGGAGCATCTGCTGCGCTTCATTGAGGAAGACCGCATGAAACAGCACTAATCAAGTGGCTTTTCCATTTTTTTTTATAAGTGGCTCCTTGCCCTACCTATGCAAACATCTTACATTCGGTTTCGTGGGTATGGCAAGGATGCCATACGCTCATGTTGCCACTTAGCGTGAGATACACGTACAGAAACACAGCCCCAGCAATAGCCGCCACAACAAGCATGACAGGTACCGCCCACTTGACAATGCCCCTTGGCCTGCTGTGCATCATGTCATACAGTTCTGGGGCATGCCCCCAATTGCTGTCCTTCTCATCCTTCTCCATTCTCGATACTGTCTATTTGGTTATGCACAAGATTGAAATATTCACCATGCTTCTTTATCAGCTGCCTGTGGGTGCCCTGCTCCGCAATCCGGCCATTGGACACGACTATTATGTTGTCGGCATTTTTTATAGTGCTTAGTCTATGGGCTGCCACAACGACAGTCCTGCCTTTGTAGAAAGTCTGCAGGTTGCACATAAGCTTCTTTTCTGTTTTTGAGTCAAGGGCATTTGTTGCCTCATCAAGCACGAGAATTTCCGGTGACTTGTATACGGCTCTTGCTATAAGCAGCCTCTGTTTCTGACCCTGGCTCAGACCGCAGCCATCCATGCCTATCTTGGTGGCATACTTGGACGGGATAGAGTTGATGAACTCGTCGATGCAGGCTGTTCGGGTCGCTGCCAAAAGGCGGTCTTTGTCTATGCGGTCGTCACCAAGAGCTATGTTATGGGCTATGTCGGTTGAGAACACGTAGCCGTCCTGAAGAACACAACCAGCTATATCGCGCCACTTGTGTACTTCAATATTCTTGAGAGGAGTGTCTCCGACATATATATTACCCGCTGTCGGGCTGTAAAAGCCAAGAATCAGCTTCATCAGTGTGGTCTTGCCACAACCGCTTTCACCTACAACGGCAGTGACCTTGCCTGGCGGTATAGTGAAACTAATGTCTTTTAAAACATGGTTGCGGTTAGTCCCCTTATAGCTGAACCATACATGGTCGAACTTGACGTTGATGCCATATTGCTTGTCAATGTCGGCACATGTTGTGGTGTCACTAAACTCGTCGTTACTGTCATGCAGCTCGCTGAGTCTGTCAAGGCTCAGCCGCGCATATTGTAGGGAGCACATGAAATCAACAAAACTTGCGATGGGTGAGGATATCTGTCCTATGATGTAGGCTATGGCCATCATCCCGCCAATAGTAAGGCTGCCTTCCACAACCTTGCATGCTGCCATATATGATATTATCAGTGAAGTGGATTGGCTAAAGAGCAATGCTCCGAACTGCTGCAGTTGCGCTATAGCCAATGTGCTTGACTTTGTGTTGAAAATCTTGGCTTGCAACCTCTCCCATTCCCATAGCTTCTGCCGCTCACAGTTGAAAAGCTTTATGTCACGTATGCCATGTATAATCTGCAATACGGTGTCCTGCTCATCAGCCAATTGGTTGAACCTCTTCAAATCCAGGCTTCTGCGCTTTGACATCAGAAATTGTGTCCATGCTATATATGCGGTATTTCCGATGATGAATATGAGGAACAGGTATATATCATACGACACCAGCACGAAAACCAGCACGATGAAATTGATAGCCGAGAAAAGTGTCTCTACAGAAGAGCCGGTGAGGAAGGACTCTATGCGGTCATTGTCGCGCATGCGCTGTGTAAGGTCTCCAACAAGTTTCGTATCAAAGAAATGGAGCGGCATACACATCATCTTTCTCAAGAAGTCGGACACCAAGGAGATATTGATACGGGTATTTATGTAAAGGGTCAGCCAATTCCTTATCATGCCTACAGCAACAGACGATACAATGACAGTGAGTTGGGCTATGAATATGAGTCTTACAACTCCAATGTCGTGCTTGCCAATTCCAGTGTCTACCATTCTTTGTGTAAGATATGGGGTCGCCAGTTGTAGAACGCTAACTATAGACATGGCAAGCAGGACATGTGACAAGGAACGGCTGTGGGCTGTGAAGTACCCTCTGATAAGCCTAAAGCCTGAAACGCCATTATCGGATTTAGGGTGCAACTTGTAAAACCTGTCTGTAGGCTCAAGCAGTAAAGCTACCCCAACGTGGCCCTCTGCGCCTTTGTTTGCCCAGCAATCGGTAAATTCGCTTTCCTTGTAGACAAGGGATTTGCTTGCAGGGTCGGCAATGTGGAATCTCGGCTGACCGTTGTGGTAGTTTATTTTATAGCAAACCACGAAATGGTGTTGGTTCCAATGTAGTATGCATGGAAGTGGGGCTTTCTCTATAAGTTCCTTCTCGGAGAGTCGTGCTCCGACGGCATGCAGCCCTATTTTCTGTGCTGCCTCGCTAAGGTCAAGAAGAGACACTCCGTTGCGTGTGGGATGGCAAATGTCTGACAATTCCTTAGCCGTGTATTTCTTGCCATGATGACGGGCTATCATGCGCAGGCATGCCACACCACAGTCGCACGCGTCATATTGCCTATAGGTGTGAAACATAGCATGTTTAAAATTTAAGAATATCTATTGCTGGTATATGATAGAAGGACTATTTGCAAGATACGAAACGTTTGTACAAATAAGGCAGCATGTCGGCAAGATAATGTTTGTGTGAGGAGCAATATGTCTTGTGTTTGTGGTCTGCACAACGCTGGATGTCTTGCGGACAGCCACCGCCGCAGACAGGCAACACATTGCAGTGGCGGCATTCTTCATCGTCAAAAGGATTGCCCATAAATGCCATGTCTGCAATTCTGGAGAACGACATTGTTCCATCACATATATTGCCGACACGGAAACATGGATTTCCAAGATGCTCAAGACAATGGTAGATGTTGCCCTCGGGGTCAATGGCTGGCTGGTTAGTGCGGCGGTACATGCACGGCAGACTATGACCCGGTAATTTGCCCATTAGCTCAGGATAAGAACCTTGTTCTATCGCCGTTATGCGTCGGTTATATAGTTGGCTGTCTGTCATGCAGTTTCCAGTGCAGTCAAATCCGGTACGGTCTTGTATATTGTTGCATCCAATGATTATGCGGCCGGAGGGAATGGTGTCAGGAAAGCGTTTGTCTATAAATTCGTACACTTCCTCATAAGCTTGCGGATTGGTATTGTCAACACCGACCTGGATGACAATGGACAGTGCCGTGTTGTCCAGAAGGTTGCCGATATTGGCTATGATGGTGTCAAAAGAAGGAAAGCCTCCCTTGTAAAATCTTCGGCTGTCATGCTTTTCTGCAACACCGTCAAGGGTAATCTGAAGATGGTTTAGCCTCAGTTTCTCCAACTTTTTTATCTTTTCAATGCTCAGCAAACTGCCGTTTGTAACCATGCTTGACACAAAGTCAACACCATTTGATTCAAGACTGTCGCATATCTTGCAGATGACATCAAAAGCCAGCAAAGGCTCTCCGCCAAACCAGTTTATGCTGATGTCTTTCGTCTCGCTTTGCTTTATCAGATATTCTTCAAGAGCGGCAGTTACTGGCTCCGACATTTTCGGCATCGTCTTATGGTCTCCTTCAAAGCAATAAGGACACCCGAAATTACATTGCATGGTAGGAGCAATCGTGACAGCAAGATTCTTGTTGTCAAACAATTTTTTGTAGAAAATGTATTGGTACTCGTTCAGTTCTGTGTTCGAATCTTTCACAATGATTCCTTGTCTTGCAAGTACATCCAGCAATTCCTTGTCTTCAATTGAAGACAAGGAATTCCAAATATCAGTAGACAATTTAACAAAAGCAGAAGTAAGAGTATTAAATACCCATGTGTCAGCTCCTGTTGTCTTGACTACATTAAATCTTGATAGTATCACCATCAGCAAATGTCATGTTCTAATTATTACCTTTCACTTCGCCAGACACAGTTCCGGTCACAGTCCCTATTACAGTTCCTGTACTTGTGTTTACACCTGGTACAGGCTTTGTTGGATCAAGCGATGTGGTGTATCCGCAGCCACATTCCAAAGAACTCCCTTTATAGCTGAAGTTCTTTTTACATTCAAAATCTCCACCTGTTATCTCGTCCAATTCTCCATCAGATAAGACATTAAGAGTGTCTGTGAAACCAGAGTTTAAAATTTCTAAGTTTCCTTTCATAATCCTGTTTTTTTGTTAGTTACTTTTTGAGCCTGAGCTCATTCTTTCCATCTGAAATTCTTACTGCAAGAGAACAGACCATCTTTTTCTGTGTATCGCCTATGGCATTCCACATGGCCTTCAATGAATTTCTTTTTGCAGTCAACGTCTCCTCCTATGATACCGTCCATTTCGTCAGTAGACAAGAGTTTGACGTTGTCGTCAAAACCTTCAATAAGTATCTCCATATTTTAGAACAATGTTATAATAATATGCAAATATAGATATAAAAATCAACGTATGGAAGAAATTACTTGTTTTTTTTCTTTGATAAGGGTGTCTTTAACAACAATTTGCATCAGAGACAGATGGCTGTCTGGAAAACAGTTGCTTCAATATGGCAGTGTCACCTTGAACATCGGATTGTCCGTGTGCTCCTTCTTTATCACGTCAACGAGCTCCTTGACAATGTCGGGGTGCTCGTTGGCAATGTCGTGGTCTTCGTGCAGGTCGTCGGCAAGGTTGTAGAGGCGCGGCTTACCCTCAACGACTATGAGTTTCCAGTCGCCGCGGCGCACGCCAATCTGGTCGGTCTCGTGAAATTCCCAGTACAGATGGTCGTGCCTTTGTTGCGCTGTGCTGTCGCCGAGCAGTGTCGGGGCTATGGATATGCCGTCGAAGCCGTCGCCCGGGAGCGAGCGGTTGGTGTAGCGTTTGCGGAAGTTCTTTATTCCGGTGAGGTCGCAGAATGTGGGCATGAGGTCGTAGAAGGCAAACGGCAGGTCGCTCACCTCGCCCGCCTTGACATGTCCCGGCCACCACGCTATGAACGGGATGCGTATGCCTCCCTCGTAGCATTGGCGTTTAAGGCCGCGCAGTTTGCCGTCGCGTCCGAAGAACTCGGGGTCGGCTCCGCCTTCCTCATGAGGACCGTTGTCGGAGGTGAATATGACGATGGTGTTCTTGTCAAGTCCCTTGTCCTTCAGTTTTTTCATTATCTCGCCCACGTATGTGTCGAGGCGCGTTATCATTCCGGCGAATTGGGCATGGGTGTGCTCCACGGCGTTGTAGCGCGAGCCCTCCTGGCCTCCCCATGTTTTGTCTGTGAAGAATTTCTTCTTGTAGTCGTTAAGTATCTGGTCGTCGGGCTGCGCGAGTTCGGCATGTGGCAGGGTGTATGTCAGGAAACCTACGAAGGGGTGCCGCGTGTCCTGCTTGTCAATCCATTGCAGCGCCTTCTCGTGGATGATGCGGGCAGAGTACTGGGTGCGCTTGAAATAGTCGCGTCCGAACATCGGATACTTGATATTGTCGTCCAGCACCTCGCGCACAACCGCTGTGTCGCCCATGGAGCGTGAGAAGCGGTTAAGGAAGTTGGGATAGTATAGGTGGGCCTGAAACTGGCATATATAGCCGTAGAACTCGTCTATGCCGCGCTTGTCGGGCGTTGACGCCGACCCTTCGTAGCCACCTGCCCACTTGCCGAACAAGCCGGTGGTGTAGCCGCGGTCCTTGAGCATCTCCGGAAGAATCTTATGTGCCGGGTCGTAAGGCTCCTGTCCGACGACGGCAAAGTCGGTGTTGTCGCCGTACTTCACGGTGTTGTCGTAGGACCAGTATTCCTTGTTGCCACGCACATGCGTGTGTCCCGAGTGCTGCCCGGTCATGATTGAGGCACGTGACGGCGCGGAGACTGGCGAGCCGGCATAAGCCTGCGTGAAGCGCATGCCCTCGTGTGCCATGCGGTCGATGTTAGGTGTGGAGATGAACGGCTGGCCATAGCATGCGAGGTCGCCATAGCCCATGTCGTCACAGAGAATGAAAAGGATGTTAGGGCGTGAGGTGTCAGCCTTCTGTGCCTTGGCGCGTTTTGCGGAGAGAGCGGCAGGAATGCATACAAGGCTGATGGATGCCAAAAGAATCTTCTTGTTTATCATATAAAGACTTGTTGTATTTTTCCTTGTTTTGTTAGTAGAAGGATGTAGCTGTAAATGATGGATAAAAAAAGGTCTGTCTCCCTTTTGGGGAAACAGACCTTCTTTATAGTAATCTGTCGTAAGTACTCGATTAGAGCTGAGGACCAGCAGCAACGAGAGCCTTGCCAGCCTCGTTTGTCTCGTACTTCTTGAAGTTCTTGATGAAACGGGCAGCGAGATCCTTTGCCTTCTCCTCCCACTGAGCAGCGTCAGCGTAAGTGTCGCGCGGGTCGAGGATGTTAGGATCAACACCTTCGAGCTGTGTAGGAACAACGAAGTTGAAGAAAGGAATCTCCTTTGTAGGAGCTGCGTCGATTGAGTGGTCGAGGATAGCGTCGATGATGCCACGAGTGTCGCGGATAGAGATACGCTTGCCTGTACCGTTCCAACCAGTGTTCACGAGATATGCCTTGGCACCGCTCTTCTGCATCTTCTTAACGAGCTCCTCAGCATACTTTGTCGGGTGCAACTCGAGGAATGCCTGACCGAAGCAAGCAGAGAATGTAGGAGTCGGCTCTGTGATGCCGCGCTCTGTACCTGCCAACTTGGCTGTGAAGCCAGAGAGGAAGTAGTACTTAGTCTGCTCTGCGTTGAGGATAGATACTGGAGGAAGAACGCCGAATGCGTCGGCTGACAGGAAGATGACCTGCTTTGCGGCTGGACCCTGTGAGAAAGGACGCTGGATGTTCTTGATGTGGTAGATAGGATAAGATACACGAGTGTTCTCGGTAACTGACTTGTCGGCGAAGTCAATCTTGCCCTGAGCGTCAACAGTCACGTTCTCGAGGAGAGCGTCGCGTGTGATGGCACCGTAGATGTCCGGCTCAGACTCCTTGTCGAGGTTGATAACCTTGGCGTAGCAGCCACCCTCGAAGTTGAACACGCCCTCGTCGTCCCATCCGTGCTCGTCGTCGCCGATGAGCTTACGCTTCGGGTCGGTAGACAATGTAGTCTTACCTGTACCAGAGAGGCCGAAGAAGATAGCTGTGTTCTCACCGTTCATGTCGGTGTTGGCAGAGCAGTGCATAGAAGCCATGCCCTTGAGCGGGAGGAAGTAGTTCATCATAGAGAACATACCCTTCTTCATCTCGCCACCATACCATGTGTTGATGATAACCTGCTCCTTAGATGTAACGTTGAATACAACGGCTGTCTCTGAGTGAAGACCGAGTTCCTTCCAGTTCTCAACCTTGGCCTTAGAGGCGTTGTAAACGATGAAGTCAGGCTCCTGATCGAACTCTGCTTCGTTCTGAGGACGGATGAACATGTTTGTTACAAAGTGAGCCTGCCAAGCAACCTCAACGATGAAACGAACCTTCATACGTGTATCTTTGTGAGTTCCGCAGAAACCGTCAACTACGAACAGCTTCTTGTTTGAGAGCTCCTTCTTTGCGATTTCCTTAACGGCAGCCCAAGCTTCCTTTGTGGCGCGGTGGTTGTCGTTGTGATATTCCTCGCTGTCCCACCATACAGTGTCGTGAGATGTCTCGTCGTCAACGATGAACTTGTCCTTAGGTGAACGGCCGGTGTAGATACCTGTCATCACGTTTACGGCGCCGAGCTCAGTCTCCTGACCCTTCTCGAAACCCTCAAGACCTTCCTTGGTCTCTTCGTTGAACAATACTTCGTAAGACGGATTGTAGAGCACTTCGGTAGTACCAGTAATTCCGTACTTCTCTAAAACTGACTTATCAAACTTTGCCATTTTTATTAAAATATTTAGAATTGTGAATTAATTGAATCAACTTCCGTAGGCCGCGCTCCACTCTTGCCTAGTTGGGGCCGTTGTTTCTGTCGCGGCGACTTTCATTGTTCTTTATTGTCCTTTTACAACCGCAAAGTTATTAAAAAACTTCTATACTGCAATGTTTCTCTTGTACAAAATTTGCCTTGCCGCAATCTTTTTTATGTTAAATAATTGCAAATACTTGCATATGTGCGCGTTTTGTCATTTGTATGTGGCAAAGCACGCGCATGCGTCATAATCTGATTCCTATGCGTGCAAACCACTCGAATGTCTTGTGTGAGCGGTCCACTTCGCTTTCTATATTGGTGAAGGCATGTTCATAGCCGATTTTTAACGATATAATTTTGTAAGAGATGCCTAAGCCTGCTTGCCAACCGCACGAGAACGTGTTGTAGCCGCCTTTGCCGCTGGGGACTATTTCCTGGTCGGGGGCGTAGTCGGCTTCGTAATCGCTGTTGACCTTTACGGCAATGAATGGTCCTGTCAATATTTTCATAGCAAATGCGTCAGTCTTGATGAAATTATAGCCCACATTGCCCTCTGCCTGAATGTAGTTTGCACGCAGTGAGCCACCCTTTGTGTTGTAGCCTAATCCCGCAGTCCAGTCGAAGGTTTTGTTTATGGGAGATGTGTAGTCAATTCCAAAGTTGGCAAATCGCCATTCTTTGCTATTGTTGTATCTGTTGTTTGTCTCGTTTCCATAGTTTACTCCATACCATAGTGTTGTTGTTTGTGCATTAGTGAACAAGGCAGCTAACAAGAGACAAATTGAGAGGAATAGTCTGTTCATAAGTGTTATTTTTTTATGGTTAATATTTTGTGCTCGAATTGATAGGATTTTTCTGCTGACGGAATGTATGAGTTTTCTCTATACCAGCCGTTGTGTAACCCATTATACCAACCAAAATTCATGTGGAAATATTCTCCAAACTGATTTTGGTCTAATTGTTCATATGTATTCTGACTGTATGTTGTTTTGGTTATGGAATAGTGTGATAAATTTATGACAGACTCAATAGAACTTAGTCAGAGTTCTATTGAGTCTGTTACAAGGGAATGTATTTTTTAAAATTTCCCAATTAGAGATTTTTCTTAAATATGAGGCAAAGTTATTAAAAAACTTCTATACTGCAATGTTTCTCTTGTACAAAATTTGCCTTGCCGCAATCTTTTTTATGTTAAATAATTGCAAATACTTGCTTATGTGCGCGTTTTGTCATTTGTATGTGGCAAAGCACGCGCATGCGTCATAATGCAGTATCTCTTGATGCTACTCTCCCCGTCGCTTTAGCAGACAGACGATGGGGTAGTGGTCGGATGCCTTGATGGTGTTGTCGACGTGGCAGTCGTATGGCATCCACTGGTCGGAGCACATGATGTTATCGATGCGCACGTAGAATCCGTTGTAGTGGTAGCTGATACCGGGGCCGTTGGCGGAGGCCACATAGCAGTCGGTGAGTTCCTGGGCTATGCGCCGGCGCACGTAGGAGATGGGCGAGTCGTTGAAGTCGCCCATGAGGATGATGCTTTGTCCCTTGTGGCGGCTTATGTAGGTTGCCACGGCGTCGGCTTGCGGTGCGCGCACTTGTGCCGCCTCGGCGAGGCTTCGCCACAGTGCTCTCGACTCCTTCTCGGCGGAGTCCTTTTTCAGTTCTCCTTTGAGCATGGCCTTGAACTGTGCCCTTTGCTCGAGCGAGATGCCTGTTATCTCAAGGTGGTTGGCTATGACGATGGTGGTGTCGTTCTTGCCGGTGAGCAGGAAGAAAGCCTCGGATGTGTTGTGGTTGGCAGAGTAGTAGTCGATGGATTCTTGTCCTACTATTGGATAGCGTGAGTAGACGGCTATGGAATTGTTGTTGGCTGTGGCTTTGTGCGGCAGCGTGACGGCGAGCGTTGAGTCGATGATTGGCTGTTTTTCTACACCTGCGTAGGCTTCCTCCATGCATAAGATGTCGGGCGCCTCGCGCTTGATGAAGCTGAGAATCTCGCTTGGCTCGGAGGTGTCGTTCCATGTGGAGAAGCTGAAGACGTTGTATTGCATCACCTTTATGGAGCCTTCAGGCGCGTCGGCACGCACGTTGAGTGGCGTGTATATGCGTATAGGCACAAAACCGATTATGAGCCCGGCTATGGGTATCAGCGCCATGGTCTTCTTGACGCAGAGCCAGAAGGCGAGGAACCCCAGGTTTAGGAGCAGAAAAACGGGAAAAACCAGTCCCACGTTGGCAAGCAACGGGTGACTGGCGGGATTGATGTGGTCGCTGTAGCCTACGGCGAGCATGGCGATGATGGTTGCTATGTTTGCCCCGGCTATGAGTCGTATAGTGAAGTCTTTCATCTAATGTAGTTATCGTCTGCTGTTGTCAAAGAGCCGCTGCTTCTCCTCGCGTGTGAGGCTGTCGTAGCCGGAGCGGCGTATCTTGTCGAGGATGCGGTCTACCTCCTCTTGCTCCGCCTTGCGGCGCGCGTTGTACTGCCAGTCGGTCTCTCGGCTTGCCGTGGTTGTCCCGGAGGTGTTTCTGTTTGACGAGCCGGAGCCGAAGGAGCCTGCCGAGCGGTGCGTGCGCTGTTCCCACTGCGAGCGCAGCGAGTCGAAGAACGAGCGTCCTCCTGTCCGGTTGTAGCTGATGTCGGGATGGCGGCGCCAGTAGCGTATGAGGAACAGTCCGAACACCATGCCTCCGAGGTGGGCGAGGTGTGCCACGCCGTCGTTGGTTGTTGAGAAGGCCAGGAACAGCTCGATGGCTGCATAGCCGACGACAAACCACTTGGCTTTTATAGGTACCGGCAACGGAAAGATGAACAGGCGTTCCTCGGGATAGAGCATGCCGAAGGCGAGCAGGATGCCGTAGATGGCTCCAGACGCACCCACCGTGGTCCAGAGGTTCAGCAGGTTGGCGTTGTAGGGAAGGCTTGCTATCTCAAGCAGGTTGCCGAAATGATAGGCCGGCACATTGCTGGCAAGCATATAGAACTCGCCAAACTGCGCGAGCTCCTGAAACAGTCCGGCGCCGATGCCGCACACAAGATAGTAGACGAGAAACTTGCGCGCTCCCCATGTCGTCTCGACAATGCGTCCGAACATCCACAGGGCAAACATGTTGAAGAAGATGTGGCTCAGTCCACCATGGGCAAACATGTATGTGAAGAGCTGGTAGACATGGAAGTCGGGGGCGAGGAAGAAGTGGAGTCCGAGTATGCTGTTGAGGTCAACGATGCCTGTTCTGGCGAGCATCTCGGTAAGGAGATACACAATGACGTTGATGACAAGCAGATTGCGTGTAACTGTAGGAATGTTTTGCATATATAGTATAACTTTCTTGTTGGGATGCAAAAGTACGAAAAAATCCCGTCATAGCGCATAAAAAGGCATGGCTGGGGCTTTTTTTTCGGGTTTTTATGAACTTTTTTCTGTTTTTTGTTTGATTTGTCAGTGGAATATAATAAATTTGTGTTTGGAATGTGGATAAGCGTGTGATTATCACTATTTTCAGTGTTTTCCGCATTTGTATGATGCAAGAAATTATAAACAATAATACATTAAAGAATTATGAACAAGACAGAATTGATCGAGAAGATAGCTGTTGGTGCTGATCTCAGCAAGGAAAGTGCAAAGAAGGCTCTTGAGGCAACCGTTGAGGCTATCAAGAACGCTCTCGTTGAGGGCGACACAGTGCAGCTCATCGGCTTCGGCACATTCAGTGTTAACGAGCGTCCGGCTCGTGAGGGTATCAACCCGGCTACAAAGGAGAAGATAACAATTGCTGCAAAGAAGGTGGCTAAGTTCAAGGCTGGCGCAGCTTTGGCAGACGCCATCAAGTAAGGCTGGATTTCCATGCTTGTAGCAGGAAAGCTTTTTTAGTTAAAACCATATTTTATAAAAGGCTACGGCACACAAATGCGTGCTGTAGCCTTTTTTCGCATTAGCCCAACTGTGTTGTGTCTTCTTCGGTGAGTCATGTATAGCGTATTAAAAAAAAGCGAAGCTCCGTGACCGGGAGCTTCGCTTTATCGTAGAAATTCTATATAAACTTATTTGCCTTTTTCTGTGACATCCCACCAAACGCGAGAATCGAAGCGGTCGCCACCTGAAAGGCGTCCTACAGCCTCGTTGTAGTTGGTTGAGTTGACCTGACCCTCAGATACCGGGTAGCGGAAACGGCGTGGGATAGAGCCTCCGTTTGTTGCGCACTGACCGTCCTTGGCGGCATTCACGTTAGGTGTGAGCTTCGGGAAGTCGGAGCGGCGCCAGTTGGAGAATACCTCATACTCATCACCGAATGAGTTGATGTAGTACTGTGTGTTAATCTGCTCAAGTGCCTTGCTGGCATCATAAGGATTAGCCTCGAGGTATTTGCTGGCAGCCTCTGCGAGTGAGCCGTACTTGTCGGTCACCACCTTGATGGCAGCCGCACCGTTGCGGAACTGCGTAAACTGCTCGAAGGCAGCCTTAACGCCAGCCTCATAGTATGTCTTTGCGTCACCGTTAATCATGCCGCGAACCACAGCCTCTGCGAGTAGAAGCTCCTGCTGTGCATATGTGAGGATGAAAGTAGGAGTTGTCGGGTCGGCATATGTGCAGCGGTTCGGTGATGAGAAATGCTTGGCATAGTCGGAGCGCCAAGTCTCGTCATTAAACTTCGACCAGATAGAGCCCTCTACCTGTGCCTCCGGGCTCTTGCCGATGAAGTACTGGCTGTTAGGACCGTCACTGTAGCCACCCTGGAGCATGCCCTGCTGTGCGTCGAATGACATGTCGCCATAGTCGTTGGCAGTCCATGTGCCGCTGGTATTTTTCTGGATGTCGGTGTACTGACCGCTGCTTGCATAAGGAGCGACGGTAGCGATGAGCGACAGACGCGGGTCGTTGGTGTTCTTGAGCATGTTCACGAAGAAGTCGGAAAGGAAGAACTCGCGGTCCTCATGTGCAATAATCTTTGCGAACGGCTCACAAGAGTCGTTTGTCGTGGGAGCGTCAGCAGAATGCTTGAGGAGCACGTTGTCGTCGTTGCTTGCGAGCAGGCCGTTTGCGACAGCCTTCTTCACGTAAGTGGTTGCGGTCGTCTTGTCAACGTCGGCCATTCGCATAGCGAGACGGAGCATGAGTCCGTTTGCAAACTTCTTCCACTTGGCGGCATCACCGTTGAAGTAGATGTCGGCGGTCTTCATCTTTGCAGTTCCGCTTGTGAGGTTGGCCTGAGCCTCGTCAAGCTCCTGAAGCATGCTCTTGTATATAGACTCCTGAGTGTCATACTTCGGGTAAGAGTATTCTGCCGGGCGGCCTCCCTGGGTATAAGGTATGTCGCCGTAGAGGTCGGTCATCTTGCTGAAGGCATAGACGCGCATTATGCGTGCTATGTTCCAGTCAATCTCCAGGCCCTCCTCATTCTGCCACTTGTCGTATACGGTTGTGACATCGCGGAGCGCGCCGCGGTCACTGTCGTAGATGCCCCAGTAGGAAGCCGAGTAGCCGTCGCTCCACTGGTAGCGGCCATAGCTGTCCCACCAGTTGATGGAAACGAGTTGCTGCATGAACTGTGAAGAATAGATGCAGCCAGTACGCCACTGGTCCCAGTCGGAACCGAGAGCCTGATGCTCTGCGTTGGTGAAAAGCATTTCGTAAGGAACGTTGCCCTTATTGATACTCTCGGGGTTGTTGTTGAGGTCGCCGAAATCGCCGCAACTTGTCACACCCAATGTGAGAGCAGATGCTAACAATATACTATAGATTTTCATTGTTGTGTCTTTTAAAAGTTTTTTAGAACTTAACATTTACGTTGAAACCGATGTTGCGGCTTGCTGGATAGCCGTTGAGCTCAAGACCCTGGGCGTTGGTGTTGTTGATGCACGACTCCGGATCGATGTTTGGAGTATGCTTCATAATAGTCCAGAGGTTACGTGCAACGAGCGAGAGGCTGAGTCCCTTGATGAAGCCTGTCTTAGAGAGCATGCTTGCCGGGAATGTGTAGCCAAATGACAACTCACGGAGCTTGATGAAGTCAGCACTGTACACGAACTCCTCAGCGATGTTCTCGCTGGCGATAGCCTTGAAGTAGTCGTAAGAGGTTACGTGTGTGGTGTTTGCCTGACCTGTCTCCTCATCGATGCCTGCCATGCAGATGTCGCCAGCAGGGTTGTCCTTTGTACGTCCAAGAAGGGTGTTCTTGTGCATACCGTTCTGGTAGAGCTGGTGGTTCGTACCTGAGAAGAGCTTGGCACCGAACTTGAAGTCAATCAAGAATCCGAGGTTGAAGCCTTTGTATGTGAAGTTGTTGCGCCATCCGCCTGTCCACTTGTATACAGCGTTGCCGAGAACGTCCTTGCTTTCCGAATGCTGTGGCAGACCCTTCTTGAGGAGCAGGTTGCCGTTGGCGTCACGCTTGTAGCGGTAGCCCACGATTTCAGCGAACGGCTCGCCCACAATCTGATAGATGGTGGCATCACCGTTGCGCGACTGGCCGCCATCGACAGTGATGCGGTCGGTGCCGGTGCTGAGTTTCTTCACCTTGGAGTCGTTGTAGGCGAAGTTAAGGGTTGTGTTCCATGAGAAGTTCTTGTTGCGCACAGGATAAGCGTCAACCATGAACTCGAAACCGGTATTCTGTATCTCACCCATGTTGGCCTTCATTGCAGAGTATCCTGATGCTGAAGATGTTGAGACAGAGAGGATATCATCGGTTGTCGTCTTCCGGTAGTAAGCCATATCAAATGTCAATCGGTTCTGGAGGAACGCGAGGTTAAGACCTGCTTCGAACTCCGTAATCTTGATAGGCTTGAGGCTCTCGTTAGGATATGTGTTGCCGTTGTTCTGCGTAGCTGTCTGTACACCGTTCACGGTATAGTTGCGGAGCTGGTAGAGCAAGAGGTTCTGGTAGGCAGATGTACCATTGGATGCGAAGGCATAGCCGGCACGCACCTTACCGAAGTCGAACCATTTAGGCATAGACTCGCGGAATGAGTCGGTGAATACCCATGACAATGTAGCCGACGGATAGAAGTAGCTGTTGTTGTCGGGAGACAGGGTTGAGAACCAGTCGTTGCGTCCTGTGAGGTTCAAGAACAACTGGTTGCGCCAGCCGAGGTCTACTGTGCCGTAGAACGAGTTCACCTGATAGTGCACGAGTTGCTTCTTCGGGTTTTGTCCAGATGCGGTGATGTTGTTTACCGACCAGAATCCTGGCACTGTGAATGGGCGTCCGCCGTCGGTTGTCTGGTAGATCTTGTACTCGTTGAACATCTTGTTGCCGCCGAATGTAGCGCCTACACTGAAGTCGCCGAATTCCTTGTTGAAACCGATGAGGAAGTTGTAGTTGTTCTCGGCGAAGTTCTTCTCGTATTCTGTCATCCAACCCTTAGGGTCGGCAGCGGCGCCTATAGGCTGAACCTGCTTGTACTCAAGATTGTAGCCATCGTGCTGGATGGCTCCCTGGATGTACAGCCAGTCGGTGATGTCGTACTTCAATGTGATTGAACCAATCAGTCGGTTACGGTTCAGATTGTTGGTCTTGCGGTACTGCAGCCAGTATGGGTTGTTGAAGTAAACGTTTGTACCGCCGATCATCTCGGAGCCATCCTCGTTTGTTCCCCAACCAGCAGAAGTGCCCTTCAACCAGTTCATGTCGAAAGAGTTGCCGCGATAGAGCAACGAGGCATTGGTGTTGCCGTTGCCGTCGGACAGATTAGAGCGGCCGTTAGAGCGGTCGTATGTGTAGTTGGCTGTGACGGTGGCTGAGAGGTTCTTGAGAATCTGGTATGTGGTGTTCATGTTCAAGCCCAACTGGCGGTTGCCTGAGTTTGGCAGGATGCTCTTCTCCTTGTTGTATGAGGCACCGAAACGATAGGTCACTTCCTTGCTTGAGCCAGAAATGGCAACTGAGGTGTTGGTTGTGTAGCCTGTCTTGTAGAACTGCTTCCAGATGTCGCGGTAAGAATATTTGTATGTATCACCCTTGAAGTTCACAGCATCGCTGCCGTCGAGGTAGCCACCCCATGAGCTTGACTCGCCCTTCTGTGCATCGGTAGCAGATGTCGGCTTGTTGCCTTCAGTGCCGAGACCGAATTCCTTCTGGAAGTCGCGGTAGTCGTATATTGAGTTGAACGTGAGGTTCTCGTTAACTTCGATAGAAACGGGCTTGCCCTTCTGTCCGCTCTTTGTGGTGATGAGGATGGCACCGTTACCACCACGGAAGCCGTAGAGTGCAGATGCAGCAGCACCCTTAAGCACCTGGATGCTCTCAATATCGTCGGCGTTGATATTTGAAAGACCATCGCCCATGTCCGAGCCGCCCCACTGTCCTGCAGAGCCCTGGTTGGTGTTGTCCATAGGTACACCGTCCACTACGTAGAGAGGCTGGTTGTTGCCTGAGATAGAAGCGTTACCACGGATAATTACACGCGATGAACCCATTGAGCCTGTACCATTGCCAGCTACAGACACACCGGCAATCTTGCCCGAGAGGGCGTTACCCACGTTCGGGTCACGTGCGAGTGTGAACTCGTCGCCGCCCACCTTTGTTGTAGAATAACCGAGTGAGCGTGCCTGGCGCTTGATGCCGAGTGCAGTCACCACAACCTCGTCGATGGCTTGGCTTTCATCCTGTAGAGTGACGTTGATGACGTTCTTTCCCTCTACAGAAACTACCTCTGTCTTCGATCCGAGGTAAGATACCTCGATTCTTGACTTTGGTGAAGGAACCGTGATTGTGTAGTTGCCGTCGATATCGGTTACGGCACCATTCTTAGAGTCGCCCTGTACCTTGATGGAAGCACCAATCACAGGTTCTCCAGTTGCATCCTTTACAGTACCTTTGACCACAGTACTCTGTGCGCTGGCTGCGGCAGCCGACAACACAAGTGCACCCGTCAAGCATACTCTCCTAAGGGAGTGTACATAGAAACTATTCTTCTTCATTGCTTTTAGGATTGTTGTTTATAATAAGGTTTAGTCAGAATTGACGTTTTGATTTGTTTTTAGTTTGTTTGTATTATCCGTTATTTGGATGTTGCAAAATTAAGAAATATATTTATCCGATGTTATAATTTTAACTTAAAATGAGTTAAAATGAGGGGCAGTGTTCATTACGAGCCCCTAAATGGGTACTCATCTTAAGTTTTTTACCACTATGGCGATAGTCTTGAGCCTGACGTAGTTTTCGGATAGGTACATAAGTCCTCTGTAGGGATTGTCTGTGCCCCATGAGTTTTTGGCTATGTAGTAGCGACGGCCGTGGTTGTCGTGGGCGATACCGATGAGTGCCATGCAGTGGTCGTCGGTGGTGCGCCGCGTCTCGAACGCCTTCTGCCGCTCTTGCTGTGTGCATGGCACTTCCTTTGCCAGTTCTGCCACTCCGTTGGCGAAGGAGAAGCCATGCTCCGTTGTGTCGCCTTCCCAGCATACGGGGTGTCCCTGCCGTATTGAGTTCTCAATGCGCTTCATCATGATGTCTATTGGCACGTTGTAGAACAGCTCGTCGCTGTAGTTGTCGGGCACCTCCAGCACGAACGACTCGTCGAACGGATGGTGCGTGAAGCTTGTCATAGCCATGTATTCTCCGCGCATGCACACGCTGTGTGCGAATTCCTCAGGAGTGTATTCGGCTCCGAGCATGTAGACGTGTAGCGGAAGGGCTCCTATGCGGTCGTCGAACAGTTTTTCTGCCCGTTGTGCGAGCTGACTCATGTCGTTTGACGTGTTGGACAGCAGCACCATGCGTTTGGCGAGGGCGTTGTAGTTGAGGTGAGGGGCGTTGTACGAGTCGTATGGCATGGCGCCATACTCTCCGATGAGCCTCAGCAGCAGCGGCATCGTCCCGCGCATTGTCACGCGGTCGTATCCGCGCGATAGGAAGTGGCAACGCGCCTGTTCGGCAAGCAGCTTGCGCGCCACATAGTCGATGGACAGGTTAACCGAGTCGCCCATCATTATATGCTCGGTCTCTATTGTCGCGAGCATGGAGTAGGCCCAGCACAGCGGGCTTCGGCCCTGGTCCTTGACGGGTGTGTAGCCGAGCAGCACTTCGTTGGTGAATCGGCGCGGAGCCTTTGCATTGCTCTCTTTCCTGCCTATGTTGAATGAGCAGGAAGAGAGAAGCGCTATGGAGAAAGCTATGAGGATAAAAGACTTGAACTTTGGCAGCATAACTTTTTAAAAAAATTGAGGATTGTTAATAGTCAGTTGTCCATTGCCTACCGTCATTCATTTAATGAACGACCGATGTCATCTTGCTCTTCACTCCCTTTGTACCGACAAGGAAGGCCTTGGCTGCACCAAACTTGAGCGACATGTCGAGCCTTACGGGAACGTGGTTGGAGTCGTCGGTGACGAAGAACCTCACAATCTCCTTGTATTTTCCCTTATCCTTTTCCATGTACGACAGTTGCAGGCAGCGGTATTTCACGCCGTTGTCGGCCTTGACCGTTGTCTTGCCCTTGTATTCGAGCACGGCGGGTGTTATTTGTGTGCCGTCGGTTATGGGGAAGTTGACGCGTGTTCCCTTCTTCCAGCCCTCGGGGTTGAACGAGCGTGCGCGGAGGAAGATGCTTAGCATGTCGTATGTGCACTCGCTGCGTGTCCATTCCTTGTAGACGTTCTCCCCGTTGTGGCGCAGTCGGTGCTGCTTTATGTGCACCTTGTTGTTGGGGTATGAGAACGATGCCTCGTCTACGGTGTATCGCTTGCCCTCGCGTGCTCCCTTGCGGAAGTAGAGCGGCTCGAGCTGGGTGGTGTTGTAGCAAAGCAGCGTGTCGCGCATTACGAAGAACTTGTCGGCGTTTGACGATGAGCGCGTGATGAGTGAGGCGCGGTAGGCCTGCTTGCCGTGGTACTTGCTCTCCACTGTCGACATGGACGCGTTGCCCACTTTCACCCATACAAACTTCCAGTTGAAGTATAGGTTGTAGGTGAGAAATTCGCCCGACTTGAATGCCGTGTTCTCAAACTTGCACTGTGCTGTGCCTGGAGCGATGCTCATTATGAGCAGGGCTATTGCCATTAGTAACTGCTTCATGATAATTAGTTTTTTATTATACACTAAAAGGGGTAGGCTATTCCCAGCTTCTTGGCTCTGTCGCGGTTGCGCTGTTGTATCTTGCGCTGCTGCTCAGCCTTCTGCTTTGTTATCTTGGCAGGTTTCTGCTGGTCGAGCGGACGTGCGGTAGGGTTCCAGTTGAGCGTGACGTCCCACTTTGCCTTACATTCTATCTCGTCAGGATAGTAGAACGTGCTTTCGGGCTGACGTCCCGCCGCGTAGTCGCCTGTGTCCCACGTGCCGTTGTTGTTGTCGTCGTAGAAGAGGCGGGCGTAGTAGGTGCCGGGAGAGAGGTAGAAGAACTGTGCCGTGCCGTCAACAACTCTTGCACGCTTAGCCACCGCGTCCTGCTGGTTGAGCAGTTCAACGATGATGTGCTGTCCGACGGTCTGGGGTATCGTGAAGAGCAGTGAGCTGTACTCGTCCAATGAGCGCACCTTGAATCCTTGTTTTATTGTCGGCGACACGTTTCCGTACATGTCGACAAATGCCGTTGAGTCAAGTTCGAGGCTGTATTCTACGCCAGGTTGCCACTCTGCCCTTAGCTCGTAGCGCCGCAGCGATGGCTGTGTGAGTATGGCAGCCGAGTCGCTCGGCACGCGTTCCATGACAGGCTGGAAGCGTAGCGGTGTGGTGTACCACAGTGTGTCGTGCTTGGCATAGAGATGTATCTTGGATGTGTCGGTGGCGGACAGGGGTTTGTTGAAGGTGAAGAGGACGTTGCGGTCGGGGTCGAGGGATGACGGAGCCTCTATCTGTGGCTGCAGCACCTTGGCGGGCATTATAGAGTCGTATGGTTCGCCGCGCTTGCGTTTCTTCTCCTGTTTCTTGTGCCACTCTTCCCATTCTTTCTGCGCGTCCCTCACCCTGCGTGCGTGTGGTTGCTTGGATAGAATCTGCATGGTGTCGGTTTGTGCGACGAGGTGGCCGAGGGTGTCGGTCATATTATAAGACAGCTGCACGTTTAGTGTGTCCTGGTTGACAAGTGCTGTGTCGCGCAGCCAGTAGGTTATGGTGTCGCGCCGCACGGACGGCTCGATGATGAAGGCGTCCTTGTCGTTGAAGTTGAGCGCGTGCAGACTCGGAAGTTGCTTGTCGCCGTAGCTGAAGAACAGTGTGAAGTGGTCGGCCTCGTTGCGTTCAGCCTTGAGGAAGAAGCGGTCGGTGAGCGGCTCGTTGAATGCCCTCAGCACGATGTCGTCGGGTGTGAAGCGTGTGTATCCCACCTTTGTTATGTCCTTGATGTGCAGCGAGTCGAGCCATGTGGTGTCCTGGCGTGTGGCGTCGCAGAACGACGGTGTTATGATGTCGTGTGTGAAGGCTATCTGTTCGGCCTTCTGCGAGAAGCGGTAGTCGCCGTCCTGGTCTTGGAGGGCGTAGATGCGGTAGTTGCCGGGCGCCACGCCGCGTATGACGAAGTGTCCGCGTGAGTCGGCACGCGCCACGCGCAGCATTGGCTTCTTGATGAAGCACGAGTCGTCAGTTGTCTCGCCGTATAGTCCGACGAGTATGCCCTTGACAGGCTCGAGGTTGTCGGCCTGTAGCACGCAGCCGGCAACCTGCAGCGTGTCGATGTGGTCGCCGGTGGAGAAACTATATGTGTAGTTGCCAAGCGGGTTGCCCTCGTTGTTGTCGCTGATGGCGTCGGAGAAGTCGATGGTGTAGGTGGTGTTGTCCTTCAGCGAGTCCTTCAGTTCCACCTCTATGCGCTTTCCGGTCGACTTAATCTCTGCCTGTTCCATTTGTGGCGGTGACACGACAACCTTCTCCGACGCGTTTTCTATCTTTATGAACTCGTCGAAGAGTATGTGCACCTTCTTTGCCTTCACGTCGGTGCCTCCGTCGGCTGGATATGCCGCTATCACGTGTGGCGGTGTCTCGTCATACCATCCGCCGTCTGGCCTGCCCATGCGTGCGCATGAGGCTGCCACAACAGACAGTATGATGAATAATATATAGCTTCTTGTTTTCATTGACTATTGGTCTTGATTAGAGATTATAAGCCTTATAGGGCTAATGAGTCTTATAAGGCTTATGGGTCAGGTCTTTAAGACCTATAAAAGATACCGTTAGTTCATGTCCAGAATCTCGTCGATGGTGTGCCGGTCGTTCGACAGTCGCGGAATCTTGTGCTGTCCGCCGAGTTTTCCTTTGGAGCGTAGCCAGTCGTCGAACAGTCCCTGTCGTGCCACGACAACCTCAAGGTGTTGCAGCGTGATGTCGTGGAACCGTTTTGCCTCGTAGTCGGAGTTGATTTCCTGGAGGCGGCGGTCGAGAATGTCGGCAAACTCATTGATGTCTTCCGGCATCTTGGCGAACTCGATGAGCCACTGGTGGCGGCATTTCGCGTTCTGGTCCATGAACACCGGTGCGGCTGTGTATTCCTTTACCTCCGCTCCCGTCTTCTCGCAGGCGTAGGCAAGTCCTTTCTCGGCGTTGTCCTGTATGAGTTCCTCGCCGAATGCGTTGATGAAGTACTTGGTGCGTCCGGTGATGACAAACTTGTAAGGCCGTTTGGATGTGAACTTTACGGTGTCGCCTATCATGTAGCGCCACAGTCCGCATGATGTGCTGATGAGCATGGCGTAGTTCTTGCCGGTTTCAACGCCCTCAAGCGGCACGATGTTTGGATTGGGCGAGCCGAACTCGTCCATTGGCAGGAACTCGTAGAACACGCCGTAGTCGAGCATGAGCAGCATCGACCTGTCGGCAGGGTCGTTCTGTATTCCGAAGAATCCCTCCGAGGCGTTGTACGTTTCCATGTAGTGCATGCCGGGCGATGTGATGATGCGCTCGTACTGTGGGCGGTATGGCGTGAAGGCGATGCCTCCGTGGAAGAACACCTCAAGGTTGGGCCACACCTCGTTGATGTGCTCCTTGCCCGAAATCTCGAGCACGCGCACGAGCACGCTGAGCATCCATGACGGCACGCCGCTGAGGTTGGTGACGTTCTTCGTGAGGCACTCGTGGGCAATGCGGTCGCGCTTCACCTCGAAGTCGGAGAGTAGGGCTGTCTGTTTCTTAGGCACGCGCACGAGATTGACCAGCGGATTGATGTTCTCGATGAGAATGGCGCTGAGGTCGCCAACGAGCGAGTCGGCGAGGTTGTAGTTGGGCGAGTGCGACCCTCCGAGGATGAGTCCCTTGCCGTCGAACATGCGGCTCTTGGGGTTGTTCTTTAGGTAGAAGGCCACCACGTCGGTGCCTCCCTGGTAGTGTATGCGCTTGAGTCCTTCCTCCGAGACGGGGATGAACTTGCTCTTGTCGTTGGTTGTGCCCGACGATTTGGCATACCATTTCACGGTGCCTGGCCACAGGATGCTGGCTTCGCCGTGCCGCATGCGGTCGATGTCACCCTTTAGTTCCTCGTATGTGTTGACGGGCACGTTGCGTGTGAACTCCTCGTAGCTGTAGGTTGAGCCGAAGAGATGGTTGCGTCCGTATTCGGTGTTGGCTGCCGATTGCAGCAGATGTCGCAGAACCTCCTGCTGTAGGGATTCCGGGTCGGTGAAGTGGCGTTCCAGTTTGTGCTGTCGGGGGATGAACGCGTTGCGTATGATGCCTGTTAAGCTCATTGATTTTTCGTTAGTTCAAAATTTTCTGTAATTTGCAAAATTACCCAAAACAGGCGAGAGAAAAGCGCGTTTTTAGTAATTTTAACTGAAAAAGGAGGCAAAAGTCTTTGACTTGTATATATGCTACACGCCCAGTAGGGCATTGTTACCCCTGCTGCCAGTCGGGTTATATCATTCCCGCCTTCTTCAGTTCATCAGCAGTAGTGCACAGTTCGTCATACCACTGCTGTCCGAACCGCCTCACGAGCGGTCCCTCAAGAAACTTGTACACTGGCAATTGGAGCTCGCGTCCTTTCTTGACGGCGTCGCGGCACACGTCCCACCTATTATAATTAAGTGCCACGGTGCCGTCCTTTAGTTTCTTTTCGCGTATTGGGTAGAGGGCGCATGATATAGGCTTGACGAACGATGTCTTGCCTTGGCGGTAGGCACGCTCGAGGGCGCAGAGGCAGCAGCCATTCTCGTAGCATGTGAAGACGCAGTCCTTTCCGCCGACGATGCTTGTCACAAGGTCGCCGTCGCGGTCGGTATATGCCACGCCTTGCTTGTCGACAACAGCCTGAGCCGACGCCGACATGTCGTTCCATACGGTGTCGAGCGAGTCTTCTATGCCGGCTATCTCGTCAAGGGTGACTGGGGCTCCGGCGTCGCCTTCCACGCAGCATATGCCCTTGCACTTGTCGAGGTCGCAGCAGAACTGCTCTGTGAATATGTCGGAGGAGACGAGGATGTTTTGTATTTCGAGTATCATAAGTGTTTATTTTTTTATAAGCCTTCTTAGGCTTCTTGTTATTTTTTCTACCAGTCTATGGGTTGTTCGCCATGTTCCGTGAGCCATTGGTTGCAGCGCGAGAAATGGTGGTTGCCGAACCATCCGCCTCGGTTGGCGGAGAGCGGCGAGGGATGCACCGACTCAAGGATGAGGTGTTTTGAGCGGTTGATGAGCTGTGCCTTGCTGCGTGCGTAGCCGCCCCAAAGGATGAACACCAAGTGGTCCTTTCCGTCGGAGAGGGCGCGTATGGCGGCGTCGGTGAATGTCTCCCATCCGCGCCTCTGGTGTGACGCTGCCTGGTGTGCACGCACGGTGAGTGTGGCGTTGAGCAGCAGCACGCCCTGTCGTGCCCAGCGCGAGAGGTCGCCCGTGGCGGGAATAGGCTTGCCGAGGTCGAGCTGTATCTCCTTGAAGATGTTCTGCAGCGACGGAGGAAACGGCACCCCGTCAGCCACCGAGAAGCTCAGTCCCTGTGCCTGTCCCGGCTCGTGGTAGGGGTCCTGGCCTATTATCACCACCTTGACGTTGGAGAAAGGGCAGAGGTTGAAGGCGTTGAAGATGAGGCTGCCCGGTGGGTAGCATGTCTGTGTGGAGTATTCGTGGCGCACAAAGTCGGTGAGCTGGGCGAAGTAAGGCTTGTCAAACTCCGCTTGCAGATGCTCGTGCCACGATGGTTCAATCTTTACGTTCATGATGTCGGCGAGTTTTTTTGTGGGGTGGGGTATAAAAAAGTCCCCGAATGGAACATGGGTAGATTCCTTTCGGGGACACCATAAGATGTTGGCTTATTGTCTCTTCTTTTTATTTCACTGTGATGAGATAATAGTTCTTCTTGCCGCGCTGCACGAGCAGGTACTTGCCGTCGATGAGGTCGTCGGCAGTCACGGTGCGGTCGAAGGCGGCGAGTTTCTCCTTGTTGAGCGACACGCCTCCGCCTTGTACGAGCTTGCGCATCTCACCCTTCGAGGCGAAAATCTTCACGTCGTCGCGTGTGAAGAGGTCGACGGCCGGCTGTCCGAGCTGGTCCTTGCCGAGAGTGAAATGGGGCACTCCCTCGAAGATGGATAGCAGCGTGGCCTCGTCAAACTTCTGCAGGGTCTCCTTTGTGCCTTTGCCGAAGAGAATGCTTGAAGCCTCCTGCGCCATCTCAAGGTCCTCACGAGAGTGTACCATTGTGGTCACCTCTTCGGCCAGGCGCTTCTGCAGGATGCGTCGTCCCGGGTCCTCGCTGTGCTCGGCGATGAGCGCGTCGATGGTGTCCTTGTCAAGGTCGGTGAATATCTTGATGTACTTCTCGGCCTCGGCGTCGCTGACGTTGAGCCAGAACTGGTAGAATGCATAAGGAGTGGTGCGTGCCGGGTCGAGCCACACGTTGCCGCTCTCTGTCTTGCCGAACTTCTTGCCGTCGCTCTTTGTGATGAGCGGGCATGTCAGGCAGAATGCCTCTGCCTCGCTTCCGAGCGTGCGTCGTATAAGCTCCGTTCCTGTGGTCATGTTGCCCCACTGGTCGTTGCCGCCGAGCTGCAGGCGCACGCCATAGTGCTGGTACTGGTACAGGAAGTCGTAGCCCTGGAGGAGCTGGTAGGTGAACTCGGTGAACGACAGGCCGTCGCGTGCCTCACCGTTGAGGCGCTTCTGCACAGAGTCCTTTGCCATCATGTAGTTGACGGTGATGTGCTTGCCCACCTCGCGCGCGAAGTCGAGGAATGTGAAGTCCTTCATCCAGTCGTAGTTGTTGACGAGCTCCGCCTTGTTAGGCTCGTTGCCGTCGAAGTCGAGGAACTTTGACACCTGCTTCTTGATGGCCTCCTGGTTGTGGTAGAGGGTCTCCGAGTCGAGCAGGTTGCGCTCCTGGCTCTTGCCAGACGGGTCGCCAATCATTCCGGTCGCTCCGCCGACGAGCAGGTAAGGCTTGTGTCCGCAGCGCTGGAGGTGACGCAGCATCATGATGCCGCAGAGATGGCCGATGTGTAGGGAGTCGGCAGTTGGGTCGGTGCCGAGATACGCAGACACCATGTGGGTATTGAGATATTCCTCAGTACCGGGCATAATCTGCGCGAGCATGCCGCGCCAGCGCAGTTCTTCAACGAAATTTTTTGCCATTATGGGTTGGTTGTTATTGATTTTTATAGGGCTTCGGGTATGGGCTTTCTGAGCCTTCTTGGCCCTTTATGAATTCAGAGTTGTCTACCTTGACACATCCTCACGGTACGGGGTCGTATCCTGACCCGCCCCAAGGGTTGCATCTCAGTATGCGCCATATCGCGAGGGCCATGCCCTTGACGAATCCGTGCTTGAGCAGCGCCTGTCTTGCATATTCGGAGCATGTAGGCTGGAATCGGCAAGACGCTGGCGTGTATGGCGTGATGAACTTCTGGTAGAAGCGTATCGGCTGCACGGTGAGCCATGCGAGCGCGTGTGACAGCCATGCGAGTGAGGCTTTGATTTCCGGCCCCTCGCGCTTCTTCCGGCTCATTCGTGTCCCTCCGTGTCCTTCTTGGCGCGGTCGCGCTCGATGCGCTCGGCAAGCCGTTGCAGGAGGTTGCGCATGTGGACGGCAACGTCGGCTGTTGTGGAAAGTGAGTTGCTTGTCCATATGAAGCACATCGACACGTCGCGGTCGGCAGTCCGGGCGAGTGTGTCGTTGATGATGTGCTTGTTGAGGCGGTAGGCCTCCCGCACCTGTCGTTTGATGAGGTTGCGTTTGACGGCGCGTTTGAAGAACCTCTTGGGCACACTCACCATCATTTGTGCCATTGGTCCGCGTGCGTCCTTTAGTCTCTCGTCGGCCATGTAGACCATGCGCAGCGGTGATGCAGTCATGGCTTTCGAGCCGCCTCCTTTGAAGATGCGGTCTATCTGCTTCTTGCTGTTTATGCGCTCCGCCTGTGTTAGTGAGTAGGTTGTGGACATGTTGCGGTTGGTTTGTGAGTGTGGGGTGTTGTTTATTGTTTCTTGATGTGTCTTGTTATTTGTTGTTCTCGAGGTACCAGCGCAGTGCCGACGTCATTGACGGGTGCTCCTTTGTCGGAGCCTCGAGGTCGAGGCGGAATCCCTCGTCCTCCACGGCCTTGGCTGTAGCCGGTCCGAAGGTGGCAATCTTCACGTCGCCCTGCTTGAAGTCGGGGAAGTTCTTGGTGAACGCCTTGATGCCTGTGGGGCTGAAGAACACGAGCATGTCGCAGTCGAAGTTCTTCGCCTCCTCCTCGGTGAAGTCGTTGCTCACGGTGCGGTACATCACGCATTCGGTGTGGTTGAGCTTCTTGGCGGTGAGCAGGCGCTCCACGTCGTCGTTGTGCACGGAGCTCAGCGGCACGAGATACTTCTCGCCCTTGTGCTTCACCATAGTTGGCAGGAGCGAGTCTATTTTGCCGGTGTTGCCGAAGAACACCTTGCGTTTGCGGTACTGCACGTATTTCTGTATATAGAGGGCGATGGTCTCGGTCACGCAGAAGTACTTCATGTCCTCAGGAATGGTTATTCGCATTTCCTTGGCGAGCTTGAAGTAGTTGTCGATGGCGTGTCGTGAGGTGAATACTACAGCGGTGAAATCCAACAGTCCGATTTTCTGCTGGCGGAACTCCTTAGGGCTGAGTCCTTCTACCTTGATGAAGGGGCGGAAAACGAGCTCAACGCCGAAATCGTTGGCAATGTCGTAGTATGGCGATTTCTCGCTTGACGGCTCGGGCTGGGATATCAGAATTTTCTTTATCATTTCTCTGTCTAAAAAAAATGTGTAGTGTATGAATTATATTTTTGTTGTCTTAATGTCCTGATTGCGTCATTCTGTTTAGAAATTCACTTTCAAACAGTTGCCTATCATGGCGAGCAGTCCAAGCAGCGTCGTGAGAGGCAAGATTTCAAGCGTGCAAAAGTACAAAAAAATTTGCAAAGAATGCCCTGAATGTCTGAAAAAGATGATGTATGTCTTGTACAGCGCGAGCAATTTGAACAATATTATCACGGCACTGGTGCAAATAAGTGTGGTCTCGACGGGCATCTCGAAATAGGCCTGTAGCATCACTACCGGGAAGATGCACACTCCTTCCATTGCGATGAGGAACAGGAACGCCTTCATCCAAATGTCGTTGCGCCGTCGGTCGAAGAACACCCATCCCGAGAGCCAGTAGAGCGCGGCCTTGACGAGCACGTATGCAAGGTTGGTTAGTGCGAAGACTCCGATGACCTGGTACTGGTCGATGACGAACGTGTCGGTGACGTTTATCTGCACGAAGAAGAAGTAGATGAGGGCGAAGAGCAGGCACGACTGCAGCACGAGGAAGAACTGGAACCTCAGCTCGCCAGACGTCTCGGTCATGGCTGTCATCTTCTCGTTGTGCGGCGGACGGAAGAAGTCCTTTGCCTGCCTGAGTATGAACCGCTTTGACTTGGCGTATGCCACGGCGGCGAGTATGAAGCAGAAGAGCAGCAGCGCCGTGATGACGTTGTCGCGCGCTATGCTGTAGGGCACGGGGTCGCCTGCCACTCCGAGTCGTCCGCCGAAGAGGTCGGGGTGGAACCATGGCTTGCCGGTGAAGTAGGACTCGCGGTAGTAGGTCGGCATGCTCACGTCGCGCCATGAGTGTCCGGCGGTCTGTCCTGGCAGGTGGAGCGTGTCGGGCTGCTGGCTCCATGTTATCTCCGCCGGCTTGATGTGCGCCTGTATGGCCGAGTCCTGTTGCTCTGGCGTGGCGTTCTTTGGCAGCCACGAGAGCACCTGGGCAGGTGTGGGCTGGTAGTGCTGGTGCTGCTGCTTGCCGCCGGATGCCACAGGCAGTCCGTCTTCGCCGAGTACTATTTCCTCGGAGTGTATGGAGTCAGAAGCGAAAGTTTTCATGCTTGCTATTTTTTTTATTAGGCCCATAAGCCATATAAGCCACGGTGAGCCTATAGCCTTATGAGCCTTGTGGGGCACCTGCAAGCCTTATAAACCCTATATTGCTTGCAGGCCCTATGGTTATTCTAAGTAAGGTGGACAGTTTTCTTTATAGTCCGAACTCTTTCTTGATGTCGTCCACGCGGTCGAGCTTCTCCCATGTGAACAGCTCCACCTCCATCTCCTTGGTCTCGTGGTAGCGCGAGGTGAACGTCTTCTTGACAATCTCGTTCTTGCGTCCCATGTGGCCGTATGCCGCTGTCTCGCGGTAGATTGGCTGGCGGAGCTTGAGTGTGCGCTCGATGGCCTTCGGGCGGAGGTCGAATAGTTTCTCGATTTTCTGTGCAATCTCTCCGTCGCTCATGTTCACGTGCGAGCGTCCGTAGGTGTTGACGTATATGTTCACCGGCTCTGCCACGCCGATGGCGTAGCTCACCTGCACGAGCATCTCGTCGGCAACGCCTGCCGCCACCATGTTCTTGGCGATGTGGCGCGACGCGTAGGCTGCCGAGCGGTCCACCTTTGACGGGTCCTTGCCGGAGAAGGCTCCGCCTCCGTGCGCGCCCTTGCCTCCGTATGTGTCGACGATAATCTTGCGGCCGGTAAGTCCGGTGTCGCCGTGTGGGCCGCCGATGACAAACTTGCCTGTCGGGTTGACGAAGTACTTGATGTCGTCGCCGAAGAGCGCGAGCACCTTGTCACTGTGTATCTGTGCCTTGACGCGTGGCATGAGGATGTTTATCACGTCGTCCTTGATGCGCTGGAGCATGCGCTCGTCGTCGGTGTCAAACTCGTCGTGCTGTGTTGACACCACGATGGTGTCGATGCGCTGCGGTATGCCCTCCTCCGAGTATTCCACGGTCACCTGGCTCTTGGAGTCGGGGCGCAGGTAGGTCATCTCCTTGCCTTCCTTGCGTATGTCGGCAAGCGTGCGCATGATGAGCTGGGCGAGGTCGAGCGTCACGGGCATGTAGTTCTCGGTCTCGTTGGTGGCGTAGCCGAACATCATGCCCTGGTCGCCGGCGCCCTGCTCCTCTTCCTCGGCACGGCTCACGCCGCGGTTGATGTCGTCGCTCTGCTCGTGGATGGCGGTGAGCACGCCGCAGGAGTTGCCGTCAAACTGATACTCCGACTTGTTGTAGCCAATCTCGTTTATGGTCTTGCGGGCGATGGTCTGCAGGTCGATGTAAACCCCCGAGCGCACTTCTCCCATGATGATGACCTGGCCTGTCGTGACAAACGACTCTATGGCGCAGTGGGCGTTGGCATCGTAGGCGAGAAACTGGTCAACCAGGGCGTCCGATATCTGGTCGGCTACCTTGTCGGGATGACCCTCTGATACTGATTCTGAAGAAAAAAGATAATTCATTTTTCCAAAAAAATAAATTTAGTAATGATTAAAAAATAACTTGGTACATTTTTGTGTCCTTATTATGAAGTAACA
>CALBYK010000076.1 GCA_937889855.1 uncultured Prevotella sp.
TTCCCTCCATGAGCGCCGGGAGCTGAAACGTAAGCGACTTGCCGCCACCCGTCGGGAAGATGGCAAGCAACGACTTGCCGTCGGCAGCAGCCTGCGCAGCCCTCTCCTGGAGAGGCTCGCCGTCGTAGGTGCGGAACGCGGAATAGCCAAAGAACTGTTTCAGGTTGTAGTGTATGTCTAGAAAAGTGCGGCAGTAGTCGCAGCCGTCGGTGCAACGCCGATGGCGCAACAGAATCATTATGTGCTCCACCTCCGGGTAGTTGTAGAGAACCCATCCTGGCGTGACGGACCGGTGGTCGCTCGTGTCGACAAGGGCAAGGGCGTAAGCCAGTGCGCACGGATGTCTCATCGCTATTGTGATGATGTCGGCGTTGCTGCAAATGCGTCCTGCAAACTGCTTTTTTATCTTGCTTTCAAGCAATGTGTAGTCGATGGCTTCCTTATCGCCGTGTCGGCCATGGCGCAGCATACGTAATTCGAAGGCACCGACCATGGAAATAAAACCCTCAAACTCCTTTTCCTTATACAATAGAGTGGCAAAGATTCTCTGCTCGTCTGTTGGCAGCTCGTTCCATCGCGCAATCTCGTCAAACAGCAGACTGCGTGCCTTCTTGCAGTCGTTCACGGGATTGTTTATCTCGTCGGTTATCAGCTTGTCGTCCTTAACGAGTTTGTGGTAAGGACGCTCCGAGAAGAGCAAAGGCGACATGTATAGAGTATCGACCAGCATCCATCTTCGCTTGTTGGTATCAATTTCTTCATCGAAAAGGTATTTGGCGTCGTGGTGTACAATGTTATGCCCACACACATAGTCAACATCTTGCAGAAACGCCTCAAGTTCTTTTTTTGATGCTGTATGCAGTATTGCACCGTCGTGGCGCAAAGCCCCAATGTCGTGCACCTTTTTGTCCTTTGTACTCACTTCAGCATCTACAAAGGCATAGTTGCCGGCATCGCGCTTTATGGGCACGGTGTCAGCATCGGGTGTCTCGTCGTTTTTGTGGCGAGCAGCGTCTGATGTCTTGGTGTTGCCAAAGAGGAAGTCGAATATCGACATTGTTTATTATCTGTTGTTTATTCTGTTTTTCCAGTCGATAATGTTTCTTGGTGTAAAGATACGATGATTATTTGCAAATACAAAGTTATTTGTAATTTTTCAAGGTAAAAACCTTTTTTCAGCATTATTTTTTTATCTTTGCAATATCATATAACAAACAATATTATGAGTAACATCAAATTTTCACGTATCATCTCTCTGTTATGCGCCTTCTTTCTTCCGTTGCACATACTTGCACAAACCGCCAAGCTGTCGCCAATAGGAGAGATACCATTCACGCTCGACAACGACAACCGCATCTATGTCACTGCCTTTGTGAATGGTTCCGACTCATTGCGTTTTGTCGTCGACACTGGGGCTTCTACCATCGCACTCAACACCCGTTCGCCCAAACTTAGCGGACTGATACACGAGCAGGAAACGGCTGATAACATCGGCACAACCAGTACCAGTCAAATCACCATCAGCCACGACAACCGAATAAAGGTTGGCACTGTGGAATACTCGCGTGCCACCTGCGCCAACATCTCCTTCGGTCCTGCCGACGGGTGGGATGGTGTTTTGGGACTGAACGCACTGCGTGCCTTCAACGTTGAGTTTAACTACGACGACCGCATTATATACGTATATCCGAAAAAGGAACCGCTTGCTGTTGATAGCAGCTACGTGATGCTGCCATTCGATTACAGACACGACGTACCATTTGTCGTACTGCCGATAAAAATACAAGGCACAGAGTATAGATTGAGCCTTGAGGTGGACACGGGTTCTGACCGCGTGATTGACCTTACCACACAGTTCACGACACGCCACAATCTGCTCGCTACGTCAAAGCCGTTTGCCACATCGCATATCACAAGTTCCGACGGAGGCAGCGCCGAGCTGAAGAACGTGTTCTTCGACGAAGTGACGATAGGCAAGTACATCCTGCCCAACGTGGCAGGAGCATTATCGACAACCGACGGCATGACCAGCACTATTGGTGGTATGGACACAATGTCAGATGTTGATGGCATCATTGGCAACAACTTCCTCAAACGCTTCAACATGCTCATCGATTTCAAACGCAACATCATCTACCTAAAGCCCAACGAACTGCTCTACACACCGTTCTATGGATTTTTGGGGAAGTGATTAAACAAAGCAATTCTTATATACGCCCGGTCGTCGAAACTGCAGTTGCCACTGACGATGCCTTTTGTGGCAATGAAGTCGCCTATGTTCTGCGGGTCGCGCTCTATCTGTCGGGCGAGGGCGGCTTCACTCTCGGCGAGTGTCGGGCAAAGGGTGGGGTAGCCATCGGAGGCGAGCACAGCGCTGTGCTCTGCGTGGATTATTTTCACTCCTGGCATATAGATTGGCGTTCCGTCTATTACGGCATACTGTCGGTTCTGTCCCTCGAGCATGGCTTTTATCAGTTGAGGCTCAATGGCGTGGCGCGCATCCACGGGTGACATGCCCGAGCGGATGAGGTCGGCGCGTTGCAGGGCTATGTGCTGCTCGTAAGGCTTGGCGTTGTCGTGGAACGTTCCGTCGACGATAGCCTGGCAGTCGCCAACCATCCATATCTCACGACGCCTTTTACTGTAGACCACTAC
>CALBYK010000077.1 GCA_937889855.1 uncultured Prevotella sp.
TGATGTTGACGTGGCTAAGTGTAAGCAGAGCGGCATCGACCCGTCTACAGTGCTAACCACAATGCAGGGCTACTACGGCGGTATGTATGCTTCGAACTTCAACTCTTACGGTAAGCTCTACCGTGTGTACATCCAGGCTGCCCCGCAGGATCGTGCCGACATAAAGAGTCTCGACAATATCTACGTGCGCACATCGGCTGGCGAGATGGCTCCTATCAAGGAGTATGTCAACCTGAGCCGCGTGTATGGTCCGCAGGAAATCGACCGTTTCAACCTCTTCACATCTATCAATGTGAATGCATCAGCCGCCGAGGGCTACTCTACCGGCGATGCCATCAAGGCTATGGACGAGGTTGCAAAGACCACATTGCCGGCAGGCTACTCTTACGAGTTCTCTGGCTTGACACGTACCGAGCAGGAGTCTTCCAACTCCACAGCCATCGTGTTCGTGCTCTGCTCGTCTACCTTATCCTCTCGGCACAGTATGAGTCGTACCTGCTCCCGCTCTCGGTTATCCTCTCGATACCTTTCGGTTTGGCTGGAGCCTTCCTCTTCACCAACCTCTTCGGCAAGAACAACGACATCTACATGCAGATTGCGCTCATCATGCTTATCGGCTTGTGTGCCAAGAACGCCATCCTTATCGTGCAGTTTGCTCTGGAGCGCCGCCAGACAGGTATGGCCATCTCATGGTCGGCAGTGCTCGGTGCCTCGGCTCGTCTGCGTCCTATCTTGATGACCTCTCTCGCCATGATTATCGGTCTTCTTCCGCTGCTCATGCCTTGGGGTGTAGGCTACAACGGCAACATGACTCTCGGTGCCGCAGCCGTAGGCGGTATGCTTATCGGTATGCTCTGCCAGATTATGGTTGTGCCGGCTCTGTTCTACATCTTCCAGACTCTGCAGGAGAAGATCAAGCCTATCGAGTTTGAGAACGACCATGCCGACGTGGACAGCGAGTTCCACCAGTACACCAACCCGTATGTGGCTGGCGCACTGCAGGAGCAGATAGACAAGAGTACGAAGTAAGGTATTTAGACGAAGCAAAAGAAGTTTGAGAAGTTGAAGAAGTTAGAGCCATTACTATTACTGGTGATAACATGCAAGTATAGCATTTGGCTTTAACTTCTCAGCAAAACGATAACTTCTATAAATACTATAAATTCTCAATAAAAATGAAATTCAACAAGATAATCCTTTCCGCCGCTGGCGCACTGCTGATGACCAGTTGCGGACTATATACAAAGTACGAGCGCCCAGAGGTTGACACGAAGGGACTCGTGCGCGACACGCAGAGCACGACCGACACGCTCGCCGTCGCCGATACCACCAGCTTCGGCAACCTGCCGTGGCGCTCGGTGTTCACCGACTCGCAGCTTCAGTCGCTCATAGAGAAAGGTTTGGCCAACAACACCGACCTTCTCAACGCCGCACTCAACGTCAAGACTGTAGAAGACCAGCTTATGGTGGCCAAACTCGCATTCGTGCCGGGATTCACCTTCTCTCCGCAGGGAACCGTTGCATCATGGGACGGAGGCAAGGCCACAAAGACCTACTCGCTGCCTATCTCTGCCTCATGGAGCGTTGACCTCTTCGGCAACCTCCTCAACCAGAAGCGCTCGGCACAGATGGCACTTCTCGCCACAAAGGACTACCAGCAGGTGGTACAGACAAAGGTGATATCAAACATCGCCAACATGTACTACACGCTGCTTATGCTCGACAAGCAGCTTCAGGTGGTCAATGATATGACCAAGCTCACCGAGGAGACTTGGAACATCATGAAGATTCAGAAGGAACTCGGACGCGTGAAGGAGACTTCCGTTCAGAGCGCCGAGGCCAACTACTACTCAGTACAGGCACAGGCTGCCGACCTAAAGCGCCAGATACGCGAGACAGAGAACTCGCTCTCGCTGCTTCTCGGTCAGCAGGCACAGACCATACAGCGAGGCACATTCGACGGACAGTCGCTCCCGACACAGTTCTCTACCGGAGTCAACATCCAGTTGCTCAACAACCGCCCCGATGTTCACTACGCTGAGATGTCACTTGCACAGTGCTTCTATAATGTCAACACTGCCCGCTCGAAATTCTATCCCAACATCACAATATCTGGCACAGGCGCCTTCACCAACTCAGCCGGTGCCGGCATCGTGAACCCGGGCAAGTGGCTTCTCTCTGCCGTTGGCTCGCTCACACAGCCAATCTTCGCACACGGACAGCTCATCGCTGGTCTGAAGGTGGCAAAGAACCAACAGGAACAAGCCTACAACACATGGCAGCAGGCTGTGCTGTCGGCAGGCTCGGAAGTGAGCAACGCCCTCGTGCTCTACAACTCGTCTGACGAGAAGTCGAAGCTTGAGGCAAAGCAGGTGGAGAGCCTGAAGAAGAACGTCGACTACAACAAGATGTTGTTCAACGATGGTTCGGCAACTTACCTTGAGGTAATCACCGCACAGCAGAGCCTGCTCAATGCCGAACTCTCGAAGGTGGCCGACGACTTCTACAAGATGCAGGCTGTCGTGAACCTCTACTATGCATTGGGCGGAGGAAGATATTAATCTTTAAAACTTGAAAATTATGATTAGTGACAAAGCATATATAGCCCCGGGCGCGAAGATTGGCAACAACGTTACAATCTATCCTTTCGCCTATATAGAGGACGATGTTGTGATTGGCGACGACTGCATAATCTATCCTTACGTGAGCATCATGAAGGGCACCCGTATGGGCCGCGGCAACAAGGTTTATCAGAACACGGTGCTCGGCGCAGAACCGCAGGACTTCAACTTCAAGGGCGACGCTACACGCCTTGTTATCGGCGACGAGAACATCTTCCGCGAGAACGTGGTTGTCAACCGCGCCACATTCACCGACGGCGAGACACGCATCGGCAACCGCAACTTCTTCATGGAGGGCGTGCATATCTCACACGACACCAAGGTGAGCGACTACGTGACCTTCGGCTACGGCACAAAGATTGCGGGCGACTGCGAGATTCACAGCGCCGTGATATTCTCATCAAGCGTCATCGTCAACGCCAACGTGCGTGTGGGCGGTGCGTCGATGGTGACGAGCGGCGTGCGCATCTCAAAGGACGTGCCTCCGTTCATCGTAGCTACCGACAACCCCGTGCGCTATGCTGGCGTGAACGAGGGGTTGCTCAAGACATCGGGCACAACCGAAAAGGTCATTTCGCACATCGCCAATGCCTATCGCCTCGTGTTCCACGGTCAGACCAGCGTGTTTGACGCCATCAACCAGATTAAGGAGCAGGTGCCGCCGGGCAAGGAAATCAACTCTATCGTGAAGTTCCTTGAGGGCAGCAAGATAGGCATCATCAGCAAGATTTAAAACAGGCACCCCTTGAAATACATGTATTATATAAACAGAAATTTCATACCTTTTATATATTAGTGTTGTTATTTCAAAAGAAGCGGCAGGGTAGACGTGATGTCCACCTTGCCGCTATATTTTTTGCATAATCACCTTACCTTTTTGTCGTATTATACCATTCTTGGCGAAAAACAATCATTTTGTGACTTTTTCGTATCTTTTCATTATTAGTTTTTCGTGTAATTTTGCAACGGCAAATGATAAAGATAACCTAAATAAACAATTTATGGACATCAGAAAATGTATTGTATCGGTCATGTCACTGCTCTTTTCGGTAGCGACATGGGCAGGCAATGTGTTGTGGTATCAGCATCCGGCAAAGGAATGGATGGAAGCACTCCCGTTGGGTAATGGACGACTTGCCGCCATGGTGTATGGCGGCATTGCCCAGGAGCGGATTGCTTTGGGCGAGATAAGCCTTTGGTCGGGTCGTCCCGACTCAACCGATAATGACCTGTGCGGACGCGACAAGCTCGACGCTATGCGTAAGTGTTTCTTTGCGGGCGACCCGGAGAAAGGCAACAGGCTTGGTGAGCAGTATCTTATGGGGAAGGGACGCTCCTTCGGCACACATCTGCCAATGGGCGACCTTGTGATTGACTTCAAGTTTGCCTCTGACATGGTGCGCAACTATCGCCGCGAGCTCGACATGGACAATTCAGTGGCTACCGTGACATTTGAGTGCGGAGGTGTGAAGTATCGCCGTGAGTGCATAGCTTCATATCCTGGCAGTGTGGTGGTCATGCGCGTGACAGCCGACAAGCCAGGCTCAGTCAGTGGACGCTTCTCGCTGCAACTCCTTCGCAAGGCGGCTGTAAGTGCCACCGACAACGGACTTGCCTACGCAGGCAAGGTGGACTTCCCTATGCACGGTGAGGGCGGTGTGGAGTTCTGCGGCATGGTGAAAGTGACAGCCGATGGCGGCAAAGTGTCACACACAGGCAGCACGACGAGTGTAGAGGGAGCCGATGCCGTCACATTATATATAGACATACGCACCGACTACAACGATGCGGCATACTCGAAGACTTGCTCGCGCAATATCGAGCAGGCTGTGGCTATGGGTTATGATGCCATAAAGTCGGCCCATACAACCGACTATAAGGCATTGTTCGGACGAATGGACATCAACCTCGGTGAGGGCGGCGACTCACTGCCAACCGACACGCGGCTTGCCTTGGCAAAGTCGGGCGCGTCCGACCCAGTGCTCGACGCTCTGTTCTTCCAGTACGGACGCTATATGCTCATCTCGTCGTCGCGTCCCAACGGCACGCCGCTTTGCGCCAACCTGCAGGGTATATGGAACGACAACATGGCGTGCAACATGCCATGGACGTGCGACTATCATCTCGACATCAATATTGAGCAGAACTACTGGTCGGCAAACCGTGTGAACCTTGCCGACTGCAATGCCCCGCTGTTCAACTATATTGGTTTTCTTGCCGATCATGGTGCCGCCACCGCCCGCAAGATGTATGGCTCACGCGGATGGGTGGCGCATACCGTGTGCAACGCCTGGGGCTACACCTCTCCGGGATGGGGCGTAGGTTGGGGCATGAATGTCACCGGAGGAGCATGGCTCGCCACGCATCTCTGGAGCCACTATCTCTATACCCAAGACCGTAAGTGGCTCGCCTCTGAAGGCTATCCGCTAATCAAACGCACGGCTGAATTCTTTGTCGATTATATGACAACCGACCCGAATAGCGGTTTTCTCGTAACAGGTCCGAGCATCTCGCCAGAGAATGGCTATGTGTCGAAGAAAGGCAACCATCTGAGTCTGGCTATGATGCCGACAATCGACCGCGCCATTGTCAGCGACATTTATTATGCCTGCATTGAGGCATCAAGGATATTGGGAGTCGACTCCAAGCTGCGCCACCGCTTGGAGAGCGACATCAAGCGTCTGCCCCCGTTGAGAATATCAAGCGATGGGCAGGTGTGCGAATGGCTTGACGATGTGCGCCGCAGCGATCCCTCGCACCGTCATTCGTCGCATCTGTTGTCGCTCTTCCCGTTGGGACAGATTTCCTACAGCCGTACACCCGAACTCATGAAGGCAGCGCGTATCGGCTTGGAGAAGCAGACAGCTTCAGCCAACTGGGAGGACACTGAGTGGAGCACCGCCAATATGCTGTGTTTCTATGCACGTATGAAGGATGCTCAGGTGGCATATGGCTGGCTCCAGAACCTTTTCAAGCGTTTCACGCGCGAGAATCTTATGACAGTATCGCCTGCCGGTATTGCTGGAGCAGGCAACGACATCTTCAGTTTTGATGCTACCGAGGCGAGCGTGGCTGGCATGTGTGAGATGCTCATGCAGAGCTACGACGGTTGTATCGACTTCCTTCCTGCCCTTCCCGCCCAGTGGTCAGACGGCTACGTACGCGGACTTTGTGCCGAGGGAGGACTTGTGGTTGATATGGAATGGGCTTGTGGAAAGATGAAGACAGCCACCATTCATGCCACCACCGACTGCTCATTTCGCATAAAAGGCATTGACAAGGAAATATCAATGAAAAGGGGTGCTACGCACAATTTCAGCTTCTAAAAGGTGCAAATGGGCGCAGAAACGCCCATTTTTGACCCCATTTTTACATTTTATGCTATTTTTGCGTCATTTTTAGTGGTCGACAAATGTTAAATTTGCAATCGTAAAACCTACACAACTCACAGGAAAAGATAATTACATTAAACTAAATAACTATAATCATATGAAAAGAAAACTAATATCTTTGGCTGCCCTTACGCTGATTGGTGCACAGACCACATTTGCACAGTCGAAGGTCACGGGGCAAGTGTTGGATGAAAGTTCCGAACCGCTTATCGGTGCCTCCGTGAAAGTGAAAGGCACGTCAACTGGCGCACCTACCGATATTGACGGAAACTTCTCGCTTGATGTGAAACCTGGTGCCACGCTTGAAGTGTCGTATCTTGGTTACCAAACACGCGAGATAAAGGTGCCGACCTCAGGCAAGATGCGCATCATACTGACGAGCGACGCCAGCC
>CALBYK010000078.1 GCA_937889855.1 uncultured Prevotella sp.
GGGTGAGCCACTCTGAGGAGATAATCGAGGACAACACGCCCAAGCTTGAGGATATGCCGGATGAGGTGAAGAAAGCCCAGGCAGAGCATGAGGCCGCAAGGAAGGCCGAAGGCGACGGACAGAAATAAGTCGGATGCATGATGGCATGGCGGGATGCCATGCCATCATGCATGTTATTATAGGTAATAAACTTAAATGCTAATAACTATGAGTGACAAAATGAAAAATCTTATAACGCGTGCCGTTACCGGCGCCATTTTTGTGGCAGCTGTGGTGACGTGCTTCCTGCGCCCTGAGGCAATGATTTTCCTCTTTGCCCTTGTCACCGGGCTCACGGTGTGGGAGTATACGGGCATTGTAAACGGTATTGAGAATGTGTCGGTAAACCGTTTCCTGGCTACAGTTGCGGCTGTCTATTTCTTTTTCGGCATGGCAGGATTCTGCTCGGGAATAGTGCCCTCGGCTGTTTTCATCCCTTATCTGTTGACCGTTGTGTACATGTTTATTGCCGAACTGTATACAAAGGCCCCAAATCCTATCAACAACTGGGCGTACACTATGCTCTCGCAGATGTACGTCGCGTTGCCGTTCTCTATGATAAACGTGCTGGCGTTCCGTGGGGTGGGCGATATGGTTGTATACAACTATCTGCTCCCGTTGAGCGTCTTCCTGTTCCTTTGGACCAACGACACGGGTGCCTATCTCAGCGGGTCGCTCTTCGGGAGGCACAAGCTCTTTCCGCGAGTGTCGCCGGGCAAGAGTTGGGAAGGAAGCATCGGAGGCGGAATCCTTGTTGTTGTCGTGGCGGCGGTAGTGGGCTGGTACGAGAACTCGGGCATGCATGCCGGTGACCCGAATGTGGCGATGACCGTTGCACAGTGGATGGGACTCGGACTGGTGGTGGTGTTCTTCGGAACATGGGGCGACCTTGTGGAGTCGCTCTTCAAGCGCACTGTTGGAATAAAGGATTCGGGCAACATCTTGCCGGGGCATGGCGGAATGCTCGACCGCTTCGACTCTTCGCTTATGGCTATACCGGCTGCGGTTGTGTATCTTTATACGCTGACGTTGTTTTAACGGGTGCGAGTGTCTGCATGGCACGTGGAAACATAAAAAAAGTGGTATCGAACGTTTATCGATACCACTTTTTTTACATGGTTGGGTATGTCATGTTCTCTTCCTTGATATGGTCGAGAACCTCGTCGCAGAACTTACGGGCTTCCCAGCGTGCCATGGGCAAGTCGTGGAGAAGCCAGTTGCCGCAGTCTTTTGGGGCTGCCCCGGGAATGTCACCGTCGAATTCGGTCACGAAACGAAATGTGCGGCGCATCAGTTCCACGATGTTTTCAGGCTGCAGGTCGCCCTTCATGAGAAGATAGTTGCCCGTAAGACATCCCATCGGTCCCCAGTAAACGATGCTGTCTTTCCATTGGGGATCGTTGCGCAGGAAGGTCGCGGCAAGATGCTCTATGGTGTGCAGCGCGCCCGGATGAAGGGCTGGCTCGCGGTTGGGTTCCTTCATGCGTATGTCGAATGTCGTGACGGTGTCGCCGCCTACGGTGTCCTTGCGTGATACGTATATGCCACGCAGGAGCTTGTTGTGGTTGATTGTGAAGCTCGGTATTTTATCCATGTCGTTTATGTTATATATATATACAATGCTTATATGCTCTCGAGAAAGGCCTTTGTCACTTCAAACGATCCTTCTGCCATGCGCTCCCAAAAATCGAAATACATCTGTGCCTTGTGGTCCTTGAGAGGTATGTCGCTGATTATACGGAACGAGATGAACGGAGTATTGTAGATATGGCAAGTCTGGGCTATAGAGCAACTCTCCATGTCAACGGCAGTGGCTTCGGGGAATTGGTCAAGTATGGACTGCATTTTCTCGCGGGAGTTGACAAACCAGTCACCGCTGACGATAAGTCCGCTGCGCACGTGAGTGGGGCAGGGGAGTGACGTGGCTTTTTCAACGAGCTCGCTTGGGCATGCAAAGTGTTCAGGCATGCCAAGTACTTGCCCTGGCTTGCACTCGTCGCCGCAATAGACATCATGGTAGCAACATCCGGTGCTCACAACCACATTCGTTACCTCAAGTGTTGTGTCAACGCCTCCAGCCACACCGGTGGATATTATAAGGTCAGGATGGAAGTTATTTATCATCTCCACAGCTCCTATGGCAGAGTTTACTTTGCCTATCCCGCATTGCTGCATCACGATGTCTTTGTTGGCTATATGCCCTGTAAGAAACTTGCGGTCACCGCGTATGTCTTCTTTTAAGTCCGTGGCGAGAGTCTGCAATTGTGCAAATTCCTTGTCCATTGCCACTATAATACCTATTTTCATGTATTTTCTTTATTATGTTTACTGACATTGTAAGTGAATATGCAAAATTATGAATAAACTTTGAGTAACTATAATATTTGAAAGTAAAAGTTATTATAAAATATATGTCGGCATCATTTCTTTGTGTCTGAATCAATATAAAATGTTAAAAAGCAAAGATTGCAGGCTGTTTATTTTGCCAGTTCTTCATAAACAATTACCTTTGCATTTGAATTTTGACATAAATCAATACGGCT
>CALBYK010000079.1 GCA_937889855.1 uncultured Prevotella sp.
TCCAAAGCTACGGACTGGGCTTCTTCGAGTATTTCCAGCTTGCCGAGGACATCGGTGCCGAACCGCTTCCTGTACTCAACGTGGGTATGGCGTGCCAATTCCAGAACTGGAACGACCCGAAGGCACACGTGCCTGTAGACTCATTGCAGCCCTACATCCAAGACTGTCTCGACCTAATAGAGTTCGCCAACGGCGACACTACAACCGTATGGGGACACAAGCGTGCCGAGATGGGACATCCAAAACCATTCAACATGAAGCTACTTGCCGTCGGCAACGAACAGTGGGACACTCTTTATTATGAACGTCTGCGCCCGTTCGTCAAGGCCATCAAGGCCCGCTATCCGAAGATACGCATCATCGGCACGTCGGGGCCTGACTCCGAAGGAGAAATGTTCGACAAGGGATGGAAAGCCATGCGAGAACTGAAAGCCGGCCTCGTGGACGAGCATTTCTACCGCGACGAGAAGTGGTTTCTCTCCCACGGACTGCGCTACGAGCAGTACGACCGCAAGGGACCGAAGGTGTTTGCCGGAGAATATGCCTGCCACGGCAAGGGAAAGAAATGGAACCATTTCGAGGCTGCCCTCTACGAGGCTGCCTTCATGACCGGCCTTGAGCGCAACGCCGACATCGTGCATATGGCAACATACGCACCACTCTTCGCACACATAGACGGATGGCAGTGGCGCCCAGACCTGATTTGGTTTGACAACACACGCACATTGCTCACATCGAGCTACTACGTGCAGCAATTGTATTCTTGCAATAAAGGCACCAATGTGTTGCCACTGACAATGAATGGACAACCGGTTGCTGGGCAGTACGGTCAGGACGGTTTATTTGCAAGTGCCGTTGCTGATAGCAATAAAGGAGAAATTATCGTAAAGGTTGCCAACACATCTGAGCAGACACAGGATATAACACTAAACCTTTCAGGAATGAAAGGTCAACACTCTGCAGTTGTCACAACCCTGCAATGCGACGATATGGATGCTGAGAATACTCTTGACAATCCTCAGCGTATACAACCCGTTGCCACAACCTCTCAATGCAAGAGTAGCAAAGGGGCGACGGTGCTCAACGACAAGCTACCAGCAAAGTCATTCCGCATATATATAATAAAATAATCCTAACAGCAACGGATGCTGATTTACCAAGTGGCACGGTCAAAGAAAAGCAGATAGCACAGAGCAATACAGATTAGTATTTGGCTTATTGTTTCACGATGGTTTCTATCAGACAAGTAAAAAACGGGAAGAGGGTGTGCGCCCTCTCCCCGTTTTTACTTCATTCTCACTCCTTAGAGTTGCCAATTATCAAGCTGCCTTAGCATCACTCCATATACCAGATAAACCTTATTTATAAACATAAATTCTGTAATCTTTAACACTACCAGGTGCTCCCTGCTCCATACGCGGCAGGTACTCAATGCCAGTCATTGTATGTTCTTCGCCAAGGTCTATTACAAGCAGATGTGGTGAAGCAGCATCTTTCTCTGTCTGCCAGTAAGTAGATTCTTGCAAATCAAAAGCCTTGTCGCCAGTATGGTTGCCCAGAAGATTCTCCGAGTCGGCATATTTCACTTTCCATTGGTCGCGCGACAAACGCTTGCCATCCTTGCCATGCAAATAAAGTTCGGCAATAGCAACCGGCTTTCCATCGTGTGTAGAAGAACACTCAATGGCAATATAGCGTCCAGTGGCAGAATTAGCAAAATCTATAGTCTGCCATCCGTTACCATTCTTTGTTTCGCCTTTAGCGACAGGTGTAGCAGAATTGAGGTCGGGTTTATCGCCAATATTATTGTGTTTTGCCGATTTATCGAGCTGCAACATATCAAGTTCTGGCTTTGATTGTCCCCATACAGTAGGCTCCTTTGGCCCAACCACGTCAAGCACCACAATCTCGTTCTCGCCTTTCTTAAGCCAGCATCCAGGACAATAGAGAGTCTGTTGCGGGCCTATTCGCCAAAAGCGTCCTAAGGCATGACCATTGACATAAACCTGACCTTTACCCCACTTAGACATATTGAGGAAAGTGTCGCCAGTTTTCGACAATCTGAACGTGCCACGATAGTAGCCTATAGAAGATGGTGTGTTGTCGGCAAGTGCCACGTCATTGTGCGCTGTAGTCATTGCACGGTGTGCCGTAGCATAATCGTCGGCAATGCGTCTCATGCGCCAGTCCTTCAGATTCCACGTAAGTTCGTCGCCGTCAACCTCGGCAGTGAGCGTGACGTCGCCGACAAGTCCTTTAAAGTCCTTTATGGCCCGTCCGAAGTTAATGCGTCCCATCGCCTCTACAAGTAATGTAAGCTTGTCGCCCTTCTTTGAAGCAGGAAGTGGCAACGAGCGTTCATTCTTCACACGGTCAACCTTTCCAATATATTTCCCGTTGACGAACACCTGCACGAAGTCATGCCCGTCGATGTGCAGCACGGAGCCATCGGCAATCTCCGGCAAATCCGTGTTGTATATCATCGAGCCATAGCCCATGTTCATTTCTTCGAAAGTCTGCGGCTCACGACTTTCAGCCGTGCTGTCTACACCTATATATATAGGAGCTACATTCTTCAGCGCAATCTTCGGCACGCTTATAATGTCGGCAGCCTTAGCTGGCACTGCCGGCAACTTCTTGTCGGCATACTTCTCCAGAGTTTTGCGCAGCAGCCAGTACTTCTCAGTAGGCTCGCCATATTCGTTGATAGGCGCGTCGTAGTCATATGATGTGACATCGGGGGCAAACCCTGGCGAATTAGCACCCGCCCAATGTCCGAACGATGTTCCACCGTGTGTCATGTATAGCGAGAACGATATGCCTTTTGAAAGCATCTCGTCGATGCCCGCCACCATGTCTGCGGCAGGGCGCGTCTCATGGCGTGCGCCCCATTTGTCGAACCATCCGCTCCAGAATTCCGAGCACATGAGCGGAGCGTTGGGTCGCAATTCACGCAGGCGTCTAAACTGGTCGTCGATATTAGCTCCCGTACCGAAGTTCATTGTCCACGTGAGGTCGTCGAGTCCGTTCTTCTCAAAGTTGGAGTTCCAGTCGCACTGGAAGAGCGTGGTCTTGGCATTTGGCGTGTCCCAGTATTTGCGCAGCGTGTCGCGAATCTGCGATACGTAAGGTTTGTCCTCGCCGTAGCTGCCATACTCATTCTCCACCTGCACCATGATGATTGGTCCGCCATGCGCTATGGTGAGCGGAGCCAGCTGCTCAGCCACCTTCTTCTCGAAGCGGTCAACACACGCCATGAAGTAAGGGTCTTGCTCACGCAGGCGTATATCCTTCTTCTTGAGCAGCCACCAAGGCAGTCCGCCCATCTCCCATTCGGCACACACATAAGGCCCCGGGCGCACTATTACATACATACCGTTTTTCTTTGCCAGTCGGCAGAACGCAGCCACGTCGTTCTGTCCTGTGAAGTCGAACTGTCCTTCCCTTTGTTCATGCAGGTTCCAGAAAATGTATATACATATAGTGTTCATGCCGAGCGCCTTGCACATTTTTATGCGGTGCTCCCAATATTGACGCGGAATACGCGGATAGTGAATCTCTGCAGCTTTCACCACAAACGGCTTGCCGTTCAGAAGAAAAGTTTTGTCACCAATAGCGAACGTGCTTTTAGCTGCAGGCACAACAGTTGCCTGACCAGGCACAGCAGCCATACTACTGCTGATAGTGAATGACGACATGAGCACCATGCCAGCCAACATCTTTGATACATGTCCCATATTATTTCTCTCGTTATAATTTTGAATTTATTGAACTAATTACTGAAAGAGTAAATAGCCTACATTAGTATATTAAGTATGATACTATTTCTCAACAAATGTCGTTATACTTTTCGGTGCAAGCGTAGTGTTGCCATCGCTTGTTCCTACGGGAGCAAGGCTTTCCTCAGAAACGTCACTCGTCCTGTACATCATCCATGATTTCTGTCCTTCTCCGTCGATGCGAAACTTCACTGGCTTCATTTCCTCCGAATAGTTGATAGCCACTATCGCCCATTTACCATTGGCATTGCGATAGGCAGAGCACATCACACCATTAGGGTCGTTGAATCCCTCATTGATTTCATTGCCAAGTGCGTCTGTCGTGCGAATGTCGAAACGCTGCGCTCCCGGACGCACGAAACGACTATAGTTACCCAATGCCCAAAGAAGTTTTGAGTCAACGGCATATCCAGTCTTCCAATTGTCGTTGCTGTAGATGCGCAACAGTCCGTCGCGGTAGTCGCCACCAGCCGCACGCCACCAGCTCCAACTTTCGGCATTGGCATAGCACAAGTCGTGATGAATGACACGAGCCACATACAGAGCTGTCTTCATGGAGAAGTCGTAGCCACTTCCTCCACCAATCTCCTTATCATTGCCCATTATGCAGATTTCTGTCTGCCAAAACTTGACGTTCTGTTTCTTGCAAGCTTCTCGCAGTTGCATGCGGCATTCGCGCATATACTCAACAGGAGTGTTAGTCCAGTAACTGTGTCCGCCGATGAGCCGAGGCAAATGTGCGACGTTGCCTACGTATGTCTGCGTACTGTCTTTGGTGAAGAAAGCCTTAATCTCGTTGCCGCGCTGCCAGCCGGCATCATGAATGCCGAGCAGACAACGGTAGTCGCTCGACTCGTTAATGAGGATGTCAGTGTTAAGTTTCTGTTTAGAGAGAGCTTTGCCAAGTTCGCGTGCCACGTGCGCAATCTCACGGTTGGTGGCGGGCGAGCCTTCCTGCTTCGGACCAATCCAGTTCCAGTTACCGTCGGGCTCATTGCATGGGCTTATATAATTGATGTGCACACCGTCGTGCTCTTCAATGCCGCTTATGGCGCGAGCCATATATTTTGCGAAATCGTCATAGCAATCGTCACGCAGGTTGATAGTGCCTCCACGCCCGGTGTTTGTCGCCATACCGTTCTTGGTGAAAAACACAGGGGCAGAATTGCAGAAAGCGAGTAGATAAGGTACCCCGCGCTGCTTTGCCAGTTTGAGGAAATGTCTCTGTCCGGCTTGCTTCGACCAATCGTAAGTGCCGTCAGCATTGAGCACACATTCAGTGCGTGTGGCTTCGTTTATGCCCGACTTTTCACCCTGCTCAGCACTGCCAGCTCCCAAGTTAAAGCGCCAAACCGACAATCCGATGCCCTTAGGCTTTCCTTGCGAGTCGTTGTCGGTTGAGAACAGCCAGTCGGCTATCTTGTTTTGCTGCTTCTCGTCCCATAGTCCAATATACTGCATGCTCCAGGCATCGCTTGCGCCAAAATGCTGTATGTGTTGCTCTGGTGAGGAAGGCATAATGGTATACTCCGTTGCTGTGCGCGGAGTCTGTGCTGATAGCTGTATTGGAATGAGTGTAAATACTGCTGTAATGCCAAAGGCAGATGTTAGTTTTATTAAACTCATATCTTCAGTTAAAATTTATATAGGTTTAAGACAACTTTATTGTTGTAATGCAAATTTACGTATATATACCCTTCATGTAGGTTGCTATAATAATAAAAAAGGAGGTGATATTCTGATTTGTTTCAGAATATCACCTCTTTTCAATTGTAATGTTATTTTAAAGACTCTGCACGTACTGCTTGGGAGTCATCTGCATCTTGCGCTTGAACAGATTGCGGAAATTCTTCACATCACCAAATCCACACTGCTCAGCCACGCGCTCCACACACGTCTGTCCCTCCTTGAACATCTGCACTGCCTTGAACAACTTGTAATCATTGACAAACTCAATGAGCGACATACCAGTCATCTGCTTCAACTTCTTGTATAGCGATGAATGGCTCATAGCCAGTTTCTCGG
>CALBYK010000080.1 GCA_937889855.1 uncultured Prevotella sp.
CAATCCCGACGATTTTGAGGCGAGTCTTCAGCAGTATCGCCATTATATGACCATCTCTTATATTTCCGGCTATCTGATAGAGAAGACGTTGTCGGTAGACAATCTCTTCGTGATGATGATGATTTTTACATCGTTTGGTGTTGGCAAGAACGAATATCAGCATGTGCTCAACTGGGGTATTCTTGGTGCTATTGTCCTCCGATTCGTGTTTATCTTCCTTGGAGCTGCCATAATAAGCCGCTTCGACTGGATACTACTTCTTTTCGGAGTGTTGCTGGTGTATAGCGGTGTGAAGATGTATGTCAACAGAAATAAGGAGGAGAAAATAGAAGTGGAGAAGCATCCGCTTGTGAGATTTCTGTCAAAGACTGGGCGTATGCATCCACAGTTCGAGGGCGACCGTTTTTTTGTGCGCCAAGATTCCGATGCGGGCGAGTGTTCCGTAGGTTGCAAGGTGCATAAGGGAAAGTGGCTACTCACGCCACTCTTTGTCACAGTGCTTGTCATAGAGTTCAGCGACTTGATATTTGCGTTCGACAGTATACCGGCCGTATTCTCCGTGTCGCTCGACCCATACGTGGTGTTCTTCTCCAACATTTTTGCCATCCTCGGCTTGCGTGCCATGTTTTTCCTTCTTGCTGCCATTGCCGACAAGTTCCGCTACTTGAAGACTGGTGTTTGTGTGCTGCTGGTGTTCATCGGCGTGAAGATGCTCATTCACAAGTATGTCGAGATTGATGCCGTGGCATCATTGCTCTTCATCGTTGCAGTACTGGTGGTCAGTATCGGGGCGTCGCTTGTGATTCCACAAAAGAAAGAAAATAATGTTTAATGTACAATACGAGTGTTTTCACAAACGATATTAATCAAATTTGCACTTGATTGTTGAATTTACAACTTCAGTTATGTATAATTTGAACGCAAAAATTGTTCGGGTGGTTTTATCCTTCGTATTTGTTGTAATTCCTGGATGTGTGCATGCGCAGCTGAATATTGCCAGTGACGTGACAGACAACAGAGTTTTACAATGTGATTTGTCTGTTCCTGATTTACAGTTAATAAGAAATAGGCATGGAGATATGGTAGATGGTAGAGCCTGGAGGCAACATAAAGCACTAAAGACAACAGCTTGGAGTTGTTGTGGATTGGGTATTGCATCGCTTGCAGGAAGTTTGTTGTGGACGATAATAGACTATAGTTCCAACGGGAAGCAGAAGAATCGCAATGCCGAGTCATTGCTGGCGGGGGCAGTGTGGGGCTAACAGTTGGTAGCATTCCTCTAATTTGTATGTCGCATCATAAAAAATCAAAGTCTTATAGGCTGTCGCTGAATATTGCGAAAATGCCGATAACAGCCGTGGATGGTAGCTTACGATATGGTAATTGTGTGGGGTTATGTCTGAATTTATAAGCCTTATAGGCAGAATACGTCCATAACACAACTCCCGGTGATTTTCTTAAATTAGAAAGTTGAGCTATTGATATTTGCTTCTCAATGTTTTAGGTAGCTTGCTTACAATAAGCTGGTATGACTCTTTTATCCATCCTGTCACGAGCTCAGGCTCGAGTTGTTCGTAGTACACGTCACTCCAATGTCGCTTGTTCCAGTGGTAGGCAGGTTGTATGGCTTCGTATTGTTCGCGTAGCTCTTCGTTCCTTTCAGGGGTGAGTTTGCAGGCAAATCTCGTTACCCCGTCTTTCATGTCGTATCTACCGCCTCCCATCCATAGGCACATGAAAATTTTTCCTTCCACGCGAAAGGTTATTATATCATCGCCAAATGGTTGGTCTTCAGTCACGCCAGGCAGCGATAAGGCATACGCTCTGACTTCTTCAATATTCATTTTTTAGCTGCATTTTTTATATCGTCAACATTATTTGGATATTTGGCTATTTTATTTTGCTAATCTCCTCTTGCGACAGTCCAGTATAAAGCATTATTTTCTCTAATGGCAATCCGTCTTTTAGCATTGAGCGGGCTGTATTCAATCGCTGTGAAGTGATGCCTTCCTCGCGTCCCTTCATAAGTCCTTCCGCACGACCTTCCGCACGACCTTCCGCACGACCGACTTCGCGTCCTTCCT
>CALBYK010000081.1 GCA_937889855.1 uncultured Prevotella sp.
ATTGCGAACACAAACAGTATCGACACGCCCCACAACATAGCACGCATAAACCGGTTCTGTTGCGACAGCTTTTCGCGGTAGTTTGACACGATGACCGGTAATTTCTGTGAGATTTCCAATATTCGCAGCCGGTTGTTGTAGCTCTTTGCGTCGTTCATTGCAAAGTTGATATATCGCTCGGCACGTAGTATGTTCTTGTCGCCTTTCTTGTATAGATACATTGCAAGGTCTTGTAGTGCGAGATTCTCCCGTGTGCAGCTTAGCAGGTCGCTTATGCATGCGTTCAGCAGATACTGCTCATAGCGTATGTTGTCGTTGTTTGCACTGTAGTTGTTGGCAATGGCAAATGATGCCATTGCATACCATCGCGACTCTACCGGCACCTTTTTCAGCGTGAGGAAGTAATGTTCGAGTGCGCGGCTGTCGTTGCGGTCGACATATATATAGTATTCACCGAGAAAGAAGTCGCGGTATGGGTCGTTCTTGTCGAGCATAGCGACAGCCTGCCGCAGATAGTTGGCAGCGAGTTTCCGGTAGCGTGGCGAATAGGTTTGGTCGTGGCAGTAGTCGGCCCAGTAGGTGTAGATGAAGTATGATGTTATGGTATAGTCAAATCTCAGAGACGCGTCGATAGTTGTTGAGTCGATTTCTCTAAGCAGTCCCACTGCTTCGCCGTATAGTCCGCCGACGGCGAGCAGCGATGATTTTTCAATGCGGCATTTGTCGTGGTGGAACTTGTCGCCAGTGCGGTCGGCCAGTTCGATGGCTTTGTTGACATACACCATTGCAGAGTCGAACTGGAAAACATAGTATTCGTCATACAGTTTTTCGTAGGTGGATAGAATTGTTTCTGGTTTGCTGTTGCTGTTTATCATTGCCTTGTAGAGGTCGATGCGTGCCCGTTTGGAGGCGTATATCTGTTCGACATTGTCGAGCAGACTGTCAAGGCGTTCTGTCAGTCTTGCATTGGTTTGCGCCTTGCAGGTGCAAGTGATAATGAGAGCAATTATTATTGTCAGAAATCGGCACATAAAGAGAACTGTTTGTTTATAGGTTTTGATAACGCAAATTTACTTATTTTTGAAATAAAACCAAACGTATAAGCTATGAAAAATGCGTATAATCGGTGTTTTTTATCTGCCTTTTAATCAAAGTAAATAATTTCTATATGTACTTAGTATGATGTAGCGCGCTGAATTTTGCGTTCATTTTCAATGTGTTACGTATGGTGAGATTACATTCTCTGTACTTGTGCCGTACTTGGTGCAACAACCTGTCCAAATAATATATAACTTTGCAATCGTCAATCCGAACTAACAACTAAAAACAATATTCAACATGAAAAAAAACAATCGCAAACTATTCAGTCAGATTGTCGCTTGTTCGATTCTCGCCCTGTCGCCAGTTGGCGCATACGCGCAGAGCAAGACAATACAAGGTGTAGTGAAAGATGCCAATGGTGAGACCATCATCGGTGCCTCTATTGGGCAGAAGGGCACCAAGAATGCTACTGTGACCGATATCGACGGACATTTCTCCATATCAGTTCCCGACAATGCTGTGCTTGAAATTTCATATATAGGTTACGACAACCAGCAGGTGGCCGTGAAAGGAAAGAGCAGCCTGGAGATAACGCTGACCGAGGATGTGCATAAGCTCAATGAGCTTGTTGTTGTCGGCTACGGCGTGATGAAGAAGAAGGATCTCACAGGCGCCGTCGGCTCGCTTGCCGCAAAGGATATGGAGAATTCGCCAGTGGCCAACATCGGTCAGGCCATCCAGGGAAAGATAGCAGGTCTGCAGGTGGTCGATGCTGGCAAACCTGGTGACAACGTGTCGATAAAGGTGCGTGGTATGGGGTCGATAAACAACTGCGATCCGTTGGTCGTCATCGATGGCGTGCCTACCGACCTTGGCATCAACGCGCTTAACATGGCCGATGTGGAGCGTCTTGACGTGCTCAAAGATGCGTCGGCGACAGCCATATACGGAAGTAGGGGAGCCAATGGCGTGATAATGATAACCACAAAGAAGGGCAAGGAAGGCAAAGGACATCTCTCGCTTTCTGCCAATCTTGCCATACAGAACGCCACAAAGACCCCGTCGCTGCTCAATGCCGCGCAGTATGCTGCTTTGAGCAACGACATGATGACCAATTCCGGCAATGCCGCCAATCCCGAATGGGCCGACCCGTCATCGCTCGGCAATGGCACCGACTGGGTGGACGAGCTGCTGCGCACGGGATATATGCAGAATTATACTGTCAGCTATTCAGGTGGCAGCGACAAGGCCCACTACTATGTGTCGGGTGGAATGCTCGACCAGACGGGTATCGTGAGCAGTGTGAAGTATCGCCGGTTCACGTTCCAGCAGAACTCCGACGCGCAGGTGCTCAAGTGGCTAAAGATGGCGAGCAACATCACCGTGTCGGCCGACCGCAAGCAGCAGGGCAGCTACGACATGGGCAGCACCTATCGTGCATTGCCTATATATGCCGTGAAGGATGCCGACGGCGAATGGACAGGTCCAGAGGGCAACTCTTTGTGGTATGGCAGCGTGCGCAACCCTATTGGTCCGACAACCACCGACCGCCAGCGCACCGATGGCTACAACCTCCTCGGCAACATTTCGGCAGAGATAGCCTTCACCAAGTGGCTCAAGTTTAAGAGCACGTTAGGCATCGATGCCAAGTTCTGGTACAATGACAACTACACGCCGAAGCACAACTGGAAGCCGACGCCCGTAGAGGAGAGCAGCCGCTACAAGAGCGACAACAAGTCGTTCACATATCTGTGGGACAACTACTTCATCTTCGACCACACATTTGCCGGAAAACATCACGTGGGACTCATGGCCGGTACATCGGCACAGTGGAACAACAACGACTATCTCAACGCGCAGAAAAACGTGTTTGCCTACAACAATGTGCACGAGATGGACAACGGTCAGAAGATGTATGCTATTGGAGGCAACGAGACGGAGTGGGCACTTATGTCGTATATGGCCCGACTCAACTATGAGTATGCCGACCGCTATCTGCTCACTGCCACTGTACGTCGCGACGGTTCGTCACGTTTCGGACGCAACAACCGCTGGGGCACGTTCCCCTCTGTGTCGCTCGCATGGCGTGCCTCGGAAGAAGAATGGTTTCCAAAGAACAGTGTGCTCAACGACTTTAAACTGCGCGCCGGCTATGGTGTGACGGGCAGCCAGGCCAGTGTTGGCAATTATAGCTATCTTGCTTCATACAACACAAGTGTCTATCCGTTTGGCAAGACCGGCACCGAGCAGTCGGCCCTTGTATCAGCCACACTCGCCAACCCGAATATCCATTGGGAACAAGTGGCACAGACCAATATCGGATTCGATGCAGCACTCTTCAACCAGCGCGTCCACCTCACGTTTGACTACTACATCAAGAACACGAGCGACATGCTCGTCAAAGCATCTATACCTATCACTTCGGGATTTGAGGACACCAGCACTACATATACCAATGCTGGAAAGGTGCGCAACACGGGTTTTGAGGTGTCGCTCAATACGGTGAACCTGCGCGGACCGCTGCAGTGGGAGACTGGACTCGTCTACACCTACAACCGCAACAAGATAAAGAGTCTGAACAGTTCGGTGCCATACTACATCAACCAGATAAACAACTCCTACGTGACGATGCTCGCCAACGACTATCCTATCAATGTGTTCTACGGCTACGTCACCGACGGAATTTTCCAAAACGAGCGCGAGGTGCAGCAGCACGCTATACAGGCCGGAGCCGAGCCGGGCGACATACGCTTCAAGGATCTCAACAACGATGGCGTGATAAACGACGAGGATCGCACCGTGATAGGCAATCCTAACCCGTCGCACATCTTCTCGCTTAGCAACACGCTTTCGTGGAAAGGTTTTGAATTGTCGGTATATCTGCAAGGAGTGGCTGGCAACAAAATATTCAATGCCAACAAGATGGACCTCACAGGAATGTCGGCAGCCTACAACCAGCTCTCTGATGTGCTCTCGCGCTGGCATGGCGAGGGGACAAGCAACACCATGCCGCGTGCCGTATACGGCGACCCCAACCAAAACAACCGTGTGAGCGACCGCTTCGTCGAGAATGGAACCTATCTGCGACTGAAGAACATCTCGCTGTCGTACAATGTGCCGCAGCAGTGGCTCAAGGCATTGACTCTCAGCTCGGCACGCATCACGTTATCGTGTGAGAATGTAGCCACAATAACCGGCTATTCAGGTTTCGACCCGGAGGTGGGCATCAACGGCATCGACCTGTCGAACTATCCCATCTCGCGCACGTTCAATATCGGATTAAACCTCAATTTCTAAAAACAACGAATCATTATGAAAAAGATATATCTTGCAGCCATTAACCTGCTGCTTGCCGGGACGCTTTGCTCATGCAGCGACTTTCTCGACCGCGAACCGAAGAACACGGTAGACCCAACGACGACGGTTGGTGCCGATGTAGCCGTGTCGATGGCCAACGCCTGCTACCGCACCCTACAATCGTCAAACATGTACAACCAGCGCATCTGGACGCTCGACATCGTGGCGGGCAACAGTGTCGTCGGCGCAGGTGGAGGCGACGACGGACTGGAAACTGTCCAGGCATCCAACTTCACCACACAGAGCGACAACGGCATGGCTCTCTATATGTGGCGCTCGCCATGGGTGGGCATCGGACAGTGCAACATTCTGATAGATGCTCTTGAGGGCAAGAACCCGGAGGCTGGCACTGTGCAGGGTCGCTCGCTCGGCGAGGCTTATTTCCTGCGTGCACATTACTACTATATCCTCGTGCGCCTTTATGGAGGTGTGCCCTTGCGTCTGAAACCGTTCAATCCAGGTGAGTCAACCGACATAGCTCGTGCGTCGAAGGACGATGTCTACCAGCAGATAATCGCCGATGTCAACAAGTCGTTGGAATTGCTTCCTGCAAAAAGCGAGTATGACGACGAGAATGTAGGACGCGCATCTAAGGATGCCGCCTACACCATGCTTGCCGACATTTACCTGACACTGGCTCCCGACAACAAAGAGTATTATAATAAGGTGGTTGACCTGTGTGATAAAGTTACGGCACTCGGCTACGACCTTACGCAGTGTACCTATGAGGGCAATTTCGACGCTACTGTAAACAACGGTCCGGAATCCATATTCGAGGTGCAGTATTCTGGCAATACCGAGTATGACTTCTGGGGCAATAATCCGCAGTCGAGCTGGTTGTCGACGTTTATGGGACCGCGCAACTCCAATTTCGTGGCTGGTAGCTATGGCTGGAACCAACCTACGGAGGAGTTTATGTCGCAGTATGAGGACGGAGACTTGCGCAAGGACCTCACGGTGTTCTACGAGGGATGTCCCGACTATGAGGGTATGCCTTACAAGAGTAGCTATTCCACTACGGGCTACAACGTGCGTAAGTTCCTCGTATCGAAGACCATATCTCCAGAGTATAACACCAGTCCAGCCAACTTTGTAGTCTATCGCTATGCCGACGTGCTCCTTATGAAGGCAGAGGCTCTCAACGAGCTTGGCCGCACGGATGAAGCTGCCCAGCCACTCAACATCGTGCGCCACCGTGCAGGACTGCCCGACGTGGCAGGACTCTCGCAGGAAGAAATGCGCGAGAAGATTATCCACGAGCGCCGCATCGAACTTGCTTTTGAGGGTCACAGATGGTTCGACATGATTAGATTGCAGCATGGCGACTACGCGCTGAAGTTCCTCAAGTCGATAGGCAAGTCGCGCGTCACGAAAGACCGCTTGCTCTTCCCGATACCGCAGACGGAGATGGATGCCAACCAGCTGATGACGCAGAATCCAGGCTATTAAAAACAATAAATCAGGAAATATAAAACACTATTCATCATGAGACGTTATATATATACCATACTTACCATCCTCTTCGCCGGACTTGCCATCACAGCCTGCTCCGACCAGGACTATGACCAGCTCGACAAGGGCAAGAATCAGCTTGCACTCACCGCCGACCAGCCTATGTCTGTGCTTGATGAGACCAATCACGCCAGCGATGCCATTACGCTCAACTGGACTACTGGCAACAACTACGGTACTGGCAACCGCATCAGCTACCGTCTTGAGCTTGCAAAGGCAGGCACCGACTTTGCCAATCCCTATGTGTGTGTTGACGAGCAGACGCAGACTTATGTATGGAGTGCCAATGTGGAGAACCTCAACAACATCATTCTCGACAAGATGGGTGGTACTGTTGGCGAGCCTATTGACATTGAAGCACGTGTGACGGCCATCGTCAGCGGTAGTGACGAGGTGCAGACAGCCACTGCCTCGTTCTCGGCCACACCTTACGAGCCAGTCACATCTACCCTTTATATTATAGGCAGTGCAGCTCCTAACGGCTGGAGTGCCGACAATGCTTCGGAGATGACACGCACCGACAATGGACTGTTTACATGGGAAGGTACGCTGGCTGCAGGTGAACTGAAGTTTATCACCACGCTCGGACAATTCCTTCCATCATACAATCGTGGCGACAACGGCGAGCCAGTGCTCCGCACAAGCGACGATCAGCCCGATAACAAATGGAATATCGATGAGACACACGACTACAAGGTGACAGTCGATTTGCTCGGCGGCACAGTGGCTTTCGAGAAGACAGACGGCGTGAAGCCACTCTTCGACCAACTCTTTTTCGTGGGCAATGCTACTGGATGGGGTTTTGAGGCGATGACACGCGATGCCATCGACCCGTTCCTCTTCCGTATGGGCAGAGTGTTCGAACAGGGCAATGGCGGCGAGTTCAAGTTTGGCACGGCCGACGGTTCATGGGAGAACATGTATAAGGCTACGCAGGCCAACGCCCCATACACCGACCAGTCGATGGAGTTTGTCGCAGGCTACGATCCCGACAACAAGTGGTTCCTTCAGGATAGCGAGACTGGCAAGGCCTACAAGATTTGTGTAGACATACGCTCGGGCAAGGAACGTATGATGATGAGTGAGTTCACTCCGTATGATATGATATACCTTGTCGGCGATGCCACACCAAACGGATGGGACCTTGGCAATGCCACACCTATGACGACAACGGAGAGCCCTTATGTGTTCACATGGACTGGCCAACTCAATGCCGGCGAATTGAAGTTCTCGTGCGACAAACAGAGCGACTGGGCAGGAGCCTGGTTTATGGCTACATCGGCCGATGCCGAGCCTAAGGGCACAGCAGAGCCTACGCTGTTCATCAACAAGAGCGACGAGTCGCTGAAGGCACAGTATCTCACAGTAAACGTGGGCGACCTCGACTACAAGTGGAAGATAACGTCGTCCGGCACATACACCATCACGCTCGATCAGCTCCACGAGACCGTAACTATAACAAAGGATTAACTCAACAAAAACAACGATGAAAATGTATTCATTGCTAATGGCACTGCCTCTGATGCTTGCATCATGCAGCGACGACAACAATAGTATCAACGACCCCTCGACCGTTCCTAACGACATCTTGGCGCCCGTAGTGTCGGCAAAAGCCGACTTCTCGCTCCACATTGCCACCGACAAGGCTGTTTATAAACCCGGTGAGACCGTGTGCTTCACACTGGCTGGCAGTCTGCCTTCTTCCGCCCGCGTGCGCTACCGCCACGGTGCCGACGTGATAGCCGACGAGGCAGTAGGCTCGGCATCGTGGACATGGACAGTTCCGCAGGACGACTACACAGGCTATATGGCCGACATCTACACTGCCGACGGCAATCAGGAGACACTCTACGCCACTATCGGCGTAGACGTGTCGAGCGACTGGACTCGTTTCCCGCGCTATGGATTTATCGCTTCATACGGAAGCGACAAGACCAGCGACAAGATTGCGTCGGAACTCTCGCTGCTCAACCGCTGCCACATCAACGGCCTACAGTTCTACGACTGGCAGTATAAGCACCACTGGCCGCTCGGCGGCACTCCCGACGCGCTGCTCGACAGCTACAAGGATATTGCCAATCGTGACATATACACATCGGTTGTCAAGGACTATATTTCGCAGGCCCACTCGCTCGGCATGAAAGCCATGTTCTATAACCTCTGTTTCGGTGTGCTGGATGATGCCAAGGCCGACGGCGTGAAGGACCAGTGGCGCGTCTACACCGACAACGCACACTCAAAGAACGACCATCATCAGTTGCCGTCCGACTGGAAGAGCGACATCTATCTTGTCGACCCTGCCAATGCCGACTGGCAGAAGTATCTTGCCGAGCGCAATGCCGATGTGTACAAGTCGATAGACTTCGACGGCTTCCATATCGACCAGCTCGGCGACCGCGGCACTGTCTACGATTACTACGGCTCGCAGCTCAACCTGCCTAACGGCTATGCTTCGTTCATAAAGGCTATGAAGGAGAGTCGCCCCGACAAGAGTCTTGTGATGAATGCCGTGAGCAATTATGGCTCGGAGAAAATACTCTCCACTGGCTGTATGGACTTCATGTACACAGAGCTGTGGGGAGGAGAGGACAAGTTCAGCGACCTTCACGACATCTTGAAGGCCAATACGTCATATAGTGGTGGAAAGCTCGGACAGGTGTATGCCGCATATATGGACTACGGCCACAAGACACCTGAGTTCAACACGCCTGGCGTGCTGCTCACCGATGCCGTGATGTTCGCCCTTGGCGCTTCGCATCTCGAACTCG
>CALBYK010000082.1 GCA_937889855.1 uncultured Prevotella sp.
CATTAAAACTAATTTCTTCATTTTCTTTGCTTTTTAAATCTGTAAAACAATCATTTGTTTATTAAAACACTGCAAAGGTATATATTTTTTTGATACGGCAATAATGTTTTATGACTTTTTTTTTGATGTTTTTGTAACCTTGTTGGAACGTGCTGATATTCAATGTTTTGCAAAATGCTAACAAATGTTAATGTTTTAAATATGCCTTTCTTTCTATTAAAAAATGCTATTTGTGTTTGTTATTGTGTGCGTACAAAAGTCGCTGCCAGATGCTTGTTTAGGGATATAAATATGGTATAAAACCAAGTGAGTGGTGTAAAAAAGTGTACAAGGTGTGATTTGTAGCATATTTTTGAGTAACTTTGCAGTCAAAGACAATATATATAATGTGTTTACTGTTTTCGTATACATTATATAATGTATGGATACAATAAAGATATAATAAAGACAATGATAAATACTTCAGTGTTCCAAAATAAGAAGGCAGCCTACTATACGCTTGGCTGCAAGCTCAACTTCTCGGAAACATCCACATTCGGACAAATGTTGTCCGAGTTGGGAGTGACACCTGCTGGTGACGGCGAGAAGGCTGACCTCTGCATAATCAACACATGTTCTGTGACAGAAGTGGCCGACCACAAGTGCCGGCAGGCCATACATCGCATGGTGCGCCAGAATCCAGGTGCTTTTGTCGCGGTAACGGGGTGCTATGCTCAGCTGGAGTCTGAGCGGGTGAGTAAGATTGACGGAGTGGACCTTGTACTTGGTTCAAACGAGAAGGCCGACCTCATACAATTTCTCAGTGACGCGTGGACCGAGAAGGAGTCTGGACTTGACATGAGTGGGGATGTTCCACATGACGCAATGCACAGGTTCTTCTCTGTAAAGACAAAGAACATAAAGTCGTTTGCCCCATCGTGCTCACGGGGCAACCGTACACGCTATTTTCTCAAGGTACAGGACGGATGCGACTACTACTGCACTTACTGTACGATACCTTATGCACGCGGCAACTCACGCAACCCGACAATAGCATCGCTTGTGGCACAGGCTGAACAAGCCGCTCGTGACGGAGGTAAGGAAATTGTGCTGACTGGTGTAAATATAGGAGATTTTGGCAAGACAACTGGCGAGAGTTTCATAGACCTTGTGAAGGCTTTAGATAACGTGGATGGGATAGAGCGTTACCGCATAAGCAGCATGGAGCCAGATTTGCTCACTGATGAGCTTATCGATTATTGCGCGAAGAGCCGTGCATTCATGCCTCATTTCCATGTGCCGTTGCAGAGCGGAAGCGACGAGGTGCTCCGGCTTATGCACCGCCGCTATGACAAGGCTCTTTTTGCCCGCAAGATAGCGCTGATAAAGGAATGTATGCCAGATGCGTTCATTGGGGTGGACGTGATGGTAGGTTGCCGTGGAGAGACACCTGAATGTTTTGATGAATGTTATGACTTCCTGCATGAGTCTGACGTTACACAACTTCACGTGTTTCCATATAGTGAGCGTCCAGGCACTGCGGCGTTGCGCATACCGTATGTTGTGGCAGATGCCGACAAGAAGAAGCGCAGCAAGCGTCTGCTCGACCTTAGCGAGCGGAAACGCATCGACTTCTATGCCAAGTATAAAGGTACGGAGCAGGAGGTGCTGTTCGAGAAGGCCTCGCGTGGCCGTGCCATGCATGGGTTTACGAGAAACTATGTGCGTGTGGAGCTTTCACCGCGCGATGCTCGTGAGGAATATGACAACCAGCTTATACGTGTTCGCCTTGGCGAGTTCAATCATGACAAGTCGGCATTGCAGGCTGAAATAATATAACAAAGTAAGCGAAAGATGAAGAAAGCGGCAATCGTTATACTTAACTGGAATGGCGCAGGCATGCTGCGCCGTTTCTTGCCTTCAGTTATCAGACATTCGGGGGCTGTGGCTGATGTCATCGTTGCTGACAATGCGTCTACGGACGACTCTTTGGAATTGATGAGCAAAGAGTTCCCGTCTGTGCGCACCATTGTCCTTGATAAGAACTATGGTTTTGCCGGTGGCTATAACCGGGCTTTGGAGAAGGTTGACAACGAGTATTATATGCTTCTCAACAGTGACGTCGAGGTAACGGAGGGGTGGCTTAAGATTCTTGTCGACTTTATGGATGCCAATGCTGACGTTGCTGCATGCCAGCCTAAACTGCGGGCAGAGCACAATCGCTGCATGTTTGAATATGCTGGTGCAAGCGGCGGCTTTGTTGACCGTTATGGATACCCCTTTTGCCGTGGCAGGATTTTTGATACCGTGGAATCTGATGGAGGACAGTATGATGACGTGTGCCAGGTGTTTTGGGCTACCGGTGCGGCGCTTATGGTACGCCGTGAGGACTATTGGCGTGTCGGAGGGTTTGATGCCCGCTTTTTTGCACATAACGAGGAGATAGACCTGTGTTGGCGGT
>CALBYK010000083.1 GCA_937889855.1 uncultured Prevotella sp.
TATCTTCTCCATGAGTCCGGCAGCCTTCAGATCCTCGGCAATCTGACGGCGCACGTCCATGCGGTCCATACCCACGTACATTCCGGCAGCCTCGGAGATTGTTCCGTCGGGGTTGAAGATGTCGATGGTCTCGAGGTTGTGCGCCTTGCCCAGTGCGTAGTCGTTCACGTCGTGAGCCGGAGTGACCTTCAAACAGCCCGTACCGAACTCGATGTCGACGTAGCGGTCCTCGATAACAGGAATCACGCGGTTCACGAGAGGCACAATCACCTTGTGTCCCGCAACCATTGGTTCTTCGGGTCCTTCGGGTTGATGCACATGGCGGTGTCGCCCATGATGGTCTCCGGACGTGTGGTGGCAACAACGGCGTAATATCTTCCATTCTTGTCTTTATGTAAGACCTCGCCCTCGCAGCCAGTGGGCTGGACGGGGTTGATGTCGGCGTCGGCCACATAGTAGCGCAGGTTGAAGAGGTGGCTCTTCTCGTCGCGGTAGATCACCTCCTCGGTAGAGAGCACCGTCTGTGCCTTCGGGTCCCAGTTGACCATGCGGAGTCCCCGGTAGATGAGTCCCTTCTTATACAGGTCGACAAACACCTTGAGCACACTCTCCGAGCGCTTCTCGTCCATAGTGAATGCGGTGCGGTCCCAGTCGCATGAGGCACCCAGTCGGCGAAGCTGCTTGAGGATGATGCCTCCGTGCTCGTTGGTCCAGTTCCAGGCGTGCTGCAGGAACTGCTCGCGCGTGAGGTCGCGCTTCTTGATACCCTGCTCGGCGAGGCGGTTCACCACCTTCGCCTCGGTTGCGATGGAGGCGTGGTCGGTGCCCGGCACCCAGCATGCGTTCTTGCCCTCCATACGCGCGCGGCGCACGAGGATGTCCTGGATGGTGTTGTTGAGCATGTGCCCCATGTGGAGCACGCCCGTCACGTTTGGCGGCGGGATAACTATTGTGTAGGGCTCGCGTCCGTCGGGCTTGCTGCTGAAGAGCTTGTTGTCAAGCCAGTACTGATACCATTTCGATTCCACTGCTTGTGGATCATACTTTGATGCTAATTCCATATATGTTTGATGTTTTATTTGTATTTGCTCGCGTCTTGTCATGCAATGGCTGCGATTGCAGACATTAATGAAAATCAGTGCAAAATTAGTAAAAAACCACGGGAAAAAGACTTTATATGCGGAAAATAATGGTTAGCTTTGCAAAAAGAAACACTTAATGCAGGCATTATGGAAGAAATGACGAACAGAAGACTGCCGGAAGGCATACGGTTGTTCAAGGAGATAAGATAACACTGATGTTTGTATATTGACAAAACCGAATTGATATGGAAACTCGTAAATGGAGTGAAATATAATTATCTGAGCCGCCCCAGGCGGTTCGGCAAGTCGTTGGTCGCCACGTTGCAGGCCTATTTCGAGGGACAACGCGACCTGTTTGAGGGTTTGAGGATAATGGAACTGGAGAAGGACTGGACGTAATATTCCGTCATGAGGCTATACATGAGCCGTGGCGGTGCTACTCCCGAAAGTTTGCGGTAGTATCTTTCGTCGGCGTTTAAGGAATACGAGGAGGAGTATGGGGGCAGTGTCGGACGCCATGTCAATGCTGCCGAAGTTCGTCGACGAAATAGAGCTTCGGCTTGACGACTTCGACCATTGCTCCGTGCTCGGCTCCACATTCGAGACTTCCGACGTGACGGGTGGCGGTCCGAAACTGTTCCTGTAACAGTCGGGCTACCTTACGATAAAGTCGGCCGACGAGTTCGGCTATAATCTCGGCATTCCCAACGAGGAAGTGCGCCATGCACTCAACGAGATGGTGCTACCGGCACTTACGCTGCGCAAGCAAGGCGCCACCGTGTCGGCACTGTCAAAACTCTATCGCCAGCTCGGCATGTGCCAGCTCGACGACGCAAAGAAGACCATGAGGTCGCTCATTTCTGACGTGCCTTACAGCAACAAGAAACTCGCCAGCATGGACATGGAAGAGCGCTACCGGCTCGTCATAAGTACCATACTCAACGCCATCGGAATCCGCGTGGAGGTGGAGCGCATGCTTGCCACGGGACGCATCGACCTCGTGGTGTGGACCACACGCTACATTTATATGGTCGAGCAGAAACTGTCGAACAATGGTGGCATTGCCGCAGCCGGGCAACAGATAAAGGATTGCGGCTACATGGAGCTGTTCAAGGGCAACCGGCGTGAGGTAGTGGGGCTCGCCGTGGAACTCGACAGCGAGGGCAAGGGGCTGGTCGACTAGAAGCGGGTGGAGTGAAATGTTTTTCTTAATGTGGTTGTAGTTTGGAACCAAGCCTTTCATTCCTGTTATTGCAAGATATAAATTCCACTTTGTTGAGCGCTTCAACAAGTCCTTTGTAGTCAAGCGATTGCAAACTGACCTTCCCGCTGGCAAAGCTGCATGGAATTACTCTCTTGTCCCACGACACCGATGCGAAGTTTGCAGGACGGCTGCAACCCAACAAGCATGATGGACTTTGGAAAGGCTTGTTGTTTGTCACAAACGCCAGTTGCCTGGGCGATGGCGTGTTGCAGAATCTTCTTGGAACAAGTATGATTTGTTCCGCACTCAAGAATCCACGCAACTCTTCAAATACCTTGCGGCAACAATCAAGTTTGTCTGAGTCAACAAGCAAGTTCACTCCGGCCTTTATCCCAATATTGGCTATACCCGTTGGCGGAATTAATTTAGTGCATACTTAATTCTGCCAATTGGCTTATT
>CALBYK010000084.1 GCA_937889855.1 uncultured Prevotella sp.
AATTGAAAAACACCTGAACTGCGCCTCCGCATCATAGCCAGACAAGCTAACTCCAGATGTTTTGTGTCTGACTATAACTAATTCTACGAACATTATATGCAAAATGTCACTCTATTTTTGTTACTCTATTGACACACTTCCTATACATATTGACCCCAAAGGCAAATAAATATTAAAATAAATATATCTTAAGATAAAATCCGCCTCAATAAGTTGCATAATCAATAAAAAAAGCATACCTTTGCAAGGTTTTCGGGAAGTTACCGAAAACTTTAATTCACTATTTATCACGCTGTAAGTAAGTTTTAGGTATATAAGATGAGACAACTTAAGATTCAAAAAAGTATTACAAACCGTTCAAGTGAGGCACTTGACAAGTATCTCGTGGAGATTGGTCGTGCTCCTCTCATTTCCATAGATGAAGAGATTGAGTTAGCTCAAAAGATAAAGAAAGGAGGTCCTGAGGGAGAACGTGCCAAAGACAAGCTTGTCACAGCCAATCTGCGATTTGTGGTTTCAGTTGCCAAGCAATACCAGCATCAGGGTTTGACACTTACAGACCTTATTGACGAGGGAAACATAGGTCTCATAAAAGCCGCTCAGAAGTTTGACGAGACACGTGGTTTCAAGTTCATCTCTTATGCCGTATGGTGGATTCGCCAGAGCATCCTTCAAGCTATTGCCGAACAAAGCCGTATAGTTCGATTGCCGCTCAATCAGGTAGGCTCCCTGAACAAGATAAACCATGAGATAAATAAGTTTGAGCAAGAGAATCAACGCCACCCTTCAGTATCGGAATTGTCGGATGCGACAAAGATAGACGAGGAAAAGATAGGCCAAAGTCTTATGGCTGACGGACATCATGTAAGTATAGACGCTCCTTTCCAAGACGGAGAGGACAACTGCATGCTTGACGTCATGCCAAGCGGTGACGACAGCCGTACAGACCGTCAAGTAGACCACGAGTCAATGGCATTGGAACTCAATTCGGTCCTTAACAAAGTGTTAAAGGACAGAGAGATAACAATTATCCGTGAATGTTTTGGTATAGGGTGTCACGAGAAGGGGCTTGAAGAGATTGGCGACCAGCTTGGTTTAACTCGTGAGCGCGTGCGCCAGATTCGCGAGAAAAGTATCGCAAAGTTGCGCGACAGCGGCAACGCCAAGATACTTATGAAATATTTAGGCTAAATTTTAATTGTTCAGTAAGTGGTGAACAGTTAGCTTCCAAACTGATTGTCACTTACATACAAGAGCCACCGAAAAGGGTTGCATACCCTGCTCGATGGCTCTTTCCTTATTTTTACTGGTGCTGTTCACGCAGCAAATCGTTAACAGTCTTTACCGGGTTGAATGTTCCAATTGGCACTTCAACAAAGATAGTGTTCCAGTCGCTCATCGCTCCATTCCATAGCCC
>CALBYK010000085.1 GCA_937889855.1 uncultured Prevotella sp.
AAAGATTGAAATATTCAAAGATTGAAATATTCAAAGATTGAAATATTCAAAGATTAGGTGGGGGAGCGATACCCTTAGCCTTCTTTATTATATTGACCAGTGTTCCTATAATCTTGCCAAGATCATTACCCATTGACTCATACAGTTTGTTCTCTATGTATTCTGCTCTATAGAGTAATTCAAGCCAGTACTTTGTTTCGTTAGCTTCTTTCAAGGAGATATATAGCTTGGCGATGAAATCGGCTTTGGTCTGGGCATGTTCACTTTCATAAATGTTGGCTCCAATACTTGTACCGCATCTCAATATCTGTTTTGACAAAACATATTCCCGCTTTGTCTCAACAAGATACTTTCTTAGCTTGACTATACGCAAGGCAAAGTCAAGACTAAGCTTGGCTATAAGGTTCTCCTTCTCCATATTTTTAATATTGAAATATTGACGAATGTAGATATTGAGATATGAAAAATATTCAATATTTAGATATTGGAAATAAAAAAATTGCCAGAATACACATCCTCCAATTTTTCCATATTTCCATATTTAAATATTTCCATATTTTTAATAGTCTCTCTGCATGTCTGCTATCTTCTGTTGCAGCTTTCTTACCTGCTCTTCCTGGAGCACACGCTTATACTCGATAGGCACAATCTGTATGAAGTCCTCGACGTAGCGGTTCCAGTCGTCGAGCATTGTGCGCGCGAGTTTCGAACCAGTATAAAGATAGTGCTGGCGGATAAGCTCGTGCAGTTCCTTGCGGTAGTTGCTGTCGTCGACAAGGTTTATCTCGACCATGTCCATGTTGCAGAAGTAGTCGAAGTTGTGGTTCTTGTCCCACACGTAAGCCACGCCGCCCGACATGCCGGCTGCGAAGTTGCGTCCCGTCTCGCCGAGCACCACGACACGTCCACCCGTCATATACTCGCAGCAGTGGTCGCCTGCGCCCTCGATGACGGCCGTGGCACCCGAGTTGCGCACGCCGAAGCGCTCGCCCACCTTGCCGTTGATGTAAAGCTCGCCGCTCGTTGCGCCATACAATCCCGTGTTGCCTGCGATTATATTATCTTCGGCAGAGAAGTTGCTGCGTATGGGCGGCAGGATGGATATGCGTCCGCCGGAGAGTCCCTTGGCGAAGTAGTCGTTGGCCTCGCCCTCAAGCTTGAAGTCGACACCCTTCACGAGGAACGCTCCAAAGCTCTGTCCGGCAGAACCCTTGAACTTCACGTTGATGGTCTTGTCGGGCAGTCCTGCCTCGCCATACTTCTTGGCAATCATGCCGCTGAGCATTGTGCCCACGGCACGGTCGGTGTTCTTGATGGCGAAGTCGAGCGACACCTCGTCCTGACGCTCGATGGCGTTCTGCGCTCCGCGTATGAGATGCTGGTCGAGCACGTCGCCAAGCTCGTGGCGCTGCTGTGCGGTGTGGTAGAGCGAGCAGCCGTTAGACTCCTTGAAGAGCAGGCGTCGGAAATCGAGCAGAGCCGACTTCGGGTTCTTCTCGTCCTTCTTGGTAAGGATAAGCTCCGTATGGCCGACAATCTCGTTGAGGCTGCGGAAGCCCATCTCAGCCAAGTACTCGCGCACTTCCTGAGCGACAAACGTGAAGTAATTGACAAGATATTCAGCCTTTCCACGGAACAGCTTGCGCAGCTCCGGGTTCTGCGTAGCCACACCCATAGGGCAGGTGTTGAGGTTGCACTTGCGCATCATCACGCAACCAAGCACGATGAGCGCCGCCGTACCGAAGCCGAACTCCTCGGCACCGAGCAAAGCCATGAGCACCACGTCGCGTCCGGTCTTCAACTGACCGTCAACCTGCAGGCGCACCTGACCGCGCAGACCGTTCTTGACGAGAGTCTGCTGAGTCTCGGAGAGTCCTATCTCGGGCGAGATGCCAGCGAAGCGCATGCTTGATGCCGGCGACGCGCCCGTTCCGCCCTCGGCACCGGATATCACGATGAGGTCGGCCTTTGCCTTTGCCACACCGGCGGCGATGGTTCCCACGCCGCTCTCTGCCACGAGCTTCACGCTGATAGCAGCCTTGGGATTAACATTCTTGAGGTCGAAGATGAGCTGTGCGAGGTCCTCGATGGAGTAGATGTCGTGATGAGGCGGAGGCGAGATGAGCGAGATGCCCGGGATGGAGTGTCGGGTCTTGGCTATGACCTCGTTCACCTTGAATCCCGGCAGCTGACCGCCCTCACCAGGCTTTGCGCCCTGTGCCACTTTTATCTGTATTTCCTCAGCGTTCACAAGATACTCGGTAGTCACTCCGAATCGTCCCGAAGCCACCTGCTTGGTCTTGCTCGACAGCGACACGCCGTCTACAGTTTCGTGGAAACGTTCCGACAGCTCGCCGCCCTCGCCCGTGTTTGAGCGCGCGCCGAGCTTGTTCATGGCGAGAGCCATAGCCTCGTGAGCCTCCTTGGAGAGAGCTCCGAACGACATGGCGCCAGTTACGAAGTGCTTCACGATGCTCTCCACCGGCTCAACCTCGTCAACGGGTATCGGGTTGCGCTTGAAGTCGAAGAAGTCGCGGATGAATATCGGTTCCTCCTTCTCGTCGACGTATTTGGTGAATTCCTTGTATTTTGCGTAGTTGCCCGTACGTGTGGCAAGCTGAAGCGTGGCTATAGTCTCCGGGTTCCATGCATGGCGTATGCCGTCGTGTCGCCAGTGGAACTGTCCGAAGTTGGGAAGGAAATCAAGACGTTTCTTGTTGCGGAACGCCTTGTCGTGCATGTTGATGGCGTCGCGGGCTATAGTTTCCAGCCCAACGCCGCCGATGGTGCTCACCTCTGTACCGAAATAAGCCTTCAACAGAGCTTCCGACAGACCTATGCTCTCGAATATCTTGGCTCCGCGATATGAGCGGATGGTAGAGATGCCCATCTTTGCCATAATCTTCAGAAGGCCCTTCTTCACCGCCTTTATGTAGTTGGCCTCGGCTGTGGCGTAGTTCTCCTGAATCTTGCCGCGCTTCACGAGATCGTCAAGAATAGCGTATGTCATGTACGGGCAAAGGGCTGACGCGCCGTAGCCCAGAAGCAGGGCGGCATGCATCACCTCGCGTATCTCGCCGCTCTCAACGATAAGGGCGGTCTGCACGCGCTTGCCTACGGATATGAGATAGTGGTGGACGGCACTCACGGCGAGCAGCGACGGAATGGCGGCGTGTGTCTCGTCGACGTCGCGGTCGGTGAGTATTATGTAGTTGTAGCCGTCGTCAACGCTGCGCTCTGCCTCCTTGCACAATGTATCAAGAGCCTCACGCAGTCCATCCTCGCCCTTGCTGCACTCAAAGAGCATGGGCAGCTTCACGGTCTTGAACCCCTTGTAGCGTATGTTGCAAAGGATGTCGAGCTGGGTGTTGGTAAGTATCGGGTGCGGCAGGCGCACCATCTTGCAGTTCGACTCGTCGGGCGAGAGAATGCCCGACCCTACCCTACCGATATACTCGCTGAGCGACATCACCAGCGACTCGCGTATGGAGTCGATGGCAGGATTGGTAACCTGGGCGAACTGTTGGCGGAAATAGTTGAAGAACACCTGCGAGTGGCTTGACAATACGGCAAGCGGTGTGTCGTTGCCCATTGAGGCGGTAGGCTCCTGGCCGTTCGTCGCCATAGGCACGATTGTTCCGTCAACATCCTCCTCGCCGAAGCCGAACATGAGTTCCTTGCGAGTGAGGTCGTCCACGGAATTGTCCACCTTGCGGCCCGAGTGCAGCTTCTCCAACTGTATGCGGTTGGTAGAGAGCCACTGGCGGTAAGGATGGGCAGAGGCGAGACGCTCCTTAATCTCGCCGTCATAGTAGATTTTGCCCTCTTGGGTGTCAATCAAGAGTATCTTGCCCGGCTGGAGACGCCCTTTCTCGGCAATCTCAGTCGGGTCGAAGTCCATGACGCCCACTTCGGACGCCACGACCATTGTGTCATTCTTGGTAATTGTATATCGTGCCGGGCGCAGACCGTTGCGGTCGAGCATGCCACCGGCGAATCGTCCGTCGCTGAAGAGCAGGGCGGCAGGACCGTCCCACGGCTCCATGAGTATGGAATGATACTCGTAGAAGGCCTTCAGGTCCTCGGGGATTGGGTTCTTGTCATTGAAACTCTCCGGCACCATCACAGCCATAGCGTGCGGCAATGAGAGTCCGCTCATGACGAAGAACTCAAAGACATTGTCGAGACTTGCCGAGTCCGACATGTTGGGCTGTATGATAGGCGATATCTCGCGTATGTCGCCAAGCGCCTCGCTTGAGAGCACCGACTCGCGTGCATGAAACCAGGAGCGGTTGCCACGTATGGTGTTTATCTCGCCGTTGTGTGCCAGGAGGCGGAACGGCTGGGCAAGACTCCACGTGGGGAACGTGTTGGTTGAGAAACGCGAGTGGACGAGAGCCAGTCCGGAGGTGAAGTAGTTGTTGGTGAGGTCGGGGTAGTACTGGCGCACCTGCATGCTGGACAGCATGCCTTTGTAAACGATGTTTTTGCTTGAAAGCGAGCAGATATAGAAGTCCTTGTCCTTTACGCGGTTCTCTATCTTCTTGCGTATAATATATAATGTGCGCTCAAAGGTGGCAACCTTGTCATCGGTGACGCCTGTTATGAAGACCTGCTTGATGGCAGGCTCCGTTTCCAGCGCCGACTCACCGAGGCAAGCAGGATTAGTAGGTACGGCACGAAGGTGCATCAGCGACAACCCCTCACGCTCTATCTCCTCAATCATTATCGAGAGTATCTCCTGCTGTTTCTTCTCATCCTTGGGCAGAAAGACGAGACCCGTGCCGTATTTTCCCTTCTCCGGCACAGGTATTCCCTGAAGCAGAATAAACTCATGCGGTATCTGCAACATGATACCCGCGCCGTCACCCGTCTTGTTGTCGGCACCCTCGGCGCCACGGTGGCGCATGTTCTCAAGCACGCGCAGAGCGTTGTCTACCAATTCGTGGCTCTTGTTGCCATGAATGTTCACTACCATTCCCACACCGCACGCATCGTGCTCGTAGGCGGCATTGTAAAGTCCTGAAAATTCCTCGCCTGCCAACGCATGACAGGCTTGATGGTCTTGTGTTCTACCCATCCTTAGTTGCTTTTAATTAGTAAACTATTAAAATTCCTATCAAATTGATTGCAAATTTACAAAAATAGTTTCAAAAGGTAATAACTAATATTGCGAAACTTGCGTTTTTTTTGACTTAAAACAAGTGCATGTTACGATTTATCATAAATATCAATCCAAAATGGTACAGATGTAATCTGTTTAATGAAAATAGTTACGAATTAACAAATATGCGATTCTGGAATTGAAAAAGGTATCAGATGAGGCATGCCGTAAATTTGTTTAATATTTACTGAAAAACATACATAGAAAACTTGTTAAATAAGTAAATTATTTTTAAATTTGTGCTGTAAACAGAAGAATATAGCACTTTATTTTCATTAAAATTGACAAATATTCACAAAAAAGACGATATATTCACGCTAAACGACACTCTATACACGAATATTGAAAAAATAGCCAAACATGAATAGTGTCAACACTAAAAAGAAAACTCTAACACAAGAAACTATGAGCTATAAAATTCACAGTCTAATGATTTGCCTGTTTGCAAGTGCCACTACAGCACTCTCCCAAACAGGACAAGCGGCCGCACAACCCCAGCAGCCCATCGTCTACCAACTGCGCCAGCAGCCGGTGGGAATAGACAACTACCAATCGGGCTTCTACTACTACAACGGCAAGAAAGCCTACACCATGCGCAGTTTCAACATGCTCTCCACAGGAGAGATAATGTCGCTCAAGGTCAATCCCTCGGGCTCGTCATACGCCGTGCTCACACATGGCAAGAAGCAGAACTCGATAGCCGTCTACGACCTTTGGAAGCCCAACGAGCAGATAGCCACCGTAAAGGAAAAGGGCTTCAACCCCACGGCGATATGCTATTCTGCCAACGCCAAGCTGCTCTATGCGGCTGACGCCGACGGCACAGTCCACTCGTTCAGCATCTACAAATACAAGGACAGCGGCTCGTTCAACATAGCGGCTCCGGCGTCCAGGATGGCTGTCAGCTCAAACGGCTACTTCCTCGCCACGGTAGGCGGCTCGTCAGTGTATATATATAATGTGGACGGATTCAGCCATGAGCTGCGTTCTACGGTCAAAGCTGCCGCCACGGTTAACGACGTGGCGTTCTCTGCCGACAGCAAGTGGCTTGCGGTGCTCTCCGCCGACGGCAAGTGCAGCGTCTACGACACACGCACGTTTGCCGCCACCCACACCTTCGAGGCTCTCGGCTCCGCCCAGGCTTGCTTTTTCCACCCGGCGGGCAAGTATCTCGGTGTGGCGACGGGCGACAGCCGAGTGGCTCTGCTCAACCTCTACAACACCGACGACCGCCAGTATGTCGACGCCGACGAGCCTGGCATCAGCTACATCAACTTTGCAAAGGGCACAGACGGCGGCGTGTACCTTGTCTACAACACTCGCTCGAGAATTGTCTTCGCTCCCGTGTTCTTCCTCACGCCCAACCGCCGCGAGCTGCTGCGCAACGAGCTCAACGACCGTATGGAGGAGTGGGCACGCCAGATGGAAGGCGAGACAATGGAGGAGTACAACCTGCGTGTAAACGACGAAACACGCGCCAAGCAGATGCAACTCTTCCAGACGGAGATTGCTACCGAGATGGCTGCTGACATGCTGAGCATGAGCGAGGTGAAGATTGGCAACTACAACACCGACATGAACATGCTTGCCATCGAGTTTGACAAGATGCCGACAATCTACCTGGCGGTAAGTCCCGACCAGGTGACCGACTTCGACAACCCTGCCGACCTGCGCTTTGCCAACACCCAGTATTTTCTCAACGACAAGGACGAGTTTGAGCTTGCCTACACCGAGGTGTTCAACACCAAGACAGGCAAGAGCTACGTGTTCGACAACCGCGAGCGCAAGTCGCTCGACTATCTTGAGTCGGACGACAACTTCGTGCCGCTCGAGCAGCTCAAGGCGTCGCGCATGGAGGAGCTGCGGCTTGAGGAACTGCGCAACAGCGTCATGAATGAGGCGAAGGCCACAAACGTCATCACCGACCACACCAAGATTGACGTCAACACCAAGGTGGTGAGCACCACAGACGCATCGGGAAAGAAGATTTCCAACTATGAGGTAAACATATCCTATACCGTTGACGAGGAATACTCCGCAAAGGACGACTTCGCACCTGGACGCTTCCGCTGCAACGAGTCGGCGGCTGCCAAGGCCATGCTTGCCGTGGTGAAGCAGGCACTTGAGGGCGACCTCGCCAAGTATGTGGCCAACGGCAAGCAGCTCAACATACACATCACCGGCATGGCGGACGCCATACCCTTCACCAAGGCCATTGCCTACGACGGATGCTACGGTGAGTACGACCGCGAGCCGGTATACCGCGACTCCGAGCTTGCAAGCATCACCGTCACACGCACCACAGGCATAGCCGACAACGACCAGCTGGCGTTTATGCGCGCGATGGGCGTGAAGGACTACATGCAGACCAACATACCGTCGCTCGCGAAAATGCGCACCGAGTGGACGTCAAACACCGAAGTGTCGAAGGAGAAGGGCAGCCAGTACCGGCGCATCGGAGTGAAACTAACTTTTGTAGACGCATTCTAAACCGATAAAAACAAAACACATATGTACATAAAGTCAATAACAATGGCGGCAGTGATGACGCTCAGCGCTCTCTCCGCTTCCGCACAAAGCGAGCTCAAGGGCCGCGTTACCGACAAGAAGGGCAACCCCATCGCGGGCGCCAAGGTGGAGAACGCCAAGACCAGCGAGCAGACAACCACCGACATGAACGGACAGTTCACCCTGCAGACAGCACAGCCAGTGAAGAGCATCAACGTGGAGTACATGGGCCTGCGCCCCGTGTCGAAGAAGAAGGCGCGCCAGGACATGACCGTCCGCATGTCGGACAACCTGCGCAAGACAAGGTTCTTCATTGGTCCGGAAATGGCGTTCACGGGCACAGGCGGCGCCAAGCCCGCATTCGGAGTGATGGTAGGCGGCGTGAAGAACTGGGGGCTGTACGGAAAGTTCATGCTCAACGCGATGCCGAAGGACGACGGAGGCAGCGTGGACAGCTTTGGCGGCAGCGACCGACCTTCCTACACGGGGAGAATACACGACAGCTTCATGTCACTTACTGGTGGCTTGATATTCCGCGTGTGGAACGACCTGCATGTGTATGGCGGTGCAGGAGCGCAGCAACGCATCGTGGAATGGGAGAACTCATACGGCTCATACGACGAGTATGAACCCGACAGCTACTACAAGTTCGGCGTGGAGTTTGGCGCCATGATGATGTGGAAGCATTTCTACGCCACGGCAGGCACACAGTTTGCCGTGGGCAACATCGACAACGACGACACCAACTACCAGGGCGGCAAGACGTGGGTGCTGAACATAGGCATCGGCGTCAACTTCTAAGCAATGCCATAATTTACACAATCACAAAAAACAACATATAAGACATGAAAAGGTTATTATATACACTCGGCATGGCTGTAAGCACGGCTTTGGCGATGACTGGCTGCCAGTCGCTTACCGACCCCAATGACTTCTGCTACGCGCCCAATGGGAACGCCGACTCTACGGCTACTGAATATGTAATGCGCCCAACGATGATAAGCCTCTCAGGCGACGAAGGTAAGGGACAACGCACAAAAACGACCAAGTTCTATTACGACAGAGAGGGAAAGCTCACCAAAAGCGTGTTTACATACCACCGTGCCTACGCCCCCGACAACGATGAAGTGGACACCGTAAACTACACATGGGAAGGACAAACGATAACCAACTCGGACGCTGTGCAGCACGCTGTGAGCAGAGACGGATTGGTGACGATGACACAGACTGACGACGGCTCATCCTACAACTACAGCTATAACCATGTTAATGACGCAAGCTACTTGCGAGAGACTACCAGACATGACGGTTCACAAACCTACGCCATAAAATATGAATGGAAAGACGACTACATGTCGGCGCTCAAAATTGTAAAAATTGATTCCAATGACAAATATTATTACTACGATTACAGTGACGGATTCCAAGCCACCGATGGTTGGTCGCCAATGTGGATGCGGTATATAGAAGAGGTTGCTGAAGAGGACGAATTGTGCATGATATATCCCGAGATGTTTGGCTTACTGACCAAACGGTTGCCCAACACAGAGGAATGTGAAGAGACAAGCGAGACCAGCAATTACATAGAAAGCATAGGGCAGACTCAGAACATCCGTACCGTTACAAATACGAAAACCACATACATCTACGAGTTTGGCACAGACGGATGCATTGCGGGAGGCAACGTGGAGACTACTGTCACAGTTACCAATGACTATAACTTCTACGACATCAACGGTGACGGCATAATAACAAGCAATGAGTACAACTATCGTAATACATACGAAGCCGTCTACACCGACCGCTACACCGTCACATGGGAGAAAATGCCAAAACTCGTCTGGACACGCTAATCCATAGCATCGACACCGTCATCAACCGCGAAACAATGAAAATCTAACGACAAGGTTAACGGTTGACTAACGGGCGTTAACGACAAGAATCTTTGTCATTAATTAAAGTTTCGGATTCAGCCCGTTTTGGGCTAAATCCGAAACTTTAGTCATTAATACCCACTAATCAACCGTTAATCACTCCGTTATTTTTTCGTCAGACAGGAGCCTTAAGCCATATTATATATGGTATAAGGACATATGCACCACAACTTTTTCACAAAACCGACTTATAATTCGTCTTTTTTATGTAAGTTTGCATAAAACTTTAACACATACAACAATATGAGTACTATAAAAGAAGACTTCGCGTCAAGACTGCTTGCAGTAAAGGCCATAAAGCTCCAGCCCAACGACCCGTTCACATGGGCGTCTGGCTGGAAATCGCCTATCTATACAGACAACCGCAAAACCCTCGCCTACCCTGAACTGCGCTCCTTCGTAAAGCAGGAGCTGGTGCATCTCATCCACACCGAGTTCCCTGAGGCTACAGCCGTTGCCGGCGTGGCAACCGGAGCCATCGCACAGGGCGCGCTCGTCGCTGACGAGCTGCTCCTCCCCTACTGCTACGTTCGCCCGAAACCGAAGGACCACGGCATGGGCAACCAGATTGAGGGCACCATACCAGAGGGTGCAAAAGTTGTGGTCGTTGAGGACCTCATCTCTACTGGCGGCTCATCGCTCAAGGCTGTAGACGCCCTGCGCAAGGCAGGCTTCGAGGTAGTGGGCATGGTGGCAAGCTACACCTACGGATTCCCCGTTGCCGAGGAGGCTTTCAAGGCTGCCGGCGTGCGCCTCGTAACCCTCTCCGACTATGAGCACACCACCGCCATTGCCGCAAAGACTGGTTATATCAAAGAAGAGGACCTTGAAGTGCTCGCCGAGTGGCGCAAGGACCCGGCTAACTGGAAAAAGTAACGCGTATGAGCATGACCACATTCGAGAGCTCAATAAGACAGATCAACTACCCGCAGCAGAGCGTGTACAACAAGCTGAGCGACCTCAACAATCTCCAGAAGCTCAAGGAGCGCTACGAGATGATGAAAGACACCATGCCTGAGGAGGCACGCAAGCAGGCGGAGAAGATAAAGGATCTGCAGTTCGACCAGGACTCACTGTCGGTGAACGTGCCGCCGGTGGGAAGCATCAAGCTGCGCGTCGTCAACCGCGAGGAGCCAAAGTGCATCAAGTTCGAGACGGAGCAAAGCCCCATCCCGTTCAACTTCTGGATTCAGATGCTGCCCGTCACAAGCACAACATCGAAGATGAAGCTCACCATCAAGGCCGAGCTCAACATGTTCATCAAGCAAATGGTGAAGAAACCGCTGCAGGAAGGCATAGAAAAGATTGCCGACGTGCTGCAGATGATACAGTATGAATAAAATCCATCAGGAAGTTAGCTGAGGATAAAAGAAAAAACAATGGCAAGCAAACTTTGGGAAAAGAATTTCTCCGTCAATGAGGAGATAGAGCGTTTCACAGTGGGACGCGACCGCGAACTCGACATTTATCTCGCCAGGTACGACGTGCTCGGCTCTATGGCACACATCACCATGCTGGAGTCAATCGGGCTCATGCAGAAGGACGAGCTGCGCCAGCTGCTCGCCGAACTGAAGAGCATATACGCCGAGTGCGAGCGAGGAGAGTTCGCTATCGAGGAGGGCGTGGAGGACGTCCACTCGCAGGTGGAGCTGATGCTCACACGAAAACTGGGCGACATGGGCAAGAAGATACACTCGGGACGCTCACGCAACGACCAGGTGCTCGTCGACCTCAAGTTGTTCACACGGCACGAGCTGCGCGAGGTGGTGGAAGCCACGGACGCACTGTTCCGCGAGCTCCAGAAGAAGAGCGAGCAATACAAGGACGTGCTCATGCCAGGCTATACCCACCTGCAGATTGCCATGCCAAGTTCCTTCGGACTGTGGTTCGGGGCACATGCCGAGTCGCTTGTCGACGACATGCTCTTCCTTCTCGCCGCCTACCGCATGACCAACCGCAACCCTCTCGGCTCTGCCGCCGGCTACGGCTCGTCGTTCCCGCTCAACCGCGAGATGACCACACGCCTGCTGGGCTTCGACTCCATGGACTACAACGTGGTGTACGCGCAGATGGGACGCGGCAAGATGGAGCGCAACGTGGCGTTCGCACTGGCCTCGGTCGCCGGCACGGTGTCCAAGCTGGCATTCGACGCCTGCATGTTCAACAGCCAGAACTTCGCCTTCGTGAAGCTGCCAAAGGAGTGCACAACTGGCTCCTCCATCATGCCGCACAAGAAGAACCCCGACGTGTTTGAACTCATACGCGCCAAGGCCAACAAGCTGCAGAGCCTGCCTACGCAGATTCAGCTCATCATGAACAACCTGCCTACGGGCTACTTCCGCGACCTGCAGATTATCAAGGAGGTGTTTCTCCCGGCATTTGCCGAACTGAAGGACTGCCTCGCGATGGCCGCCTACATCATCGAGCGCATCGAGGTGAACGAGCACATCCTTGACAACCCCATGTACGACCCTATGTTCTCCGTCGAGGAGGTGAACCGCCTCGCCGCCGCCGGCACTCCGTTCCGCGACGCCTACAAGCAGGTGGGAATGGAGATTGAGAACGGCACGTTCCACGCCGACCACAACATCCACCACACGCACGAGGGATCTATGGGCAACTTATGCAACGACCGCATTGCCGCGCTCATGGACAACACGCTAAAGGATTTCCACTTCGAACGTGTGGACGAGGCAGAAAAAGCTCTACTGGCATAAATTAACGTGAATTACACGGCTTAAAAATTAACGTTAATTTTTAAGCCGTGTAATTCACGTTGATATATGATTGGCATTTTTTTACACAAAAATTTCCGCCCATGAAATTAAAAAACCTCACAATTCCACTTCTTTCTTCTGCATTAATGTTGCTGTCAGCATGTTCCAAGGACAGCTTCGACTTCTCCTCTATCCACGCCTTCTTCGTCTACGACAACAGCATCTATCAGGACGCAACACTGCAGAGCGTGCTCAACCCATTGTCGCCTGGAGTGTTCTGCCGGATATACGAGACGACGGAAGGCAGCACCGTATACATCCATTTCGAGGACGCGCAAGGCAAGGAGCAGAAACCCAAGCCCCTGTCCGACCGTGACGCAAGGTCGTCACGTGCAATCGGACTGTACAACAAGACCGGAATAATCGTTGGCTACGGCAACCTGTCGTCGCCCGCAGTGCTTTATTGCTACGACTCGCAATGCCCCAACTGCTATGCGGAGACCAACTCTCTTGGCAACAAGCTCTCGTTCAACACCAACGGTATTGCAACATGCGCAAAATGCAAGCGCACCTACGACCTCAACAACAACGGACTATGCACCAACTCCAGCGGAAAGAAACTCATCAAGTACCGCGCCACGGCAACAGGTCCGCTCGGCATACTGTCTGTCAACAACTAAACAAATAGATGGAGGCACATTGTCAACAAGATTCCGGGAAAAAACATTTTTCCGACTTTATCCGTCAAACCATCACTCTTCGACATAAGCGCCTTATAGTCAAGACTTTGGCTGAACTGCCAATTCTTAGAAATATCACCGAAACATCACTATAAGTATCACCACATATAGTTTTCCATCACCCCGTCAATCGTCTTTTGGCATTCCGAATACAGAAAAAGAGGTTGTGTCAAAATACAAAATCGCATTTTGACACAACCTCCACAGATAAACCCACATTTGCCACTCGAAGTACCCGATGCTTTTTTTGCCGTTTTACCAGCCTATGGTAAACGTCCTACCATTGCCTTGTAAGACGCCTACCATTGCCTTGTAGCGTGCCTTCCGAGCCTTGGTACTTCCATGTGCGCCACTATTCCTCGCCGCCTCCGTTATAGTTCATCTGCACGTCGCCTCCCTGCTGTCCGCGCTTGGCAGGACGCTGCTTCTGCTTCATGTTGCCGAAGTTCCACGTCAAGGTGAAGCTCACACGGCGTCCTCCGCGACGGTTTATCTGATGGCGCGTGAAATTTTCGCCGCTGGTGAATGTCTCAAACTTGCGTGAGTCGAGCAAGTCGCGGCAGTTGACTGCCAGGGTGAAGAGCTTGTTGAAGAAATTCTTGCGTGCCCCGAGGTCAACGCTGTAGCTTGGCTTGCGGTAGCCCTGGGTTATGACCTGGCGCGAGTCGTAGCGCCCGGTGCCTTGTATTGATATGTCGTATGGCAGCATGAGCGAGGCTGTCATGCGCGCGTTCCACGTGAAGTTGTGGTCTTCCTTGCCCGTGACGGTCTGTCCGTCGATGTCATAGGAGAATCCGTTGAGCTTGTAGTAGTAGGCGTTTGCCGACGTAGTGAGGTCGAGTATGCGGAAAAGCTTGTTCTTGACCGTAAGCTCCAGGCCGGACGAGAGGCTCTTCGCCACGTTCATCGACGTCTGGTAGAACAGGCCGTCGGTGCTGCTCTTGTAGCTTATGCGTTGTATAACGTCTGACGTCGGACGATAGTAGGCGCTGAGAAGGAGCGAGTGGTCGGTCCACGTCTTGAGATAGTTGAGCGAGAACGAGTTGCTGAACTCAGGCGACAGGTAAGGATTGCCGAACGACACGGTTGTGGCGTCGCGTGTGTCGCGGAACGAGTTGAGATCGCCTCCCCATGGACGGCGCAGGCGCCGCGTGTAGTTGAGCTGCAGCTGCTGCGTCTCGGTCATCTGCCACGAGAGGAAGAGCGAGGGAAAGAGCTGGAAGTAGTCCTTCTTGAACGGTTTGTCACGAAGCGAGGTGTCATGCTCCTGGTCCCACGTGTAGCTCTCGGTGTTGACGCGCCAGTATTCGCCGCGCAGTCCTGCCATGGCGCTCACGGGGCCGAGCTTGTAGCTCAGCGTTGTGTAGAAGGCATGGAGGTCCTGCTTGTAGATGAACCGGTTGAAGAAGAGCTTGTCCTCAGCGGCGTTCTGCCCGCCAAACGAAGTGTTGTCAACATACGACTCCTGCGGGGTGTTCTCCCTTGAGAACTCGCCCTGGTAGCCGGCCTCAAGCTTGAAGTCCTTCGTTATCTGGTTCTCATACTCGAGTTTAAGTTCCTTGCGGTGGTTGTTGATGTGCTGGGGGCGGTACTGGTAGCTGTAGTCGATGTCAGGCGCGGGGCCAATGCCGTTGTTGGTGACGGTGGAGTCCTGGTACCAGTTGTCGCGGTCCATCTTCCACCGGCTCAGGTCGGCGGTGAAGTCGATGAAGTGGCGCTCGGAGAACGAGTGGCGGTAGTTGAACTCGCCGTAATACATGTTCATGGCGTCGCGCGAGCGGTTGAGGCGGTCGAGACGGTAGTCGCTGAGTCCGCTTGCCACGGCAGTGTATATATAAGGAGTGAAGCTGTTGCTCCGTCCGCCACCGCGCATAAGCATGCCGCTCACCGAGAAATCGTCCTTCTTCGACGCGTGCAGCGTCAGTCCGGCACGCGAGAAGAGGTTGTTGCCCCAACGCGAGTTGTCGCCGTCGTAGCTTTGGTTGTAGGTGTTGCTTGTTTGCTGGCTCTCGGCATGCCCCGTGTTGGAGCGGTGGCGGTAGCCCACGTTGGCATAAGCATCGAGCAGGCCGCTGCTGTAGTTGATGTTGAAGCTTGTGTTGGCGCCGCCACGGGTGCTTGCGCCCGCCTGCACCGAGCCATAATAGCCGGCCTTGCGGTCCTTCTTGAGGACGATGTTGATGATGCCGGCAGAACCCTCAGCCGAGAACTTTGCCGAAGGATTGTCTATCACCTCCACGCGCTCTATGCTCTCCGCCGGCAGCTGCTGCAATATCTGGGCGCGGTTGTCGGACGTAAGTCCCGACGCCTTGCCGTTTATCCACACCTCCACGGAGGAGTTGCCGCGCAACGACACGTTGCCGTCGTTGTCAACCTCCACTGACGGCACGTTGTCGAGCACGTCTGAGGCCGACTGTCCGGCGTTGCTTATAAGCTGCGACACGTCAAACGTCTTGCGGTCAACCTCAAGCTTCATGGTGGCGCGCTGCCCGGTGACGGTCACGCCGCCAAGCATCTTTGCGTCTTCTGCCATATAGATGAGCTTGAACTGCTCCTCACGGTTGCCAGGAGCAATTGTGAACTGCCGCACAACGTCTTTGTAGCCGACATATTTAAGATTGAGGGTATACTTTCCGTCCTTAAGGCCTTTTACCATAAAGTTGCCGTCAGCGTCGGTCATTGAGCCGCCTTCAAGCGCAGCGGACGCGCCCTGACGGGTTACTGTGACAGTGACGAACCCGAGCGGTTCGTCCGATTGCTTGTCGAGCACCTTGCCCTTCACAAGGCCTTGGGCATGGCATACGGCCACGCAAATGCCCAACACAAGAAGAAGAATAAAACGTTTCATCAATTTTTATTGCTGCGTTTTTGTTGTTTTAATATATTAATTTCATGCATTTACATGTGTTTTGACGGCATATAGACGATAAAGTTTAACGCCACACATATAAAATTGTGCGTGCCCACAGCCCCTACTGCTCTGTCCTGCCGACGGTAAGGAAGCTAAACCTCACGCCTTCGGCCTTAAGCAGCTCGGAGGCACAGGCATACATCGACGCCCCGGTCGTGATGATGTCGTCGACAACGAGCACATGCTTGCCAGCTACCTTCTCCGGGCGGACCAGCCGGAAAGCGCCTTCCACATTGGCCATACGGTTGTAATGGCCCACGGTGGTCTGACTCGGTGTGTTGCGTATGCGGCGCAGCACGCCGGCATCGCACACCTCAATGCCGGTTACCCGGCTCAATCCTACAGCCAGCTCACGGCTTTGGTTATAGCCACGCTTACGCTCACGCCTGGGGTGAAGCGGCATCGGCAGTATGAGGTCAATGCCGTCAAAGAATCCTGCCGGCATGTACTCACGGGCCATGAGCTCCCCAAGCTTCACACCGACAGCAGGCTGTGAACCATACTTGATGGCATATATGGCATCAGAGCCTTCGGCATGCGGTGAGTAGGACATGAACGACGCGCCGCGCTCCACCGCCAACTTTCCCCACATCAGGCGCACGGTAGAGTTGTCGCAGGGCGAGAAACCGTCACCGGTGCGCTCTATGCCGGCATTGCATTGCATGCAAAACACCTCCTCACCCTCAGCAAGGCGGGCATGGCACGACACGCAGCGGGCTGGCGACACCACGCCAAGCACAAGCTTGCGCAGCCTGCGCAAGGGACTGAACAACGTGTTGTCAGTCTTCATATCCATCGGGCGATTGGGGGTCAACGCCATACTCGTCGGCCGACTCTATGCAGCGGCGTATGATGTCCATGCCGAAACCGCGCCCAAGGGCGAAGCGTATGAGCTTGGCGTTGAGCTCATAGTCGGACGCTGCACTGAGCGAGCGGCGCTTTGACGCTATGAGCGGGCGAAGAGCCTCAACATAGTCGTCGGGCGCGACGGCATCGAGGACACGGCTGCTGATGTCGCGTGCCACACCTTTCCTGCACAGGGCCATTTCTATCTTGCGGCGCCCCCAGCGGTCAAAGCGTATCTTGTCGCGCACAAAGAAACGCGCGTAACGCTCGTCGTCGACAAACCGCTCGTCGACAAGACGGTTAAGCACCCTGTCTATCTCTTCCTGCGGCATTGCCCAGCGGCGCATCTTGTCCCTCATCTCTCCTGACGAATGTTCGGCCTGGGAGCAAAGGGCAGAGAGTTTGAGGAGTGCCTCCTGCTCGCCAACGGGTTTCTTGGTTCGTGTAAACATAATGAATTGTTTTTACTGGTTTTTATTTGGTTCCGACGGCAAAGCGCGGCTTGCCGAAACAGTCGTCGCACACTCTCGCAAGCCTCATCCCCTCACCACCCATCATCACGGCCGTGTCAGCGGCATAAAGTGTGTTGCATTCAAAGAGCAGGCGACCTCCAACGCGGAGCGCTCCTTTGGCATAGCGCGTGATGGAACGGTAGAACAACAAAGGGTCGTCATCTGGCACAAAGAGGGCGAGTGAGGGCTCAAAGTTGAGCACGTTGGCATCCATCGACTCCCGCTCACGGGCGCAGACATAAGGAGGATTGCTGACGATGACGTCCCAGCATGGCTCCTCGGGCATCTCAAGCCCAAGGGCGTCGCGACGGCAGAACACGACATCGGCTGAAAGACTCTCCGCATTGCCGGAAGCAATGCGGAGAGCATCAGCCGAGATGTCCCACGCCTCCACATAGGCCGACGGCAACGCCTTCTTGACACTTACGGCAATGCAGCCGCTACCCGTTCCTATGTCGAGTATGCGTGGCGGCTCGCCATTACACTCATATGCCGACACAATGGTGTCGACAAGCCACTCTGTCTCAGGACGCGGGATGAGCACGCCCGGCGCCACGGAGAAACGGTTGCCGCAAAAGCATGCCTCGCCAAGGACATACTGCACAGGCTCCGAAGCCTCCAGACGGCGCACGGCACACTCAAGCCATTGCACGGCATCTGCCTGTAGCGACTCAACGCCACCGCACAGTATGTCGGCAAACGACATCCCGAACTTCTCCTCAAGGAGCATACGCGCCACGGCCCTTGCCTCTGATGCGCCAAGACGCTTGGCAAGCCGGCGCCATATATCATCATAAGTCATAAACGTAAGGATACAAAAAAAGTGAACATTGAAGAATGTCCACTCATAACTCATTGTTGATTGAAAAGTGCCGCGAGCGGGACTCGAACCCGCACAGCCATTACTGGCCAAGGGATTT
>CALBYK010000086.1 GCA_937889855.1 uncultured Prevotella sp.
GCTTGTCGGCGATGATGTAGCTGAGGATGTCGTGTAGCAACTTTCCATACTTGCGGTTGCACTTCTCGCGGCCGACATGCTTGGCATACTGTTGCAATGCCCACACGGCCCATAGCATGACATCGGGCTGCTCTATCTCATATATCTTCACAGTAAGATGTTTGTCTTCCATGAATTCGTAGAGTCCGCGTGCGGCTGTCTCCATCACGAGCTCAAAATAGTCCTCCTCTTCTATTGACAGCGTAAGACCGGGCAGGGAGATGAACGTGTCGCGAGCGCGGCACTTGAACCATGGATAGCCGGCGAGTATATAGCGCTCGTCCTTGCTTGTGCGGTTGTGGAACTGGTGTGCGGCGTTGACAAGGCAGTGGAAGAAGTTGTCGCGCGGTGAGCGCTCGTCTACCTCCTTTGTGAACAGGGCCTTCAGACCGCCAGTCTTGCAAGCCGACGTTGACGCGGAGAACACGATGCTCTCGCCCTTCTTGATGTCCATCTCGAAATAGCCTGGTACATAGAGGTCCTCGTTAGAGGCGTATCCGCGTTCCTGCTCTTTAGGGTATTCCACCCCGCGATACCAGTCGGGCTGGAAGACGAACTTGTTTTCCTTGCTGAACTGCATGAACAGGTCGGGGTATCCGGCATACATGCATGTCTTTATGCCGTTTTCCACTTCGGAATAGTCACGTGAGGCAACGGTATTCTCGTGCGTGAATTGGCGCACGCTGCGGAAGGCGAGGAACGGGCGGAAACGCAATGTGGTTTCCGAATGGGCGTCAACAAGCGTGTAACGTATAAGGATGCGGTCTTCATAATGCTGGAACACCACTTCCTTCTTCAGCAATACGCCACCGACACGGTAAATGGTGGTCGGCACCTTGTCGCAGTCGAACTCCCTTATGTACTTATGCCCTTTTGGACTGTAGTTATTGCCCTGATACCTGTGCAGACCAAGGTTGAACTCAGCCCCGTGCTGTATAACGGTTGCGTCAAGCGACGAGAGAAGTACATGGTTCTCGTCGTCAAGTTCCGGCACCGGCACCACGAGCAGACCGTGATACTTACGTGTATTGCAGTCTACAATCGTAGAACACGAATATGCTCCGGAACGGTTTGTACGCAACAACTCACGTGGGAGAGACTCTTCCAGGTTTGTCATCAGAGCTTTTTCGAATCGAAGATAACTCATAGGTTTAAATTAAGGTTCGTTATTTGTTCGTTATTAGTTGTCAATTTATGCTTGCGCTCGGCAGTAGTAGTCTTGTCAGAAGGCTTTGGCTGCCTTACGATATCAAAGGTAGTAAAAATTGGTATATATACAAAATAAATGTGACTATATTTTCTGAAAAAATGCTATTTTACATGTTTTTCTTCTCTTTTTGTTTTTAAAGTATGGAAAAGTGGCTATGTGTCACGAAAAATGTATATCTTTGTATGTGCCCTTTGGGCTTTTATAATTGATTTTATATATTTCTCACTTCTGGATAACAATACAACATGCCGTCAAACATATTATATAAGGAAAGAATAGCAAGCGATATCTTGCGCATTTGGCAATGTGAAGAAGAAGTTCCGACTGTCGCAATAGCCGGAAACATGTCCATCGTAAAGCTGAAGAAGAACGAGCTTGTCTACAGGGAAGGGCAGCGTCCGACGGTATTGTTCTATCTTGTGAGTGGAAAGGTGAAGATTGTCAAGGAGTGTGGCTTGGGACGCGCGCAGATTGTGCGTGCCGTAAAGCAGCAGCAGTTTCTGGGTTATCGCGCTTTCTTTGCAAAAGAGTGCTATACCACGTCTGCCATGGCTTTTGAGGACTCCGTTGTAGCCACCTTGCCTTTGGATATGGCTGTGGGCATGATGGATGGCCATAGCAGTATAGCGCGCTACTTCATGTATGATCTTTCAACTATCCTCGGCATGACCGACGGGCGCATAGTGTCGCTCACCCAAAAGCATATACGCGGGCGGCTTGCGGACACAATACTCGACCTTATGGACAATTACGGTACTGACGAGGAGCATGGCGTCCTCAACATAATGATGAACCGCGACGACCTCGCGTCAATGTCAAACATGAGTACAAGCAATGCCATACGCACGCTGTCGGCGTTTGCCAACGAGGGCATGGTAAATGTTGAAGGAAAGAAAATCCGGATACTTGACGAGGAGAAGCTTCGCAGAGTGTCGCGGTTGGGATAATGCAAGGAGTGTATGCCAAAGCAATCGGATGCTTAGGCACACACTCTTGGCTTTAATATGAAAAGGAGTTGGAAACGTGGTTGTGTGTGACTGTCTTTATTCAGGGATGAGGAAGTTGATGACCTCTTGCTCTACAACAATTGTATAAGACCCGGCAGGTGTCTTCATCAGTCGTCCGTCTATGCCTACAAGTGCCTTTCGCGCCTCAAGCACCTCCACCTTCCGCGTTCGGTATGGGTGCACGCTCTTGTGGTTGAGGAACTTGCCGCGCACGAACAGGTAGAATC
>CALBYK010000087.1 GCA_937889855.1 uncultured Prevotella sp.
AGACGAGCATCAAGAAATTCCTCTAAAAACTTTGTCATAAACAATGAGCCCAAGAAAGCGAATGCATCATTTTCTCCTGCCTCATCCAACTTTTCATTCACCATACATGATACTATATACTTTATAGCTTCCTTATGGTCGTTTCTGTTTGGACATGTGAAGGCAAGAAGTATGAATGCAAATAATGAGCATAATATAACAATAATTTTCTTTTTCATTGTAATAATGTTTTAGGTTTGTAAATTATTGGTTCAATCTCAATGCCTTTTGGATGAATATACTCAATATCCAAATTCTGTTAGGCGATTCTTCTTTTTGCAAATGTACAATAAATAGTTGAATTGGCAATTGTTTACAAATAAATATTAGGGTAAGTGCAAATTTTAATTATAAGTTGGTGCACAAGACTTATTTTGCCTGTCTGTCTATAAATACCTAAGACAACAAAGCCTGTCAACTTAATGTCAACAGGCTTTGTCGTTTTTTTATGGTTGTTTATTCAGCGCGGAAGCTCGGAAGGTCTTCCTTGATGAAGTTTGTGATGTAGGCGTGTTCGCCGATAACGTCGGCGTAGGCCATGCGGACATACACGTTTGCACTCTTCTCGAACAAGTCGGCAGAGCGTGTGGCGTCCTCGAGGATGAGGAGCGACATGATAATCTCGGCTGTCATGTTGTAGAGACGGCGTGCGAGGAAGTCGTGCATCTCCTGGTCCTGCGCCTCCTTGACGTATTCAAGTGCCTGCTCGTAGAGCTTCACCATCTCCTCTACGCGAGCTTTCAGAGGCTTCAGCTCGTCGCTCACCTCATGCTCAAGCATCTCCTTGATGATTGTGAGGTAGGTGCCGTTGCTGATGTAGCGGATGGCAGCCACAACCTGGAGCTGTGTCGTACCCTCATAGATAGAGAAGATGCGTGCGTCGCGATACAGACGCTGGCTCTTGTACTCCATGATGAAGCCCGAACCGCCGTGCACCTGGATTGCGTCGTAGGCGTTCTGGTTGGCATACTCAGAGTTCATGCCCTTGGCGATAGGTGTGAAGGCATCTGCCAAGCGAGAGTATTTCTTGAGTTCCTGACGCTCCTCGGCAGTGAGTTTGCGTTCGCGCTGGATGTCCTCAAGGGCCTTGTAGATATCAACGTAGCGCGCTGTCTGGTAGAGAATGGAGCGGCCGGCGTCGAGTTTAGCCTTGATGCGGGCAATCATGTCGTAGACAGCCGGGAACTTCACAATCTCGGTGTCGAACTGCTTGCGCTCATTAGCATACTTCACTGCCTCATCGTAGGCAGCCTGGCTCACGCCAACTGACTGTGCGGCGATGCCGAGACGCGCTCCGTTCATAAGAGCCATTACATACTTTATGAGCCCCAAGCGTGTGGAGCCGCAAAGCTCAGCCTTTGCATTCTTGTATACAAGCTCGCAGGTAGGTGAGCCGTGGATACCAAGTTTGTTCTCGATGTGACGAACGGTCACGCCACCGTCGCGCTTGTCGTAGATGAACATCGACAGTCCGCGACCGTCGCGTGTGCCTTCCTCAGAGCGTGCGAGCACGAGGTGGATGTCGCTATCGCCGTTGGTGATGAATCGCTTTACACCGTTCAAGCGCCATGTGCCGTCAGCATCCTGTGTGGCCTTGAGCATTACGCGCTGAAGGTCGGAACCTGCGTCAGGCTCGGTCAAGTCCATTGACATTGTCTCACCGGCGCAAACGCGCGGGATATACTTCTGGCGCTGCTCCTCAGAGCCGAACTCATAGAGAGTCTCGATGCAGTCTTGAAGCGACCAGATGTTCTGGAAGCCGGCATCGGCAGCCGATACAATCTCCGAAGCCATTGAGTACGGAGTGATAGGCATGTTCAAGCCACCGTAGCGACGCGGCATCGACAGACCCCAAAGACCAGCCTTGCGAGTGGCGTCGAGGTTCTCGTAGGTCTTAGACGCATAGTGCATGCGACCGTCAACGAGGTGCGGACCCTCAAGGTCTACATCCTCTGAGTTAGGCTCAATGATGTTGGCGGCAATGTCGCCAGTAATCTCAAGCACACGCTTATAATTCTCGATAGCGTCCTCGAAGTCGACGGGCGCATCCTCATATTTATCCTTGTCGGCGAAGCCAAGCTCCTTGAGCTCAACAACGCGCTTCATCTCCGGGTGATTAAGATAGAAATCGTACTCCGGATGGTCTGTATAAAAGTTGGCCATGTTTTTTTAGAATTTATAGAATTAAGAGAAGTTATAGAAGTTAAAGCCATATGCTGTTACTCGTTTGAGAAAGTTAAAGCCATATGCTGTTACTCGTTCGAGAAAGTTAAAGCCATATGCTGTTACTCGTTCGAGAAGTTTGAAGAAAATGCTTCGTCATACAAGACATTTTAGACATCATTTGCAAATGTCGATTCTTTTATTTTTCTTCCATAAGCATTTAGAAGTCTGCTGACATCTTCTATTAGGGCATTAAGCGAGTTATAGTCATCATTTGATATGTATGCCAAATCCTCTGAAAGGATTACATAATATCGACATTCTTCCAAACTACCTTGGCTTACATTTATAAACCTAAGTTTATCTGCCTTGCTTAATTTTCTATAACCTTCAGCTATGTTTGCAGGAATAGAAACTGCTGCGCGTTGGAATTGAGAACACAATCCAAATCTTTCAGCACTTGGAAATTTGCCCGACATTCTATATACGAGCAAAACGAAAGCATGCGCTTTCTGCCAAACAATCAAGTCTTTGAATGAACTCATGTTTGCAATACTAATGGCTATAACTTCTTTAACTTCTATAACATCTTTAACTACTTACTTATTATTCGCCTTATAATACTTGATAAGTTTCGGGAGTACCTCTTCCACCGTTCCCGTAATCACATAGTCGGCAATCTTGTTGATTGGAGCCTCCGGGTCGCTGTTTACAGAGATGATGATGCCCGAGTCCTGCATACCGGCGATGTGCTGAATCTGTCCGGATATGCCGCAGGCAATGTATACCTTCGGGTGAACGGTCACACCTGTCTGACCAATCTGACGGTCGTGATCGCACCAACCTGCATCAACAGCGGCACGGCTTGCGCCCACCTCGCCGTGGAGTTCCTTGGCAAGCTGGAATAGCATGTCGAAATTTTCCTTCGAGCCTACGCCGTAGCCACCTGCCACAACGATGGGAGCACCCTTGAGGTTGTGCTTGGCAGCCTCAACATGGCGGTCGAGTACCTTCACAACATAATCTGCTGAAGGAACATACTTGGCAACCTCAGGATATACAACTTCACCCTTTGCCTTGCCCTCGTAGAGAGCCTTCTGCATCACACCGCTACGCACTGTAGCCATCTGCGGACGGTGGTCGGGATTGACGATGGTGGCAACGATGTTGCCGCCGAATGCCGGGCGAATCTGGTAGAGCAGGTTGTCGTAGTGAGTGCCGCTCTTCTTGTCGTCGTAGTCGCCAATTTCAAGCTCGGTGCAGTCGGCAGTCAAGCCGCTGGTGAGTGATGACGACACGCGCGGACCGAGGTCGCGACCAATAACCGTGGCACCCATGAGCGCAATTTGTGGCTTTTCTTCTTTGAAGAGGTTGACAAGGATGTCGGTGTGAGGAGCCGATGTGTAGGGGAAGAGTCCCTCGGCGTCGAACACGAAAAGCTTGTCCACACCATAAGGAAGAATCTGATTCTCAACCTGGCCCTTGATTCCCGTGCCTGCAACGATGGCGTTGAGGTCGACACCGAGCTGGTTGGCGAGCTTGCGTCCTTTGGTGAGAAGTTCCTGAGACACTTCCTGAACCTGAGTGCCTTCTATCTCGCAATATACAAATACGTTGTTCATTATCCAATAATCTTTTCGTCCAACAATTCCTTAATCAGACCCTCAATGTCGGCGTCGCTGCCGGTGAGTGTCTTGCTCTCCTTGGCCTGGAACACGATGTTCTTCACGGCCTTCACTTTAGTAGGCGAGCCACTGAGGCCACACTGCTGCGGGTCGCCGTCGACATCGGCCACAGTCCATTGGTTGAGCGTGAGATAAGGACGCTCCTCGTAGAGATAGTTGTACTTGTCCTCGGGCTTGCGCTCCATGGGAGCCGTGGCACGCTTGTACTTCATAACGAGCTTGGCGTTTGCCGGACGGCAGGGAGCGGCACTTCCAGTGACAGTCACTACAAGTGGCATCGGAGCCTCAACAGTCTCCACACCACCATCGATGTGGCGACGGATGGTGAGCTTGCCATTCTCACACTTGGTTATCTCCTCGGCGTAAGTCACCTGCGAGAGGCCGAGCTTCTGTGCTACCTGCGGGCCTACTTGTGCCGTGTCGCCGTCGATAGCCTGGCGGCCACCGATAACCACGTCTACATCGCCAATCTTCTTGATAGCAGTAGCCAGGGCATAGGAAGTGGCGAGAGTGTCGGCACCTGCGAACAGACGGTCGGTGAGCAACCAGCCTGTATCGGCTCCACGGTAGAGCCCCTGTCGGATAACCTCGGCTGCACGTGGAGGACCCATTGTCAATATACCTACTGTTGAGCCAGGGTTCTGCTCCTTCAGACGCAGAGCCTGCTCCAACGCATTAAGATCTTCGGGGTTGAAGATAGCCGGTAGAGCGGCGCGGTTGACGGTGCCTTCGGCTGTCATCGCGTCCTTGCCGACATTTCGTGTGTCGGGTACTTGCTTGGCAAGTACAACAATTTTCAAACTCATATGTTAATAAATTATTGTAATATCTGGGTTGCAAAAGTAATAACTTTATGTTATGCAGCCAAATATAAGGCTATAAAAAAGCACAAAGCGTTTGTGTTTGTGCATATATTATGCACAAACAACCCGTTTTGTGCAGACGTAAAAAGCATCAGGGCTTGTTGGTGTTTGATGCTCTGATTAGCATAGAAATACCAACAAGCCCCGCAAGGTCGCATTATTTATCTTGCAGCCTCGAGCAAAATCACTTTCGCTTTCTGGTTGTCCATACCAGGCATAGTCATGCCTAATGGCGCGCCTATGTATGTGCCGTCACAAATGACGAATTTCTTGCCGTTATATGATATGTAGTCGCCCTTTACATCTTCTGTGAACGCCACAGCCGAAGCGAGATGTCCTGGGTAGTATACCAGGACTACATCCAGTCCGATTAGCTCACGTACAAGATGTGACAATAATATGGAACGGTCCTCACAGTCGCAATACGGATAGTAGAGTGACTCTTCGGCAAAGAATGCCCTGTCGTGTCCCCACACCTTGTCGTCGTACTCATACTCAAATCCTGTCTGCACCCAGTTGAGCAATTTGTTTACGGCGTCGGCCTGTGACAGGCCCTTTATATGTTCCATTATGGCTGGATAGAGTTGTGCCTTCACGCTTGAGGCGAGCGGGTTGCGCGCATACATTTCCCACGTAGAGAGCGGATTGCCCTCAATCTCCGATGCCGGATATGTGTCGAAGAAGTCGAGCAGGTTCTTGTTGACACTCACCTTGAACGACATGTCTTTGTAGCGCTTCGACTTTATTTCGCGCACAGGCGTAGGATTGTCAGCAAAAAGTTGCTCATCAGATATGTAGAGCGACATGGGTTGTTCTTTCGGGAACCCTACGTCACATATCTGCAAACGTGGCTCTTTGCTGTCGAACGAGTAGAAGTCCTCGCCACCTACATAATGGAACATCTTGCCATATATGATGTGTTTTGAGCCAACAAGCAGATACAGTTTGTCGCCTGAGCGTCCGAGGCGCATCTTGTAGCCGCTTTGACAATAGAGGTATGCATGTAGGAATGTGGCCTCATTGCTCTTGCCGAAGCATTTCTCGGCAAACGACTTGAGCATAAGGTAATACGCCCAATCCGAGAGATGGAGCTGTTTGCGAATCTGGAGGCAATCGTAAAGTGTGTTGTCCATCTCGCTGCCAGCAAACTTTGTCCATGCGGCAGACAGTCCGTCCCCCGTGAGTTTACCGCCAAAAGAGAAGTCGCGGTCTTCAAAACGCACTCTGCACTCAGTGCCAAACGTGTTGAACACAACGTAGCGCGAGTCGGGCTTTACGTCCTCAACAGGCGTTGTTGGTTCCTCTTGTGATATGACAGGCGGCTCTGTGGTAGGAGCCACTACGACAGGCGGTTCCGGAATTGATGGAGTAGGGGTGGTTGTAGGAGTAGGAGCGGGGGGCTCTGGAGCTGTCGGTTCCTGGGTTGTTGGCTCCTCGGGCTGAACTGGAACCTTTATGTTCTTAAGGTAGTCGGGTAGTTTAACCGGTCCAATCTGCAATGGCTTAACTACCGGCACTCGCGACACTTCCGTAGGGACTATTATCTCAAGAGGCTGTGGCTGTGGCAGCGTTGGGCGTGGCATGTTAAAGCTGAGCACTGGTATTTCACGGCTAACCAGCGACTTGTTGAGCAATTTCTTTTCGTCTTCCTTGGTCCACAGTACAGGCTTCACATCCTTCTCTACGGGTTTTTTGCGTGGCGCCACAGCCTCGTATGTAGTCCAAGCCTTTTTCAGGAACTTTGCATATTCCTCATTGGCCTTCTTTCGGAAGCTCTGGTAGTCGCCCTGCGCCTTCTTTTTAAACTCCTCGTATATTTGCTGCTGTGTCTTGTTCTGTGCTGAGGCATGAGGCGCAACCGCCATTGCCGATGCAGCAAGAACCATCATTCGTGCAATTGTGTTCATAATCGTCAAGTTTATCAGGTGTTTATGTTTTTGCTTATTTTCTCACGGTTATATTGCGTATGTCAACCTGCATGCTCTTGTCGTGGGTGCGGTTTTTGGCAAGCCATTTCTGAAACTGCTCAAACGATAGTTCACGCGGTAGCCCATCTGCTTCCTTGTCAGAAGCCTTGGTGAACGCATTTGGCGAGAATATGACATACATATAGTTGGTTTCCGCAGAACCATCACATGTGAGCACATACTCATCCACATCCTTCGGATTGAAATAAGGCGCAGCCGCCTTCTCCGAGAAAAGCACATATCGGTGATTGGCTTTCA
>CALBYK010000088.1 GCA_937889855.1 uncultured Prevotella sp.
CACAGGCGTGGCTATGAGTGAGGACTTGCAGAAGCAGATTGTTGCCTACTATGACTTCCTCACAGCCTATCAGAATCTTCTGCGCGACGGTGGTACGGAAACTGTCGGCGACCTCGCCACGTCAAAGTCTGGCGTGCGTCTCAACTCATGGCCGCCCGCTCTCGGAACAGTGACTACCTACTGCAAGCAGGTTGGCGGCAAGCAAGTGGTTCATCTGCTCAACTTCCGCCAAGCCAACAGTCTCAGTTGGCGCGACATCGACGGCACAATGCCGGAGCCGGAGAGCATCGACAACCTCACGCTGCGTATGCGTGCCAAGAATGTGAAGAAACTCTGGGTGGCATCGCCCGACCGCCTTGGCGGAGCTGCACAGCAGCTCAACTTCCGAACAGAAGGCGACTTCGTGGTGTTCACGGTGCCGCAGCTTAAATACTGGACAATGATTGTTGTAGAATAGTTGACGAGTTGACAAGTTGATAAGTTTTCTATTTGTATAAGAAATTGTGTAAAATTATCTTTACATATAGTAGGAGGGTATGGCATCCCTGCCATACCCACTAAATAGGCAGAATTTTATGGTAGAGTGGGTATGGCAAGGATGCCATACCCTCCTACAGATTGCCGCTCATATATAAAGATAATTCTGAACACATACTTACAGTTAATCATAATAAGAAAATGACAAAGACAATATTTACAACCATTGCGCTTGCCTTTCCCGTTTGGCTCAGCGCACAGACAGTCACTTCGCCTAATGGCAACGTGGCAGTGAAATTCTATCTTCAGGACGGACGCCCTACCTACGAGATGACCTACAAGAAGAAGGAGGTAATACGCCCATCACATCTCGGACTCGAGCTCGCCAAGGACAAACATGCCTCTAACGGAATGGACGAGCAGAACCTTATGGACGGTTTTACAGTGAAGGACACTCAGACAGCGACGTTTGACGAGACGTGGCGGCCAGTGTGGGGCGAGACGGCCACCATACGTAACCACTACAATGAGCTTGCCGTGACGCTCAATCAGGCTTCCATGCAGCGCGACATACGCATACGCTTCCGCGTGTATGACGACGGTATGGGCGTGCGCTACGAGTTTCCGCAGCAGCAGAAGCTCAATTATATAGTAGTAAAGGAGGAGCACACGCAGTTTGCCATGACCGGCGACCACACCGCCTACTGGATTCCCGGCGATTACGACACACAGGAGTATGAGACGCAGATATCGCGCCTGAGCGAGATACGCACAAAGATGCACGATGCCATAACTCCCAACTCGTCGCAGACCACATTCTCGCCCACAGGTGTGCAGACATCGCTCCAGCTCAAGACCAAGGACGGACTCTACATCAATCTGCATGAAGCTGCCTGCGTGAATTTCCCGACAATGCACCTCAACCTCGACGACAAGAACATGGTGTTCGAGTCATGGCTCACGCCCGACGCCACAGGCATGAAGGGATATGTGCAGACTCCCTTCAACACCCCGTGGCGCACCGTCATCGTGAGCGACGATGCCCGCGACATGCTCTCCTCCAACCTCATACTCAACCTCAACGAGCCTTGCAAGATTGAGGACACGTCATGGATTCACCCCACCAAGTACTGCGGAGTGTGGTGGGAGATGATTGCCGGAGGCCGCCAGTGGAGCTACA
>CALBYK010000089.1 GCA_937889855.1 uncultured Prevotella sp.
ACTCCCTCATTTTCAAACGATTACATTAGAATTAACAGAGTATTGTTAGCAAATATCCTTAGCAAATATCCAAGACAATTTATAAAATAAAAGCCATCAATGTAAATAACAGGGAAATAATTACCTGCACTTGGTATATTTGCTACCGACGCTTTGTAGTGTTGCTACCAGACGTTGGTAATGTTGTTACAAAGAATTGGTATTACGTTTCTTTGATGCCTTGGTAAGTGACATTATTTATTGTCTGATTGCCTGCAGTGACGTATCGCGTGATTGACGTGACGCTTTACGGGAAGAAGTGTCACTGTATAAATCACTGATAATGAATGGATTTATGATAAATGTGACGGATGTGACAGATAAAAAAGCAAAAAAAATTATATTATATCAATCGAACTGCCATCTCACAACTGACATTATACCTACAATACTCCGCAGGTTCTTAGGCTGGCTCATTGCAACATAAGAAGGCCACAATCGCAGCACAAAAGATGTTTTGCTTTGCCATTCCGTTTTTTTATTTGTAACTTAGTGGAAATTCCAACAACATTCAAAATATAACATGAAAGAGAAAGACAAGGAAGGGTTCAGAAAACTGATAAAGAAACGCATAGGCGAGGACGCCACCGACCTACAAATAGCCCAGTTCCTCAGAAGCCTATCCTCAGAAGAAATGTTCAATTTAATAATGGACATGGCTTTGGATGAAATGGCAAAAGAAACGACAAAGGCTCATCCACCAGACGACGGTGACTACCGCGACAAGTGCCTATTTGCTTTAAACATTTATCCGAAGGTATTATATCAATAGTTTGCATAGGCTTATCATACATTTCGATGCCATCTGAAGCATTATTTACATACGATTTTGCAATGCAATATCCCCAAATGAAAACAATGACAATGCCTGTCACTATACCGCCAATGTAGGTCAAGATAAATTTTTAAACGTGTACTCATAATCGCATTTTTATAACTTACATACGAAATTACATCTTTTTATTTTAACTGCAAAAAATAAAATTATCTGTTTACTATCAACATCATATATTAAAGAATAGCACAAAGTCATAATCTTATGACCTTGCGCTGCTCTGTTTAAAATGCAAATGCTGGTATATTGAACTATCAGAATTCCTCTTTTACATAGTTATAAGGCCCATAAACAATCCTTACTCCATAATAGTGACATAATCTTTTTGCTAAATCACTCTCATACTTTATTATATCAGTGTGAATACCAGTTCCGTATTCGTCAAAGGAGAGATATTAGCCATTGTTGGCTCTGATTTCTTCAATTCTGCGAAATGCTGGTCTATCATTTGGAAGAAAGACAGAATATCAGCACTTTTGAACAAAACGAATTTATCACCATTTGTAAGTTCTTCATCTCTAATCTCGCCCTCTACAACACTTTCTTGTATTGACAATCGACTATAATATGCAGAAGTAATGATTTTTTCTATATCTACAATAAAAATACTATTGTTTTTGGCTTTTATTTTGTAATTTTGGTCTTAAAATTAGAGCCATAAATCAAGACTGACAATGAAAGGAACCAATACAAACTGTGAAATGACCTTCAATTCTTATACAAGAATGATTAAAGAGATGAAGACTGGCAACATTTCGCGGACTGGCATAAAAAAGATTGCCAAGCCGGTACTACTGCTGTCTGTAATCAAGGGCATCGAAGCGGGCATTTTCAAGAGAAACTATATTGAATATGACAAGCTTGCAATTATCTACGACTTGGTGTTCAAGCAATATGAGAGTTTGGCTAAGCAATCCGAACATACACCACCCTACTATCCGTTCTATTATTTAAAGACAGACAAAATATGGCACTTAAACCCTCGCACACCTAACTCTGCACTTGTATCAAATTCTCCCTCCGCCGCATGGGTCCGCAACAACGTGGAATACGCCTACCTTGACACTGCCTTATGGGAGATGCTGCAACAGAGCGAATACCGCCAGAGAATGATTAAGTTCATTGTTGAAGAAAAGATTAATAAAGCGACAGAAAACAGCCGTTCCATATTGCGCACGTTCCTTGCATGGCTTGTCGCAATATAACCTATTCACCCTAAATTCAGTACACACAACATGAAGATACTTACCACCAGCGACTGGCACCTCGGCAACCTCTTCCACGGCAACGACCGGCTGCCAGAGCACCGCCACTTTCTCAATTGGCTGCTCGACCAGATAAAGCGGCACCGCCCCGACGCGCTGCTCATAGCGGGCGACATCTTCGACAACGGCAACCCGTCGGCTGCCGCGCAAGGTGCCTACTACGAGTTTCTTGCCGACGCCACGCAGG
>CALBYK010000090.1 GCA_937889855.1 uncultured Prevotella sp.
AAGTACAGATACCATGGCGGAAGGCAAGGCACGGAAGTGTGGCTATATCGTGTCATTGGCGCACCACACTGTTGGCACGACAAGGACTTGGATATCGGAGAAGAAGAATGGAAATTCTTCAGCAAATACCTCCGTAAATAAAAATAATACTGAATAACAAAAGGCAAGTTATTTATGAGTAAATAAACTTGCCTTTTCATTTTAGCCAAACTGAAACACCCAAGCCAAAAAAGTTAGAAAAAACACGAATAAAAGATGTGGATTTAACCATTTTATTCGTAACTTTGCACCTATAAGAAATTTATTTAAACATTTCCAGCTCTTTGGAAATGTACTCTTATTCTAAAATCAATATTTTATACATTATATATGTACAAGAAAGAAGAATTATCCGCTATGGGTAAGGAAGAGCTTGCCGATATTGCCAAAAAACTTGAGCTATCTCCGGAACCTTTCGAACCAAACGAGGACTTAGCTTATGCGATACTTGATAGACAAGCAGTGATTGGAAGCAAGAAAAAAATGACCAACGACAGCAAACAACAAGCCGACAACGCTTCTTCACAAGATAAAAGCCAAATACAAAATACATTATTTGATAATGTCACTGATACCCAACAGGTTCTTAAAGAACTTGAGGCAGCATTGAATAGTCAGCCCAAACATCGTGGGCCCAAGACTAAAGTTGAGCGAGAATTGATTGCCAAAATTGCGGAAGTGAAAAAAATGATAGCTACAGAAACAACAAACGCAGGACCGTTGAATAAGCAGGAAACCGCTTCCACTATGCCTGTTCCTGTAATCCACAAGGACATTTTACCTGCTGTAGTGCCGACAAATAATGACAATAAAGAAAGTTCCGCCAATATAATCGCGGATTTTCAAGCAAAGGCCGCCGCACAAAGCGAGGATGCCAAAAATGAGGAAGAAAGCTCTGTCAACACACAAAAAAACAGTCCTGAAGACAACAATACTGATGCGATATGGGATGGTGACCCCGGAGATGGTACAGACTTCATTACCGTTGTTGACATACCTGTAGAAGACCAAGGCATTACGCCAAACTATGACATGTTTGACCATCCCACCACCGGCTCTTCTTTTATCCAACAACCTGCTGTGGAAATAGATAATCTGCAGAAAGACAATAACATCGACACTTCCGAGCCTTTCGATTTCAACGACATAATCTCCGCCAACGGTGTACTTGAAGTAATGGCTGATGGCTACGGTTTCTTGCGCTCGAGCGATTACAATTACCTTTCATCACCAGATGACGTATATGTTCCTAACAATCAAATAAGACGTTATGGCTTGAAAACAGGAGATGTAATCGAAGCACGCGTACGTCCGCCTCATGATGGGGAAAAATATTTCCCAATGACAAATATTATTTCCATCAACGGTCGCAGCCCTGAAGAAGTGAGGGATCGTGTGCCCTTTGAAACCCTCCCCCCCCTGTTTCCAGACAGCAAGTTTGACCTTACAGGTGACCCTGCCACAACAAATCTTTCCACACGAATCGTTGACCTTTTTGCTCCAATAGGCAAAGGACAGCGTGCACTCATAGTGGCTCAACCTAAAACAGGTAAGACCATATTGATGAAAAACATAGCAAACGCAATAGCCGCCAACCATCCAGAGGCCTATCTCATGATGCTTCTCATTGATGAACGTCCAGAGGAGGTTACCGACATGGCTCGCACCGTCAACGCAGAGGTAATAGCGTCAACCTTTGACGAGCCTGCCGAACGCCACGTAAAGATAGCTGGCATAGTGCTTGAAAAGGCAAAACGAATGGTGGAATGCGGACATGATGTCGTTATCTTCCTCGACTCAATAACACGTTTGGCAAGAGCTTACAACACCGTATCCCCAGCCTCAGGCAAGGTACTTACCGGTGGTGTCGACGCTAATGCTTTGCAAAAGCCTAAACGGTTCTTTGGAGCCGCGAGAAATATCGAAGGCGGTGGGTCACTAACCATAATTGCCACGGCTCTAATAGACACTGGCTCGAAAATGGATGAGGTGATCTTCGAGGAATTCAAGGGTACGGGTAACATGGAGTTGCAACTTGACCGCAGCCTATCAAACAAGCGCATTTTCCCATCTGTCAACCTTGTGGCATCGAGCACGCGACGCGACGATCTACTTTTGGATAAGACAACTCTTGACAGAATGTGGATTCTACGTAAGTATATTGCGGAAATGACACCATTGGAAGCCATGAACACCATCCATGACCGCATGGCTCACACCCGCAACAACGTTGAATTCCTTGCCTCAATGAATGGCTAACCAACTCCTGACATAATCAATCGATCAATTGACGAAATATCATAACGATCAAGCAAAGACGCATCTTCCTTAAACTTATCCGAAAGGATATTCTCTTGGAGATGCGTTTTTGCCTTTTTAGCCTCCTCTTTCTTAATCGACACAAAGTAGACAAAATGTTTAGCCGCGATTTTTCCTTGTCCCATAAACCAATAGCAATAACCTGCATTGAGATGGTCAACGGCCACGTCATTGCCTGAAGCGAGAATGGCCTCGTATAGCCTTGAAGCTTTTTCTGCTTGCTTCATGCACAGAAGTCCCCATGCCAACACTCGCCTTACGTCGATATTTTCTTGG
>CALBYK010000091.1 GCA_937889855.1 uncultured Prevotella sp.
ATAATCTGCTGGCGCCTGCCGTTGATGACAATTGGATTCAGACTCACATTGCCGCTCCTTGCGCGCAATTTTGGAACAAGCACTACACGCTTGTCTGGAGCGACATGCAGTGAGTCAAGGACAAGATCCATGCTTACATGCATCAGTCCGTCTTTTTTCATGGTATGTATGTTCTTAACTGTTATCCTGCCGCCCATAATGCGTGCATGGCTGTGGCTGTTGGCGGCAACTACAGCGGACGTCACGGCAAGCATCAAAGCCGTGGCAACCACTAAAGATGTAAGACGATTAAACAATTTCATAATCTATATTTTCCCTCCACTGTGTGCTATCTTCTCTTCTTGTTAGTTTTTTTATTACTGTGGCAGACGCCCAACTGTCAAAACATGTAGACAAGCTCCACGGCTGCCTTTGTTGGCCCTACATAGTTGCGGTCGGCGCTGCCATTCTTGTTGCCGCAAGTGCGACATTCGTAGCGGTCGTAGTGTATGTAGTCGTAGCCAACGCCTACGGAGGTCTCCATGTTCCAGTGGCGCGACAATGGCCACTGGTAGCCAGCCGTCAGGCCGCCTCCCGCAAACCAGCCCTCGTAACGGTTGTCGCGGAAGTCCTTGAGCAACCCCAACGGCATGTTTATGCCGCCGGCATCGAACTGGCCGCCCATGGCATGCGCGCCCACAAACCAGCCGTCGAACGTCTGGCAAAACCAATAGCGATATTCTGGCTGAAGCACCCAATGGCGCAGTTTTTTCCCGTTGTTGAGCGTCCATGGATTGAGTCCATAAAACAATTGTGCAGTATGGCGTTTTCCTGTCTGTACCTCCAAACCTATGTTTGGTGTCGTAGTAGCCCAATACAGGAAGTTGGTCTTCAAGCCAACGCTCTGGGCCGACAAAGGAAGAGTCACGGCAAAAGAAACCGCCAATGTAATCAATCCCTCTAATTTCATAACTGTAACTAATTGTTATCCGTATATCTTTTTATTTCATTCTTTATCAGCTCAACGACTGATTCTGTATCTTTCGTGGTGCAAAGTTATAAAATATGTATGAAAGTAATCAAATAATTAATAATAAAAAATGCGCCAATCCAAACAATATTTGCATTGCGAACAAATTATGTATGTTTTTTACAAATATTGTACCTATAAAATTATGACTCATCCGAAGCTTCGATCAAACGAAGCACAACCATTCGGCATGCCCAGCGCATGTGTGCCGTGCGTGCCGAATGGTTGCCGTTACATTTCGTGGTCGAGACGGTTTTCCCACAGATACTTGCGCGTCTCACGCACAAGCACCCCGTTGAGCATCAACAATGAAATAAGGTTAGGAATAGCCATAAGAGCATTGAAGCAGTCGGCTACGTTCCACACCAAGCTAAGACTACCCACACTGCCGGCAAATATTGACAGTATATAGATAGAAAGGTATAGCTTTGTGACGCGTTGTCCGCCAATATACTCGATGGCACGCTCCCCATAGTAGCACCATCCAAGAATTGTGGTGAATGCGAAGGTTATCATCCCGACACTCATCACCAACGAGCCAAGAACCGGTATCTTTGAGAACGCCACCTTAGTCAGCTCGGCTCCGTTTTGGTAGTCGATGTCGGGATAGGCAAGAATGCTGCTCACAATGACGATGCCTGTCATGGCACAAATGACAACGGTGTCCCAAAACGTGCCTGACGACGACACCAAAGCCTGCCTTACCGGGTTGCGCGTCTTGGCTGCCGCAGCCACAATAGGCGCAGAGCCGAGTCCCGACTCGTTCGAGAACAGTCCGCGGGCTAAGCCGTAGCGGGCAGCAATGAGCACAGAACTGCCCACAAACCCACCGCCTGCCGCCTCCGGCGTGAAGGCTGAACGCAGGATAAGGTCGATTGCAGGAACCAGATATTGATAGTTCAGACATAATATATATACACATCCCAAGATGTAGAACAGTGCCATAAGCGGAACCAGCAAGCCGCACATACGGGCAATGCTTTTCACTCCGCCAAGAACTACGGCGGCAGACAGGAGCATGATGACCCCACCTGTGACGTAAGGAGGCAGGCTCCATGTGCTGTAGAGCATAGTCGATATGGCATTGGCCTGCACCGTGGAGCCTATGCCGAACGACGCCACAATAGTGAACACAGAGAACAGAACGGCAAGCCACTTCCATCCCAATCCTCTCTCTATGGCATACATAGGGCCGCCGAGCATGCGTCCGTCCCCGGCCTTCACACGATACTTCACCGCCAACAGTCCTTCGGCATATTTTGTGGCTATGCCCAACACGCCTGTCAGCCAACACCAGAACACTGCTCCCGGACCTCCCATGGCCACAGCGGTTGCAACACCGATGATGTTGCCCGTGCCTATGGTGGCGGCAAGTGCCATGGCAAGTGCGCCAAACTGCGACACATCACCGCCCGTGCCCTTGTCGCGCGTCACAGACAGCTTGATGGCTGTCAGTATCTTGCGTTGTGGAAAGCGCAGACGTATTGTTAGAAAAATGTGTGTGCCGAGCAGCAAGATAATCATCGGCCATCCCCAAAGCAGTCCACTGAGCGTCTGCAAGAATGTGTTAATCTGATCCATATTTTTTGTTTGTACGTTTTTATCTCATTTCCTTTGAGCACGGCATCATTCCACTTTCACCTTGTCGAATCCCATACCGTGCAACATCTGCTCAAACTGAGCCTGTGCATTCTTCCGCGCCGTGGCATAGTTGGTCTTTGTCAGGCAACGGCGCTTCATGCGGACGACGGCACGGTCATACATCTGCTTGCGGTCCGCGTGGCTCCACTGTCCCGTCTCTATGAACGACCGGGTGCGCGTCTCGTCGATGAAGTTGCTGTCGAGAAGGCGCACTGGCGGAAGTATGGCGCACAGCGTGTCGCCCCGCATGGCGAGCCAGCCCTCGTGGGCCTCCTTCAGGTTTATGCCGAGGCGCAGCGTGCCGTAGTAGATGCGCACCAACTCGTCGTCGGAGAAGAAACCGTGGCGAACAGTGTCTACCAATTCCTCGTCGCTTACTTCAAGAAACGCCCACTCGCCTATCTGCTCTATCGAGCGTATCTGCGACGGCGTGATGTCTATCTTCTCGTTCTTCACCAACTCGGCAGGCGAAGACGTTGACGACACCTTATTTATATAGTGCCGCACCGTGAGCGCCACCACCAAAATAACAACACCTATAAGTACCAGCTTCACTATGAGCAAGCGCATGCTTCCGGCGAGAAAGGCACGGTGCCTATTATTGTCCTGTTTCATCGTTCCGTATTATTTCCTCTTCTCAACCGTTGTGCGGTCAATAAGCTTGTTAATGTCGCCACTCTTGAGGTCGTGGCGGAATGTAACTGTAATGTTCTCAGCCCTGTAGCCGAGCTGCTGAAGCATCGGCACAAGCACATTGGCCGCGCCAGCGCGGGCAGACTCCAGAATGTCGGTCTTGGCTATGTCGGCAATTATTGACTTACGCCCCTGCTGCTCATATGAAGCCAATTCGGCATCGGAGAAGCTGCGGCGCATCAGTGCCACATATTCCTTAATGTCGTCATGGTTCACGCGTGTTGCCGACAGCACGACATGCGGGTCGGGCAGAATTATCTCCACATGTGACGAGTCGCGACGCACGTTCTTGGCAGAGAAACCGGAAAAGTCAATATACGCCTTCACCGTCGCGTCCACCGGTATGGCTATCTTGCGCTTGCCGAGCGGCAGCTGCATGTTGTAGTCGTGGCCGAGGAGCTTGCCCTTGAGGGCAAGCTGGTCGTCATGGGTTATCACTTTATGTATGCTGTATTCGGTGGTGTACAGCCTCGAGCAACGCTGCGCCTGCATGACGAGAGTCTGCATGGTGTCAATCATTGGCTTTTCAGGCTCTGCCTTGGCGCCTTGCCTGCCGCCGCAAGCAGCAAAGCATAAAGCGAGCACCATAGCTGCAACCACATTTGTCATTCTATTTGTCATAACTATTCTAATTGTAATGCAAAATTACATATTTTATATCAAAATGCGATAAATTAAAATCAAAATAATACAAAACTTCTTCATACATTGACTTCATTCAAGTAATAAAACGCCCTTTTGTTTCGTAAAATCATTTTTTTGCACTACCTTTGTCGATATGAAAACCAATAAGATAATCACACAGGCATTTGCCGCAACGATTTTCAGCGCTGTGCTCGCCATGTTCACGGCATGCTCAAGCAAGCCTCAAAGCAACGACATCATAGCCAAGAAACCAGTGAAAGCAGCACCCAAACCCACACAGAACATGGGCGACTACAAGCAGAACCGTTCGGTGGAATGGATGGGAAACACATATAACATATGTGTTGAGCGTAAGGCCGACCAGTCGCTGCCGCTTGCCGTCGACGAGAGCGGCAACAAATACTATGACAACCGCATAACACTGTCGATTCTACGTCCTGACGGCACGCAATTCTTCAAGCGCACATTCTCCAAGACCGACTTTGCCGACTATGCCGGCGACGACTACAAGGACGGTGCCCTGCTGGGCATAGTCCTTGACCATACAGACAACGGCAACATCTATTTCGCGGCATCCATAGGCTCACCCGACAAGATGAGCGACAACTATGTGCCGCTGGTCCTGAAGATATCGCATGTGGGAGGAGTGAGCATATCCAAAGACACCAAACTCGACACCATGAGCGACGACATGCCAGACGACGAGGCTGACGACGATGTAGAGGAATAGCAGAAAGGACAAAAACATGAGCTACAAATTCAATATCATTCCACGCACGCTCCACTTCAAGCAGCCTGCCGGCACGTCACGCGGCGTGTACACCACACGACAGTCGTGGTTTGTAGAGGCTGAGAATGACAGCATGCCTGGAGTAAAAGGTGTGGGCGAATGTGCTCCCCTGCCCGACCTTAGCTGCGACGCACGGCCCGAATACGAGACAACACTGCGCCAACAGTGCCGCATGATTGAACTGACAGGCAACGTCAACTACGACATGCTGCGGCCATACCCTTCCATGATGTTCGGACTGGAGACGGCTATGCTCGACCTCGCCAACGGCGGACACGGCGTGCTGTTCGACACTCCCTTCACCCGTGGCGAGGAGGGAATAACCATCAACGGACTCGTGTGGATGGGACGGTACGACGAGATGCTCGAGAGGCTTGAGGCAAAGATGAAGGCGGGGTTCCACTGCGTGAAACTTAAAATCGGAGCCATTGACTTTGAGCATGAGCTTGAGCTTGTACGCCATATACGCAGCTCGTTCAACAAACAGCAAATAGAACTGCGCGTCGACGCCAACGGCGGCTTCTCGCCCGAAGACGCGCCTAAACGGCTTGAACAGCTCGCACGCTACGACATCCACTCCATCGAGCAGCCGATACGGCAGCACCAGTGGGCAAAAATGGCGGAGCTTTGTGCCAACACGCCCATACCGATCGCTCTCGACGAAGAGCTCATAGGCGTGAACATGACGCAGATGAAGCAGGAACTGCTCGACCGCATACGCCCTCAGTACATCATTCTCAAGCCGTCGCTGCACGGCGGCATGCGCGGCACACGCGAATGGATTGGCATGGCAAGCGCACGCAGCATAGGCTCATGGATAACAAGCGCCCTTGAGAGCAACGTCGGACTGAACGCAGTGGCACAACTCGCTGCCGACATCTACGGACCTGACGTACGTATGCCGCAGGGGCTCGGCACCGGACAACTCTTCACCGACAACATCCCGATGAACCTGGAGATAAAGGGCGACAAACTATGGCGTGCCGTTTCCGCGCCAATACTCAACACCTAAGCCTGTGCAACAGCCTTGCCTTTGTTTACCAACAATTCCACCATTGTTATGCAACGCCGTTACCACAGCCTTGTAACATTGTTACCACAGCCCTGTAACAACGCTACCGTTGCCTTGTAACAGCCCTACAAGGCAACGGTAACGCATGCAGGCACAAAAACACCATTTTTTTTCAGAACCGAATATAGGGAAGTTATTAGTTTGCTCCGCAAGGGATATTCCATTCGGGATGTGGCAAAGTTAAGTGGAAGGGGCGTGAGTATGGTGCAACGAGTAAAACGATTGGTGGGACTATAAAGCTCATTTTGAAGAATAAACAGCTACAAATAGCAAATAAATCGCACAATTTTCCATCATTTATGTAGAGAACAACCTCGTAGTTGTGTTTTCTCATTAAAATCAGTTATCTTTGTAGGCAAAATGGCAATAGCCAAATTGTAAATGGAACAAAGCGAAATACGTCTAAGATGATAAAGGAAACAATATCTCCTGTTCAAAATGCAGGAACACAAATGAGCCAAGAAGAAAAGCCATGGTTTAACCATTCACAGATGATAGCCAATATCATGTCCGCAAGAATGAAGGAACTTGGTATGACTCAAAAGATGTTGGCTGAGAAAATGAATTGTACCCAACAGTACATTTCAAAAATCTTAAAAGGGCATGAGAACCTTTCGCTTGAAGCCATCAGCAAAATAGAGAATGCTTTGGGTATTCACGTCCTGTAAATGGATGAATAGCCATATTCTCATAAGTGTAACGATTAAAAATAAATAAGATATGCCTGTACAAAGTGAAGCAGCCCTCGAAAACGGACTTATAGACACTCTTCAAAAGATGA
>CALBYK010000092.1 GCA_937889855.1 uncultured Prevotella sp.
CGCTCGAGGGTTGTGGCAATGCGCTCGATGCCAACCTCGTCAAAGAACTGGTCGCCATGCGTCCACGCTGCCGACATGCCAGTGTCAATAGTCTGACGTTTCATGCTTCCTGTCTTCTTGTTGAGCGTGACACGCTCCGATGGCTTTATACGAACGTTGCGACCTGTCTTGTTGCCAGTCAAGCTCACGCTTCCGCGGATGAGGTCGACGCTCATTTCCCTGTCGCCCGGATAGTCGCGGTAATTGAACTTTGTGCCAAGCACCTTGAGATGAGCCGTCTGGCTGCTCACGACGAAAGGCATGCGCTCGTTGTGGGCCACGTCGAAACATGCCTCGCCCACAAGATGCAACTCGCGGTCTTTGACACCGAACGCCTGCGAGTAGGTGATGTGCGAGCCGGCATTGAGCCACACGCGTGTGCCATCGGGCAGGCGCATCTCCGTGGTAGAGCCTTGCGGCGTGGCTATGGTGATGTCACTGTAGTTGGCCGACAGGCGGTGGTATGCCAAACGATAGCCTGCCCAAGGCAGAAAGGCTATCATGGCTACTGCGGCAGCCGCTCCCAAACGGCGCATCAGGCGACGCTTACCTCTGCTTGGCTGCCTGGCTGCTACAGGCTCTGCTGAAGCCACACGCTGACAGAAACGCGAGTAGGCAGCCGTACTGTCGAACACTGGCTCCCCATCTGCCACACCTGCCGAGAACCACACTTCCAGCTGCTGGCGGATATACTCGCTGCTTTCAGCAGAAGCCTTGGCTGCACGACGCAGAACTTCTATTGCCTCTGCATCGTTATGGTCGGCCAGATAGCGCACTATCATCTCGTCTATGACGGATTTATTGGTGTCTGTGTTCATTTCTTTCATTGTTGTTCTCTATTAGTATAGTCAATCGAAAAACGAAATAGGGTAGTATAAAAAGACAAATTTTTCAAAAAAAAGTTACAAATCCAGCTATAAGTGCAAGATAATCGCGCATATACTCTTGAAGAAAAGCCAAAGCTCTCTTTATGTGATACTTCACCGTATTGACCGAGATGCCCGTCTCGTCGGCTATCTCACGATATGTCTTGCGCTCAAACCGGCTTTTCTCAAACACATGGCGACACTCGTCTGGCAGTTTTGAGATGCCTTCGGCAAGCCTCTGCTCAAGTTCCTTCTCAATGAGTGTGCCGAGCGGATGGTTTCCGTCAACGAAGAGAGTCTCAAGCAGACGCTCCTCGTCGGCAGCTGCGATGTCACACGCCATGTCACGCACAGCAAGACGGCGGCGGCGTGCCTTCAGCTCGTTTATACACCGATAGCGCACGGCACCAAGCAGATAGGAACGCAGCGTGCCTGTAACCGACAACGACTCGCGGTGCTCCCAAATGCTATACACCACATCGTCGGCTATGCTCTCGGCTACAGCGCTGTCGTGAAGCATGTGATAAGCAAATCGGCACATCACTTCATATTCGTTGTCGAAGAGATAGCGATAGGCTTCGGCACTGCCTTCTCTCAACTGACATATAATAAATGTATTGTCGCTCATCAGATTATCATTGATTAACAATAAAGTATATTAATCTACAAAATTAATAAAAAACTTTCAGAACTCAACAAAGCTCGCTTGACTTAACAATATGTCTAAAACGGGAATCATTACGTTTTTACTACATTGTGCGATTTTTATTTTTTATCCGTCAAAGTATCACTATTCTGCTTATTACGCTTATTGTCAACCTATTGCACCGTGTGTGATTTCTTGAAAAACATTGAGAAGTATCACTAAAAGTATCACCAAATTCTGCCAAAGTGTCACCAATGCCTCCGCAGGAGGGTAGGACATCCCAGCCATAACCACTCCGCAACAAATCGTTTCTTGGGGGTTAGTGGGTATGGCAAGGATGCCATACCCTCCTACTATGTGTAAAGATAACTTGAGCAATTATTTACATACATATGGTAATGTGTGTACCTATGCCATGTAACGCCACTACAAGATATATGTAGAGCTCATACAAGGCTACGGTACACATTCTATCATGTAGCGTGCAAACATGCCAGTTGTCATTGCACTGAACTGGCTAATCAAAAAAATGAAACGACATCAACTTTAAGTCAAGAATTACTAAAAATCGGGACGTTATACACACGATTTGGATTTTTTTGTCTAATTTTGCACATTCAGGAAACAAAAGAAATCTATAATAACAAAGAATAGAGATGAAAAAGAAAATCCAGTTCAGTCTCGTTTACCGAGATATGTGGCAGTCTTCCGGCAAGTTCCAGCCACGCAAAGACCAGTTGGCGCGCATCGCGCCGGTTATCATCGACATGGGGTGCTTCGCCCGTGTGGAAACCAACGGCGGTGCATTTGAGCAGGTGAACCTGCTCGCCGGTGAGAATCCTAACGATGCTGTCCGCGCATTCTGCAAGCCCTTCAATGAGGCAGGCATCAAGACACACATGCTCGACCGTGGTCTCA
>CALBYK010000093.1 GCA_937889855.1 uncultured Prevotella sp.
TTATTTACAAATGGTTGGAGTAATTGTTAATGGTTTTTCGTGGACAGTAGTGTTCTCAAAACAAGTGTGCCATGATTGTCGTATAGCACCAATTTGTGGCGGAGGATGTGTGCAGAAGGCGTTTGAGAAAAGGTATGAAGGAAACGAATGTATATATGGCTATTCCGAAAAGGATATTGATGATATCATCGTTAGTCGCTTTGACTACAAATTCCCGATATTGAAAGCGCTGAAAGAATAGTGATTCGTATTGGAAAATAGATTTATTAATTATAAAAAAACAAATTATGAACAAAAACAGAATCGAGAATTTCCTGATGTCTTTGGAGGCAAATGGAATATTGAGCGAGTCTCAGCAGTCTGTTGTATTGCAGCAGGAGCTTGATGGAATGGGCTGTGGTGAGAATGGAGAGTGCACAAACACTTCTATTGGAACGTGTGGTGGAAAGGAAACATTCAATTCGGGTTGTAAAAATGCGACAACTGCTTGTGCTGGTGGCTCAAACTATATCTGCGACAATAGCATAAAGACAGGCACAAGCCAGCCTGACAAGGCATGAACAACAGTAAGTTCAGGTACAGCAGGTCCTCAATAAGCGACATTATAGATGGTATTGCGTATGCCGAGAATAAAGGCTTATCAGCAACTTGAACATTCTGATTGTGGAATAACCTGTGTGCGTATTATTGCAAGATATTACGGACAGGTTATCCCACTTAAGCATTTGCGCGAAATTTGTGATGTCAGTCGTGTCGGCATTTCGCTTCGTGATATAAGGACGTGTACACAACAGATAGGCTTCAAGTCGGAAGTTGTTAGGCTTTCGATGGACGAAGTCAAAAGAATGCCCCTGCCTGCCATATTGTATTGGAACCAGCGCCATTATGTTGTGCTTTATAAGGTAGGGCATGGAACCAAGGATTTCTATATCGCAGACCCTGCAAGGGGCAAGGTGAAGATTGGCTATGACGAATTCCAGCGACAGTGGATACCATCAGGAGGTCATGGCCTTGCTGTGGTTATGGATCCTACAGAAGATTTCTATTCCAAGAAATACGAGCGTGAAGAAGGTTGGAGCAGGGGGCTTTGGCGCATGTTGAGACGGGTTGCCGGTGAGAACCGTCGTACATTCGGCATGGTCGTAGCAATGACTCTGCTGGCAATGGTGGCAGATATTGCTACACCGGTGCTTTTCCAGCGGACAATAGACGATGGCATCAATGGACATGACGTGTCGCTTGTGTGGATGCTTATTGCCGCGCAGTTTGCGATATTCCTGGGTAATTATGCGTCTAATTGCATAACGGAGATAATGCTCGTCAAGGCAGGTTTGCGAATGAGCATAAGCCTTATGAACGAATATTTGGGCAAACTTGTGCGTCTTCCCGTTGCGTTCTTTGACAGAAAAGTAAACTCTGATTTCATACAGAAACTGGATGACGAGAACCGCATAAAGAACTTCCTGCTCAGTATGCCACAGACAATTGTCTTTACTTTGGTTAATTTATTTGTATTTTCTGCGATGCTGATATACTATAGCCCAAATGTTTTTTCTATCTTTGTCGGTGGAACATTGTTGGCGTCAGGCTGGGTGCAGTTTCACCTCCGCCGTCGAAAGGCATTGATTACGCTTATTTCTCGCGTTCTTCAGAAAACCGCAATAATGTGTATGAACTTGTGAACGGCATGCAGGAGATAAAGATAAACAATGCGCAAGGCACAAGAGTGGCGGAATGGAGAAGTGTGCAGTCGGACATAAACAGGCTGTCGCTGAAGTCAACCTTGGTGAGCATGTCCATAAATAGTGGGAATGTTCTTATCTCACGGATTAAGGACATCGTGATAACCGGGGTGTGTGCAACAATGGTGATACGTGGACACATGACCATTGGGGAGATGATGACCGTCAGCTATATAACGGGACGCCTTGCTGCTCCGTTCGATAACATAACGGGTTTGGCAAGCACGCTGCAGGATGCCTCAATGTCGTATGAACGATTGGACGAGGTGGTGAACTATGTGGAGAAAGAGGACAAGGCAAATCCCATGGACTTCGACAATGTCTCCATATCCTTTGACAATGTCTCTTTCAAGTATCCCGGAGCGTTTTCGCCTTATGTCATAAATGACATGACAACCAAGATAGAAAGCGGCAAGACAACCGCTATAGTAGGGGCGAGCGGATGTGGCAAGACTACACTCATAAAACTGATGCTGGGATTTTATGTTCCTCAGAAGGGACGTTTGCTGATAGGAGGGGCGGACATTGGCAGCGTGGATGCCGATTCCTGGCTGGAACGTTGCGGTGTGGTGATGCAGAATGGCTATATTTTCAGCGGGACGGTTCTCGAGAATATCGCACTCGCCGACAAGCATCCAGATGTGGTGCGTGCTCGTGAAGCAGCAAGAATAGCTTGCATCGACGACTTCTTCTCTTTCCTTCCGATGGGATACCACACACGTCTGGGCAACGCCGGACTTGAGCTGAGCGGAGGACAGAAACAGCGGCTGTTCATCGCCAGGGCTGTCTATAAGAACCCGCAGGTGTTGTTTCTTGATGAAGCCACATCATCTTTGGACGCCAATAACGAGTCGTCCATCGTGAGGAATCTTGCAGGTTATAACAAAGGACGCACGGTTGTCGTTGCGGCGCATAGGTTGAGTACGGTGCGTAATGCTGATAAAATAATATATGTGGAGAAAGGAAAAATCGTTGAAGAAGGAACTCATGAGGAGCTTGTCGCTTTGAAGGGGGCTTATTATAGGCTTGTTAAAGAACAACTCAATGTTAGTTGAACAATTACAAATATAAAAATAAACTGATACGTATGAATAATCTTATGGTACGAACTTTACTTGTGATGTCTCTATGCTTGTTTGGCATCCTTGGCGTGAATGCCGAAGATGTGAAGGGACGCATAGTGAATGCGGAAACGGGTGAGCCGCTTGCTAAGGCAAGCATAAAATGGGTTATAAATAGGGAATACGGTTCGTTTGAGAGTATAGAGGAGACGGACAGCGCCGGACAGTTTTGCTTTAATGCCCCATATGAGGGCAGGCTGGTGATGACATTTAGTATGATAGGCTTTAAGATAAACCGCAAGGTCAACTATGTGTATGGCAAAGACGGAAAGGAAACGCTCGACTTCGGCACCGTGAAACTTCAGCCGACGGCTCTTATGCTGAGCGAGGTTGAGGTGAAGTCGAATGTGCCGCGTATAACTATGTCAGGCGACACCATCGTCTTCAATCCGTCAGCGTTCAAGATGAAGGACGGCGACCGTCTCGCCGAGTTAATACGCAAACTGCCTGGCGTTCATCGCGATGGTGGCAAGCTGATGTGGAACGGCAAGCCCATAAGACTTATGGTGAACGGGCGCGACATGTTCGGCGGTGACGAGATTTTGGAGCAGCTGCCTGCTGAGGTGGCGGGAAAGATAAAGCTCTACGACCGTAAGTCGGAACTGGCTCGTCATACAGGCAAGGATGACGGTGGGGAAGATCATGTGCTCGACATACAGGTGAAGCCCGGCTTCCTTGACAAGTGGTATGGCGAGTTGGAAGCCTCGTATGTCACTGAAGACAGATACATCGGAAAGCTACAGGCAAGCCGTATCAGCGAGAAGAACCCGCAGATGGTGTACTTCAAGGCAAACAATGCCAACCAGAAGCTTGAACGTGAGGACGGAAGCTGGCTTAATGCAGATGTGGACAAGTTCGGAAAGGACATATTCGGTGCATACAACTTTGACCATATTTGGAACACAAAAGGCACGGAGGCGTATGCCCAGAACCGTTTGGGAATAAGCGCATCGTTGGGGCATGCCGACGGCTGGGGCTCGGACAATTCAACTACCGACACTTATTTCCCGAATACCGAGCGCATCGTGTCCACATCGCGCAACAGCAACAACACGCATTCTCTCAAACCAAAGCTTGAGGCGAGTCTGTTTGCATATACCGACCATAAGAACACAGTGAAGGTGAACGCTAACCTGACATATGAGAAGCAGCGCAAAATGTCTGAGAATGATGGCACAAGGTACGTGTTTGGTTCTGGGGATTTGGTGTCACGCAACAAATACTACACCTCGGCAGAATCAGAACTGAGGAAACTTGCGACCACTTACGAATGGAATCATTTCATAGGAAAGAAAGGCTCTTTCACCTTGTCGGGGGCAACGACAGTCTCTGGTAAGGACAACTATTCGCATGTGAGCCGTAGTCTTGAATATCTACGCGAGGGCAATGTTGAGTCGCTGTGGCAGTATGGCGACAGTCCTGAAAAGATGTTCTATACGTCACTCTCTGCAAAACTGGAATATTGGCTCGGAAGTAAGATGTTCTTGTCTTTATCCGACGCGTTAAGCTACACGCGCAACCACGACAGTCGCGACTTCTATGCCTCTACATCCGCATCTGTTGACGATCCGTCACCGTCTACATACGATGGCGACAACAGCATGGACTACACGTTGCGGTCATTGATGAACACCGTCGCTCTATCGATGATGGTCACGCCGGTCAAGGACCTCAGCATCACACCATCGCTTAACTGGTACTTCATCCACAAGAATGCCGACCTCGCCGCTGGAAAGCTCGACACGTCGACAGTGAGAAACGACAATCTGTTTTGGCCGTCGCTGACGATGAAATGGAAGATTAACCGTATGCGAAACATGAATCTCTCGTTCGCGTATTATACATATCTTCCCGACTTGTATATTACCCTCGGATGGCGCAACACCATAGATCCGATGCTTGTGAGGACTGGCAACCCAAGCCTGCGCAGCTTGCACAGCCACGCCACGACATACACCTATAACCGTTTGTGGCTGCGCCAGCAAATAACGCTCAGCTTTAGGGCTGCATACGCCAAGGATATATCCCCGTTGGCTACACTCTATCATTACGACTCGGCGACAGGTGCCTACCAGGTAACAAATGTCAATGTGAAGGGCGGCGAACGGTATAAGGTTGGAGCGGCCTATGACCAGGGTATAGGTGTGTTCCTGCGTCTGAAAAATGACGCGAATGCCTTGTGGGGCAAAAGCTACGGATACAACACGCAGGTCGACAACGACAGGACTATGCTGCTGAACCGCCAGCGCCTCTTCGAGTTTACTGACAATTTCGAGTTCTCGTATACAGGCGACAAGCTGGAACTTTCGCTTTTCAATAATCTCGTGTGGAGTCGCTACCGCTATACAGACAACGCTTACAACACCAACTTGTTCAACACCGACTTCGGTGCAAGCGCGAGCCTAAATGTAAGTCCGTTCTATATATACATAAAAGTATGGGACGAGTTCCGTTCCGGCTACAAGGCAAGCGAGATGAACAGGCACCGTGTGATGAGCATGGCAATGGCCTCCTATCGTTTCTGCAAGAACAAGTGCAGGCTTAGCCTTTATGTGGACGACGTCTTCAACCAAAAGCGCGATTTCACAACACGCTACAGTGCATACGAGCGTACCGAGAACTGGAGCGAGTCGCTCCACCATTATCTCAACCTGACATTCAGCTATCGCTTTGATGCAAAAGCTAAGAAGTAATGGGTTAGTTGACGCTTAAGACAATTCTGTATATAAATAGGAGGTAAGGCCCAAGTCCGTACCTCCTATCTTTTTTACCCTAATGTTTCATTTGGATATGCTTCTTCCATTCGTCAGTCTATGGCAATTGCTATTCGATGTTTTGCGGATTAAATAAAATATATTGATTACGGCTTGTCTCTTATGGGGTTCTTGTAGAACAGGGAGACTAATATTGTAACAAACAAAAGTTAAAATAAATTATTTTAGGTAAAATTTATGGGGTAGTTGTATTATTAGGATTTTATATATTAGGTAGTTTCATTAAAAGTTTGTACCTTTGCATCCCGAAAACGGCTTGGCATAGAGCATTTAAATTAGCCGTTTCTTCTACATACGACAATTAAATAAAATATATAAATAAAAATTAGAATTATGCCTACAATTTCTCAATTGGTAAGAAAAGGCAGAAAGGTGCTCGTAGACAAGAGCAAGTCGCCGGCTTTGGACTCATGCCCTCAGCGTCGTGGTGTTTGCGTCCGCGTTTACACAACCACACCTAAGAAGCCTAACTCGGCAATGCGTAAGGTTGCCCGTGTTCGTTTGACAAACTCTAAGGAGGTTAAC
>CALBYK010000094.1 GCA_937889855.1 uncultured Prevotella sp.
TGGACCATACGGTCATCTTCCTTATCCTTGCGCGTGAGCTCATGCTTCTTTATCACTCCGTTGAGGTAATCGTCCACCAAAGCTCCTACAACGAGTCCGTATTGCGTCTTGCCGTTCATGGTTTGCGCGTAGATATAATAAGAGTCCTTGGCATCCTGGCGGAGCCATCCCTTTTCCATGAACTTCCTGAAATTCTCGGCAGCCTTGTCATACACCCGCTGGTCGTACTCGCTTGTGCCCGGTTCAAAGTCAATCTCGGGCTTGATGATATGATACAGGCTTTTCTCGTTGTCGCCGGCCTCGGCTCTTGCCTCCTCGCTGTCGAGCACGTCATAAGGACGTGAGGCTATTTCCTCAACAAGATCTTTTGGTGGGCGTATGCCTCTAAATGGTTTTATTGTAGCCATAATACGAAATTTAAGATTTTAAAGGATTTATAGTTGTTGTTGCAAGCAGGGAACAAGTGACAGGAAGTACGGAAGCCAATAAGCCCGTACCTCCTGTCGTTTAGAAAATTACTTGAAGCTTCTTAACTTTAATGACTACTTGTTCACCTGGAATTTAGTACATCCGTCATTGAAGAAGGCATTGATCTGTCTTGCAGCCGCGATGCCTGCGTTAATGTTCGCCTCGGCAGTCTGGGCACCCATCTTCTTCGGAGTGGAGAAATAGCGTCCCTCAAGTTTTCTGAAGTCGGCGTCGGCATCCGGCATAATGTCCGTGATGTACTTTAGGTCGGTACGTTTCTCCATGACCTCCATCAGTTCGGGCTCATTTACGACCTCCTTGCGCGCCGTGTTGATGAGGATGGCGTTCTTCTTCATCTTGCCAACCAACGCCGCATTTATGCTCTGCCTTGTCTGTGGGGTGGCAGGAATATGTAGAGACACAACATCACAATTCTCGAAAAGCTCGTCCTGCGAGCCAGCAGCCTTCACGCCAGCGGCCTCTATCACTTCCTTGGGGCAGAAAGCGTCATAGGCGCACACGTCCATGCCGAACCCCTTGGCTATGCGCGCCACGTTGCGGCCCACATTTCCAAAAGCGAGTATTCCAAGCTTCTTTCCCTTAAGCTCAAATCCCGACTTACCGTTATAGAAGTTGCGAGCCGCGTAGACGAGTAGCCCGAATACAAGCTCTGCCACAGCGTTTGAGTTCTGTCCTGGTGTATTCTCTGCCACAACACCCTTTGCTTTGGCATATTCGCAGTCGATGTTGTCATACCCAGCTCCTGCGCGTACGACTATCTTAAGTTTCTGGGCTGCGTCGAGCACATCCTTCGTCACCTTATCAGAACGCACTATCAAGGCGTCGGCATCAGCCACGGCATCGAGCAGCTGCTGACGGTCTGCATATCTCTCAAGGAGCACAAGCTGGTTGCCCGCCTCCTCCACTTCTTTTCGTATGCCGTCCACAGCAGCAGCCGCGAACGGTTTTTCTGTCGCTACCAATACTTTCATAATAGCACTTTTATTTATTGGATAATGACTAATGTTCTGCCTCAAACTCCTTCATGCACTCAACAAGTGCCTTCACACCCTCAACCGTCTGCGCATTGTAGCAACTGGCGCGGAATCCGCCTACGGAGCGGTGTCCCTTTATGCCTACCATACCCTTGCCTACTGCATAGTCGAGGAACGGCTTCTCGAGCTCCTTATACTCGTCATTCATCACGAAGCAAATGTTCATCAACGAGCGGGAGCCGGGCTCCACGGTGCCCCTGAACAACTTGTTGCGGTCGATCTCGGCATACAGGATGTCTGCCCGCTCGTGCGCGCGGCGGTCCATCTCCTCCACGCCTCCGTTCTTCTTAATCCAGCGAAGTGTCTCGAGTGCCGAATATATAGGCACCACGGGCGGCGTGTTGAACATCGAGCCTTTATCGACATGCGTGCGGTAGTCGAGCATTGTAGGTATCTGGCGTGGAGTCTTCCCAAGGGCGTCGTCCTTGACAATGACAAGTGTCACGCCAGCCATGGCCAGGTTCTTCTGTGCTCCAGCATAGATGCAGTCGTACTTGGCGACATCAACCGGGCGGCTGAATATGTCAGACGACATGTCGCCTATCAGTCTGACGGGCACGTCCGGCTCCTTGCGTATCTCGGTGCCGTAGATGGTGTTGTTTGTGGTTATATGCAGGTAGTCCAAATCAGACGGGCAATCATAGTTTTTAGGATAGAAAGTATACCCGGCGTCGGCAGAAGAAGCCACCTCAACAACTTCTCCGAAAAGCCTTGCTTCCTTCATGGCTTTCTTTGCCCAAGTGCCGGTATTGAGGTATCCGGCCTTATTGATAAGGAAATTGTAGGGAACCATGCAAAATTCCAAAGAAGCGCCTCCACCGAGGAACAAGACGGAATAGCCTTCAGGTACATCCAACAACTCTTTAATAAGAGCTACAGCTTCATCAACGACAGGCTGGAAATCCTTTGCCCTATGGCTTATCTCAG
>CALBYK010000095.1 GCA_937889855.1 uncultured Prevotella sp.
GTGGGAGTACGTTGCGGCTGTTGTAGAAGACAAATTAAAGAATCAATATCCTCTTAAACAAAGTTATGAAAAAGTTGATGTCAATAGCATTGCTGCTTCTTGTGGCGATGTTCTGCAATGCGCAGATGGCAAATCCGGTCAAGTTCTCGGTTAAGATGAAGACTGGTACAACCGCAGAGGCAGAGATTGTTTTCAGCGGTAAGATTGAGAGTGGTTGGCATGTTTATTCCACCAACCTAGGAAGTGACGGCCCGATAGAGGCGTCTTTTCATGTTGACAAGAAGGACGGTGTCGAGCTTGTAGGCAAGCTCACCCCCCGCGGACACGAAATCTCGCAGATGGACAACATGTTCGGCATGAAGCTCCGTTTCTTCGAGCATTCGGTGCAGTTCGTGCAGAAGGTGAAGTTCACCAAGCCAGCATATACTATCAAGGGATATCTCGAATTTGGCGCCTGCAACGACGAGATGTGCATGCCGCCTACCAATGTGGATTTCAACTACAAGGGTAAGTCGCCTGCCGTGGACGGTGACGCCGCCAAGGAAGCCGACGCCACTGAAGCCGACGCGCTGGCAGCCGGTGCCGTTGATCCCTCGGCAGCGGCCGCCAACGCCGACTCGCTCGCTGCCGCCAATGGCTCTGCCGACAGCTCGACGGTGGCAGCTCCGCAGCTTGACAGTGCAGAGGCCCAGAAGCTCTGGACTCCGGTTATAAAGGAGCTCGCGAAGTATGACAAGCCGGTGAGCAACTCGCTCATATACATATTCCTTGCAGGCATCGTGGGCGGTTTTCTCGCGTTGTTCACCCCGTGCGTGTGGCCAATCATCCCGATGACCGTTAGCTTCTTCCTCAAACGAAACAAGGAGCGCAAGAAGGCCATCCGTGAGGCAGTGACCTACGGTGTGTCCATCGTCGTGATATACGTGGCGCTTGGTCTTGTCGTGTCGTTGCTCTTCGGAGCCAGCGCGTTGAACGCCCTCTCCACCAACGCCATATTCAACATCCTCTTCTGCCTGTTGCTCGTGGTGTTTGCCGCGTCGTTCTTCGGCGCCTTCGAGATAACCCTCCCGTCGTCATGGAGCAACAAGATTGACCAAAAGAGCGACGAGACAAGTGGCGTGCTGAGCATCTTCCTCATGGCTTTCACTCTCTCGCTCGTGTCGTTCTCTTGCACCGGTCCAATCATCGGATTCCTCCTCGTAGCGGTAGCCTCTGAGGGCAGCATCGTTGCCCCTACCGTTGGCATGCTCGGCTTTGCCATTGCCTTGGCGGTGCCGTTCGCCTTGTTCGCCATGTTCCCGACGCTGCTTAAGTCGGCTCCGAAGTCGGGCGGCTGGATGAACGTGCTGAAGGTGGTGCTCGGCTTCATAGAGCTGGCGTTCGCCCTGAAGTTCCTCTCGGTGGCCGACCTCGCATATGGCTGGCACATTCTTGACCGCGAGACATTCCTCGCTCTCTGGATTGCCATCTTCTCGCTGCTCGGCCTTTATCTGCTCGGCATCTTCAACTTCCCGCACGACGACGAGAACCGCCGCACCAACGTGCCGCAGTTCTTCCTCGCGCTCATATCGCTGGCATTCGCCTTCTATATGGTGCCGGGTCTGTGGGGCGCTCCGCTTAAGGCTGTGTCGGCTTTCGCGCCGCCAATGAACACACAGGACTTCAACCTCTACAAGAACGAGGTTCACCCGCGCTTCAAGGACTTTGAGGCAGGCATGGCAGCCGCCCGTCTTGAGGGCAAGCCGGTGATGGTGGACTTCACTGGTTTCGGCTGCGTCAACTGCCGCAAGATGGAGGCAGCCGTCTGGACTGACGCCAAGGTGGCCGACATGCTCAACAACAAGTATGTGCTCATCTCGCTCTATGTCGACGACAAGACTCCGCTGCCGCAGCAGATGACCGTCAAGGACACCGACGGCTCAGAGCGCACGCTTCGCACCGTGGGCGACAAGTGGAGCTACCTGCAGCGCCACAAGTTCGGGTCGAACACGCAGCCTATGTACATCCTGCTCGACAACGAGGGCATGCCGCTCACCGGCAGCCGCTCATACGACGAGGACATCAACGAATATATGAAGTTCCTGCAGACGGGACTTGACAACTATAATAAGTAAACAGAAAAGAAGTCCCACCCCCTGGCTCATCCCCTTATGGAGGGACCAGGGGGTGGGGCTTTTAATTATCACTACTATGCTCGACAAACAAACCTGCAATCAAATCATTGCTTTAATCAACCGTGAGGTAGTGCCGGCAGTCGGCTGCACCGAACCCATGTGCGTGTCGCTGTGTGTGGCGCGTGCTACCGAGATGTTGGGCTTCCGCCCCGAAAAGATAACCGTCCTCCTTTCTGCCAATATCCTAAAGAACGCCATGGGTGTGGGCATACCCGGAACAGGGATGATAGGCTTGCCGATAGCCATTGCTCTCGGCGCGCTCGTCGGCAAGTCGGAGTATCAGCTTGAGGTACTCAAGGACCTCACCCCCGACACCCTCGAGGAAGGCAAGCTATATATATCAGGCGACCATATCGACATACAGTTGAAGCGCGGAATAACGGAGAAGCTGTATGTTGAGGCGCGTTGCGAGGCAGAGGGTCATGAGGCTACAGCCATAATTGCCCACTCGCACACCAACTTTGTATATGTCGAGCGTGACGGAGTGGCTGTGCTCGACAACCGCCAGCCTAAGGAAGGCGAGGCAGCCACTAACGACATCCGCCTCAGCATGCGTCTTGTTTACGACTTCGCGATGACTGCGCCTCTCGACGAGATAAGGTTCATCCTCAAGACGCGCGACTACAACCTGCGTGCCGCAGAGGAGTCGAAGAAGGGCAACTATGGCCATTGTCTTGGCAAGACCATCGACCGCCCGTTGAGCCATGGCATCTTCGGCAACTCCATCTTCTCGCATATCATATCCAAGACGGCACTTGCTACTGACGCCCGTATGGGCGGAGCCATGATTCCGGTGATGAGCAACAGCGGCTCGGGCAACCAGGGCATCTGCGCAACCAATCCCGTGGCTGTGTATGCCGAGGAGAACGAGAACACCGAGGAAGAGCTCATCCGTGCCCTCACTCTGTCGCACCTCACCGCCATCTACATCAAGCAGAATCTCGGCAAGTTGTCGGCTCTATGCGGCTGCGTTGTGGCGAGCATAGGCTCAAGCTGCGGCATCACCTATCTTATGGGAGGCGACTACCAGCGCGTGTGCAACTCGGTGAAGAACATGATAGCCAATATCACGGGCATGATATGCGACGGCGCCAAGCCGTCGTGCGCCTTGAAGATTTCGTCGGGCGTGTCGACAGCCCTGCTCTCAGCCCTGCTTTCAATCGAAGGCAAGTGTGTGAGCTCTGTCGAGGGCATCATCGACGATGATGTTGACCGCTCCATACGCAACCTCACGAGCATCGGCGCCGAGGCGATGAACAAGACTGACGAGATGGTGCTTGAGATAATGACCCACAAGGGGTGCTAATCAGACTGGGAGAGGGGGCGTCTCGCCCCCGACAGATCAGAAACTGGAAAGCAATATACCAGATAAGCTGAATTCTGTCGGGGGCGGGACGCCCCCTCTCCCGTTTATTTCACCATTATGGTGAACGTGTAAATTTTTCCTTTCTCAAAAGTTACGGCTTGCGCAAGGCTTGCCGTTGTTTTCTTTCCGTTGACCTCCACGTTTAGTGCATGTTTTTGTCGGCTTATGCCGTTGTCATCCGGTATGACATTGGCCTCGAAGTAGCCGCCGGTGTCGGTCGGGTGCATCATCTTCACGTTGCCGTTGGCTTTGCCAACTGGTGTAATGTTGCCGTTGCTTATGTTGCATGCTGTGTAGCATTGTCTGATTTCCACTGCTGCTGTGGTGGTGTTTAGAGCATTGCCGGAGACATCGGTAAGCATCACGCGCACCTTGGCAAGCTGGTGGGTGAAGCGTAGGGCAATCGTGCTTTTGTTGTCGTAGTATGTGTGGGTTGTGGGTTCCGACTTCAGCACATACGCCAGTCCATTCGATTGGTCGCTTATGTCAATAGCGTTGTCGGATGTATGGTTGTCTGAGATGTTGGCATACCAGGCGTTGACGCTGTGTGCTCCCATTGATTGCCAGTATATCTGCGGGTCGTAGCTTGTCACGCTTCCGTCTGCCTTGAGCGTGCACGAAGAGTGTGCGGTGAAGTCGTCTGCCAGGGCAGTCACGGTCACCATTATCTTGTCGCCATCGCTCCATGAACAGTCGATGGCAGAGCCCACGTCTGTGTCGACCACTCGTGTGTGTGGCGTGGCAGACAAGGGCTGCTGCACAATGGCGGCGAATGTCATGGGATATTTGCCGCCGGGCAGACGCGCGGTGTTGTCGTCATACTCCTGCGTGCAGGCGGCGAGCGCAAAAGCAGTTGCCGCAATGCAGGTTGAAATGTGGTGTTGACTGAGCATATTTCCCATTTATCCGTTTTTATGTTAAAGAGAAGTTTCTAAAGATTGAACTCATACACCTGCGCCCCGTAGAACTCGCGGAGCAGATACAGCGTGAGCGTCTTGTTTGTCAGGTTGTACAGCGACGACCACTGTGTGTGCGATGTGGGGTCTTTTGTGTTTGGTGCCTGCGACACAGCGTCGAGCAGGTTCACTGCTTCATACGTGTTCGTCTTGAAGTCGTAGTTCCACAGTGCGCGCAGCATCTTCTCATAGCGGTCCTTGCCGTGCTCCGACTTGTTTATTCCGTATGGAGTGTCCTTCATATATTCGGACACGTAGAAGTTGGTGACATATCGGTACATGTCGTTGTCGGTCATCACGTCAATTTTCCAGGGACTTTCCTCGATGTCGCCGTTCTCGCTCACATATTCCACGATGGCATACTTGCCCTTGGCATCGGCCATATAGAAGTGGAAGCTGCCTCCGGCGGGGCTTGTCATGTGCATGTTGTATTGGTTGAGCAGTGCCACGGCCTCGTTCACGTCGGCAGCCTTGTCGAGCAGCATTCTCATTGCCACGTTCATCGCCACGTTCTTCTTGCCCGTTTCGTTCTGCACGGTGGGCTTGCCGTCGAGATGCAGCACTCCGATGGCGAATCCGTCCTCGTTGATGCCGTCCATGAAAGCATATGGGGCAGCCATGAGCATTGAGAGGTCGGTCTTGCCGTCGGTGAAGAAGCCGCGCTTCATTCCGAGCCAGTAGCCGTCGACCACCGATACAGCCTTCTTGCCTCCTGCGGGGTGTGTTTTCACCACGATGGCGGCGATTTCAGCCTCCTTGCCGTCGGCTTCCTTGTGGCAGAAGTCGTAGTTGCGTCCCATAAGATAGTTGCCCGATGTGGGTTCGGTGGATGCGAATGCACTGCATCCTGCGTCGAACATCATCTTTGGTGCATTGGAAGGCTGCACGTCCCACAGTTTTCGTGCCACGAATGAAGTCAGACTGTTGATGTCAGTAGTGTTCTCCGCCAGGATGTCGTCGAGTTTATAGTCGGCGGTATAGTCCATCTCGTATATACGTCCCTTGTTGCCTTCCTTGTCCACGAGCGAGTATATCATGTCGGTCTTGGCAGGGTCGGTGATGTATTGTGCCATGTTGTACCCGCTGGTGTTGCCATTGATGGCAGGGGTCTCGGTCCACGATATGATGTCCATGTTGCCGAATTTTATTCCGTCACGTCCCACGCTGAGTACGATTTTAGTGACGGTGCCAGGCGTGAGTTTTATGTCTGTCGGGTGTGTGTAGGTGAAGTCCTCGCCTCCGATTCTGACGGTGATGGTGTTGATGCCATCCTGCGGAATGATGACAGATTCGTACAGTCTGTGCTCTGAACTGAGCGGGCGCACCTCAAAGTCGTGCCGGTCTTGGCTTGGTGTGACTACCCCCGTGAGGTAGTTGATGGTCGCGTCGGTTGCGGTGTTGGTCAGTGTCACGCCTTCCACGTTGTCAGGTATGCCTCCGCCAAATTGGTCTCTGTAAGTCAATTCCACAAGTATTTTTGCCATGACATGCTTGAATGTCAGGCTGACGGGATTGGCCGACGACAGCAGCCCCGTATTGTTCACCGCCACATACACGTCGTTGTAGTACGAGAAGGTGTTGTTATATGTGAACGGCACCTTTGAGAGGTCGTCCACGGGATTCTCGTTCACGGGATGCACTCCGATGAAGTAATGCTTTTCCACAGGATTTTTCCACAGCATGGGTGTTTCTGGTGTCCATGTGCCGCTGCTTTGGTCGTAGACGTTGATGGCGTTGTTCAGCACGCGTGTGTCGGCTGACGGTGCCACGTCCTTAGCTCCAGTCCATGCATAGATGCTCACCTTGTCGCCATTGCCGAATATCTGCTTGTTGCCAGTGGTGTAGACACGTGTCATTGGGTCGATGTCGGTGGAGATGGTTATGTACAGTGGCGAGTCGTTCTGCGGCTCGTCGTCGTGGCTTGAGCATCCCCAAAGGGTTAGTGCGGTTGCCATGAGTGCCAGTCGGAAAATGTTCTTTGTCATAGCTTGATTTTTTTTGTGGTTATTATTGTTTGTTGTCTTTTCTTTCTCTTTTTTAGCGTGTAGTGTGATATTGCAAATTTAGGAATAATAACCGTTTGCCGCAAGTACAACCTTTTAGTGCACAGCAAGTTTTGAGCGCAAAACAAAAAAGTTGTCGTTACGGCAACGACAACTTTTGTTGATAGAGCAAATATTGTTGATAGAGCAAGTGTCCGGAGTTACGTTCTCCGGACCGTATCTCCTAATGCTTCCTCCATTTTGCAGGCGAACTGCCTTCTTTCTCTGTGAATATCTTCGTGAAGTAGCTCAGCGACATGAATCCCGAAGCCTCCGACACTTCCGCCACTGTCTTTCGTGGCTCCTCCATGAGCAGTTGTTTGGCATACTCAATGCGGTGGGCAGCTATCCATTCGCGGAACGACACGTGGAACGTAGCTTTGATGTAGGCCGAGAGATAGGTGCGGTTGGTGCCGAGCTCCAGTGCCAGTTCCTCGATGGTCAGTCCCTGACGTGTGAAGCCGTTGCCGGCGAGCCATCCTTTGAGATTTTTTTCTATGGTGGCGTGGTAGGCAGGAATGTCGGTAGATGCGGTGTCAGTGTCGTCGGTTGTGGCAGTTTCGCTTTCAAGGATGCTCTCCACCTGCTCGTAGAAAAGTAGGTAGTTCATATAAGAGCAGTAGAGATAGATATAGAATGGTATGGACGACAGAATCCAGACGAATACATACTTGTCGGGCAGGAAAGTCCACACTCCGCAGCTCACGCCGTAAATCAGTGCCCACCACGTGAATATCGACATCCACCGTATGTAGGCGGCAATGTGCTCGGAGTGTGTGTCGTCGAACAGACTCACGGCGCGGCGATAGGTGAGTATCAGTCGCCGCGAGAGCATTATTCCGTATGCCAGCAGACACAGTGCCATCGCCATCAGTCCCGTGTGTTGCCATATGCCTTGTGTAGTGGCAAATATGCAGCAGGCTGTTGCCGTGTAGAGCATCCAATAAGAGATATGGCATGTGAAGCGGTGCCGTGTGAGATAGGTGCGGTCGAGTAGGGCGGTGAGTGCCGAACTGAAGAGCCAGTAGCAGAGGAAGTAGGTTGATATGTTCATCAGTATAGCGGCGTTGGGACTGCGGAAGCGCAGTCCGCAGCACAGATGGACGGAGTAGTTGGCAGAAAGCAGCAGCAGAGCAGCTCCCATGATGCGGCGCGAGCGCATGTAGTTGGAGAAGATAGGTTTTTCGGGTGTTCTTGCCGTGACAAAGTAGAGGGCGAAGAAGAGCATCAGCACCAGTGCTGTGGTCAGTGAATAGTTGTATAATGTATAGTCCATAGTTTTTTAGGTTTGTTACGGTGGTTTTGTAACCGTGTTACGTTGGCATTGTCGCAGCATTACGATAGTCTTGTCGCAGTATTGCTGTGTAATTGTAATGTTTAATCTTGCGTTTTTTTGTTTCCAGTGAAGAAAAATCAACGCAAAGATACTAATTTTCCTCATTTATTTTTGCTATTTCGGATAAAATTATTACCTTTGCACTCGCAATAAAGCGATATGCGGCAATAGCTCAGTTGGTAGAGCACAACCTTGCCAAGGTTGGGGTCGCGAGTTCAAGTCTCGTTTGCCGCTCTTTTCATATAGGTAATGGTTTTATAATGAGTGGTAGCAGAAATGCTGCCTTTTTTATTTACTTATACCTATGCAGACACGACACAGGCGCCGCAATGGTGGAATTGGTAGACACGAGGGAC
>CALBYK010000096.1 GCA_937889855.1 uncultured Prevotella sp.
GGTATAGCCGTGGTATGGTGAAAGCCATCTTGTCGGATATGTGCGACTGCTTGGTGGAGCAACTGCTCAACGGCAACAAGATTAAGCTCGGCGAGTTTGGGGTATTCAGCGTCTCCATGAACTGTGAGGGTGCGGTGTCGATGGACAAGTTCACCGAAGAGAACATCAAGGAAGTGAACATAAAGTTCAACCCTGGTGACGACCTCGTGAACCTACGCTCGCAAGCAGAGTTCAAACTCGTGGCAAGCCGTGCGGCTCAAGCTGCCGTGCTGAAGGCAGAGAAGGCCAACGAGTCAACGGTTGACTTGGAGACTGCAAAGAAGAAGCCTGCGTCGCCAGACGACAACAGCGGCGAGAACAAGCCTTCGGGCGGTTCTGGCAGCGGCTCTGCCAGTGGCTCAGGAACATCAACTACCCCACCAAGCTCTGGCTCTGAGGACGGTGACGGCGGAATGGGCGACTAAAAAGTAGGAGGGTATGGCAGGATGCCATACCCACTACAGCCCCTCCTATTATGTTTAATGTAATATCCATATTATTATGAAGAAAAAATTAAGAAACCATCAAGTGGCAATGTGCCTTATGCTGTTGCTGTCCGGACTGGCCTTGCTCGGGGCTTCGTTCGTTGTTCCGCCAACAGGAGTGATTGATCCGAGTGTGCTTACCGCCTTTGGCGAGATTCTCACCTTCACCGGGGCTGTCACAGGCATTGACGCCAAGTATAAACATATAGACAATGACGACTCATGCGGACAATAACTCTCATCATCATCCATTGCTCCGCCGTGCGGCCCGACCAAACATCGAGTGCCAAGCAGATTGACACGTGGCACCGCAAGCGCGGGTGGAGCGGCATTGGCTACCACTATGTTGTACGCAGGGACGGCTCTGTAGAGAAGGGAAGACCTGAGGCGAGAGTAGGTGCGCATTGCCTGAACCATAACAAGTACAGCATCGGGGTGTGCTACGAGGGAGGGCTTGACGCTGGCGGTTGCCCTGCCGACACACGCACAAAGGAGCAGAAGGAAGCCTTGCTGCGACTGCTGCGTGAACTGAGGGGGCGTTATCCGCGCGCGCTCATTGTGGCACACCATACGCTTGACGCGCGGAAGGCTTGTCCTTGCTTCAATGCGGAGCGGGAATACAAAACGCTCTAAAGTTTGGCAGAAACGGCTAAAGAGGCTTGGACAAGAAACTTGTAAGACAAATCAGGCGAATCCGTGTTTACGTTGAATTACGAATACGGATTTGGCTGATTTTTTTTCTTGATGCGTGTATAACGGAAGCTCGACACATCCTATAGAGTTAGATTTTCTGCAGAAATGCCTTGGGGATGTAGCCTGTAGTGACACCACACAATCCCTCAATACTGACATAAAGCTTGTGGTCCTTCTTTATGCGTACCACATAAACCTCAGCACCAGCCAACGGTCCGCTGATAACACGAAACTTGTCTCCTTTAATGAATTTAGGATTGTACTCATCATAAAAATCAAGCCCCTCAACACCGGAGTTGGCTACAATCCTGAAGATGCGGATGTCACGTTCAGAGATGACGGAAGGTACCTTCATGTCTTCTTCGTTCTTGCAGCGATAGAGCATAATCTTGTTAAGAAAATAACGCTCTGTCTCCTCTGCTTCTCGTCTTGTGGAACGAAGGAAAATAATGTTCGCCATGACGGGAACTTCCTCTATCTTCTGTTTGTTGTCTTTTTTGTCTAAATATTGCTTCTTTACATCATAGAAATACTCGTAATTCTTTGTCTCAAAATAAGCCTTGACCGGCTTTCCCCTGCCAAAGAAAATCTTGAAAGCATACCAGTTTTTGTCTTGTCTGTCTTGTTGTGTCATTGTTTGGTTCTCGGTTGTTCGGGCCAGGGCGTACTTCTCATTCCCCCGTGTCCTAAAACAATGGTTTTATGACACTTGGCAAGGAAGGGGATGGTTAGTCTATTTCGCACAGTTGAAACCTCTAATCACGGATGTACTCCTGACCCAAGAGCGTGATAATCCGCACCCCTTGGAACTGCCTGATGTCCGAATCACTGTCAACAACTCCTTCCCAAAACAGTTCCCTTTTCCGAATCTCTACGTCAGAGATACGGAAATCTGTTGCAAATTTAATAAATTTATTGGAAAGAAGCGGATTAAAGGCAAAAAAAAATCTTCACATGCGTCTTTTCTATTTTTTATTTAAAGACATTAGCGGCAAGTAGCTTCACTAATATCAATGCAATCAGAGTTTTATATCAATTTCTGCATCTCTTATGTAGAGATACAGAAATCCGA
>CALBYK010000097.1 GCA_937889855.1 uncultured Prevotella sp.
TGCCGGCTGCCTTGCCGTCAGGAGCCTTGAGATTGCCATTGTCGTTCCAGTTTGGACCAAAGATACGCATTGTGAGATAGTCGACGTGGCGCTGGTCGCTAATGTTGAGCATGGCGAGAATGGTCTCGGTGTTGTCCGAGCGATACTTGTTCACCGGACGGTGCAGGTCCCAGATGACGTTGCGTGTGATCTTCCATGTCTCAGGCTCGCCGCCCTCGGCGTCCTCGGCACTGCCGAACGACTGCTTCATAAGGGCGAGACCGGAGTTGTTGATAAGCTCGTCGCACTGCTGCTCTGCCTTCTTCCACTCGCCTATCGACAGATAGAGCTTGGCGAGGAGCATGCGGCAAGCCTCCTTGTTGACCATGCCGATGGTAGACATCTGCTTCTGCGACGGAACCCACTCTACAGCCTTCTCCATGTCGCTGACGCACATGCGGAGGATGGCGTCGCGCTTTGTCGACTTGTAGTTCTGCTTCGGCACCTCAAGGATTTTGGTCACCAACGGCACATCGCCCCACTGCCAGCATAGATTGTAGTAGCGATAGGCACGGTGGAAATAGGCGCGGCCCTTATACTCGTTCTTCGTCTCCTCGGAGAGTCCCTTCACACCGTCGATGTAGGAGAGTATGGTGTTGGCATATTTGATGCCGGTGTAGCCCTGGTCCCAGTAGAACGAGATGTAGTTGTTGTCGTTCTCCTGCATACCGCTGGTAGGCGTGAGCTTCTTGTTGATGTCGTCCCAGATGCCGCCACCCTGGTCGGTCTTGCCGTATACCATGAGGTCGGACATGAGATACTCAGTGGCGATAGGAACGGAGATGTTCTTGTTGTTGTAGTATGTGTAGTTGTTGCAGAGGTGGCGGTCGGCCATTGCGAGCGCAGCCTGCAGACCCGACTCTGTTGAGAATGTCTTGCCCGGCTCATACATAGACAGAGGGTCCGGGTCGAGGAAGTCGCGTGAGCAGCTTGACATTACCGACGTGCCTGCTACAACAGCGAGTCCCATTGCTATATGCTTAACTATATTGGTTTTCATAATGAATATGCTTTTAAAATGAGTTATTGGTTTAGAGCGTGATGTTCATACCGAAGGTATAGGTACGTGTTGCGAGACCTGCTGTCTCGGGGTCGCCATACTCCCAGTCGGAAGAGTGGATAGTGCCGAGGTTCTTGATGTTGAAGAACAGCTTCAGGCGGCTGATGCCTGTAGAGGCGAGCCACTCCTTCGGGAAGGTGTAGGCAACTGAGAGGTTGTCGAAACGCACGAACGAGCGGTTGATGAGCTTCTGTGCGCCGGTTGCGCCGGTCGGACCCTGCGCGTCGAGACGGGCATACTTGTTGGTCGGGTTCTCCGGTGTCCAGTAGCCCTTCACCCATGCGTTGCACTGCTTTGTTATGAGCGAGCCGCCGTTGTCGTTGTTGAGATACCAGCCAGAGAGACTCTTGTGTCCCATGAGCGAGTACATGCTGATGCCGATGCTCCAGTTCTTGAAGATGGTGAAGTCGTTGCGCAGGCTCCAGCGCACCTTCGGAGTGGTCTGTCCGAGGAACTTCTTGTCGTCGTTGTCGTAGACAATCTTCTTCACGGTTCCGTCCTCGTTGTACTGGTCGTTGTCTGGGTTGTTCCATACCTTCGGGTCGCCCGGGCGCTGTCCGTACTTGGCAGCCTCCTCATACTCGTCGGCCTGCCAAATGCCTGTCACCTCGTAGTTCCAGATGGTGCCGATAGACTTGCCTATGAACCAACCGTTGGAGAGGTCGTCCGACTCCTTGCGTCCTACGACGTTGCCGTTCTTGTCGAGCACGTCCTCGTAGGTGCCGTAGAGTTTCTTTATGGTGTTCTTGTTCCAAGAGAGTCCGAAGCTTGTGCGCCACTCGAAGTTCTTCTCCTTGATGTTGAGCGAGTTGATTGACACCTCAAGACCATCGTTGTTCACCTGTCCGAGGTTGGTGGTGATGCTTCCGAAGCCCGTGAATCCCGGCAGACGCTGGTTCATAATCATGTCCTTGGTCATCATGTGGTAGTAGTCGATGCTGCCCGTGATGCGGTCGTTGAGGAATCCGAAGTCGAGACCCACGTTTATGGCCTCCGTCTTCTCCCACTGCAGGTTAGGGTTGGCCAAGCGGTTCACGCTGAGGTACTTCATGTCGACGATGTTGCCGCCGGTGATGTAGTTCATTGTCTTGCCTGTGCCAGAGTTGAGGTCGGCAAGAGCCACATACGGGTCGCTGAGCGAGCGGTTGCCGTTCTTGCCCCAAGAGAGACGCAGCTTACCGGTGTTCATTATGTTGCTCCACTTCCAGAACTTCTCGTTGGTGAACGACCATCCGAGAGCCACCGACGGGAACGTGGCATACGGGTTGTTGTTGCCGAATGCCGAGTAGCCGTCGCGACGTACAGAGGCCGTAATCATGTAGCGGTCGTCGTAGCTGTAGAACAGTCGTGCGAGGAGGGCGTCGGCAGTCTGGTGGGAGTCGCTTGTCGAGAAGCTACTCTTCTCAAGCATGGCGTTCTGCGTGTTGTGGAACCCGAGAGCGTCGGACGGAAGAATCTCGCGTGCCGATATGTTGTCGCTCCAGTAGCGGAGTTCCTCTGCCTCCTGCACGAGGGTGAGGATGAAGTGGTGCTTCTTGGCGAAGGTGTGGTCCCAGGTGATGGTGTTGTTGAGCGACCAGTCGAAACGCTTGCCCCATCCGCGGTCAACGCCACGGTCCTGTGCGTTGGTGTCAGGACGGTCGGCCGACATGAAGTAGCGGTTGTAGAAATACTGGTAGCGCGGCGACGCGTTGAATGCGTATGTGATGCCGAAAGGCAGCGTAACCTTGGCGT
>CALBYK010000098.1 GCA_937889855.1 uncultured Prevotella sp.
TCTCGCCCCAGTCGGTGTCTATGGTGAGATGGTAGTGGTCGCCCTTGTAGAGTATGAACGAGATATCGCCCGTGAACGTGCCGTCCTGCTCATTGTCGAACAGCTCTACGCCGTCGAACGGAATCTCCACCTCTATATCGTCGCCCGCGTGCGTGTTTTCTGCTAGCTGACAGCGCGTCTCCACACCGAGCACCTCCACCACGCCGTCGCGCGCCACCCGTGCCTTCAGCACATTGGCTGTGCGCTCCTTACGCATAATGTGTATGCCATCGGGGGCTACGCTCATGCCCACGCGTTGGCCCACCTGGAAGTGGCGGTAGTTCTGGATGAGCAGCTCGCAGCCGTGGTCGGTCTCGGCGAGCATCTCGTAGTGCACGCCCTTGAAGATGGACGAAGTGATGCGTCCGGCGAACTGCGCCCCTCCTGCGTCCGCCCGCAGCTCGATGTCCTCTGGGCGTATAACCACGTCTACAGGCTCGCCCTGCCCGAATCCCTTGTCTACGCACGGCAGCTCCGTGCCCGCCACGCTGACGAGGCAGTCGCCGAGCATCGTGCCGCAAAGGATGTTGCTCTCGCCGATAAAGTCGGCCACGAACGCGTTCTTGGGCTCGTTGTAGATGTCGGTGGGAGTGCCTGTCTGCTGTATGCGCCCGTTGCTCATGACGATGATAGTGTCGCTCAGGGTGAGCGCCTCCTCCTGGTCGTGGGTCACGTAGACGAAGGTCATGCCCAGCCGCTCGTGCATCTCCTTTAGCTCGAGCTGCATGTCCTTGCGCATCTTGAGGTCGAGGGCGGCAAGCGGCTCGTCGAGCAGCAGCACCTCGGGCTCGTTGACGATGGCGCGCGCTATGGCTATGCGCTGCTGCTGTCCGCCGGAGAGGGTCGAAACATCGCGCCACTCGTAGCCGCTCATGTTGACGGTCTTCAGGGCGCGCCTCACACGTGGCGTTATCTCCGTTTTTGGCGTGCGGCTCATCCGCAGGCCGAACGCCACGTTGTCGTAGACGTTGAGGTGGGGGAAGAGGGCGTACTTCTGGAACACGGTGTTCACGCTGCGCCTGTATGGTGGCACCTGCGTGATGTCGCGCCCGCCGATGGCGATACTGCCCTCGGTGGCTGTCTCGAAGCCCGCGAGCAGGCGCAGTAGGGTGGTCTTGCCGCAGCCCGAGGGGCCGAGGATGGTGAGGAACTCGCCCTTGCGCACGTGGAGGTTGATGTCATCAAGGGCAATCTTGTCACCGAAGCGCTTGACGACACCCTCCACGTCAATTATGTGTGGTGCATTTTTATTCATTTCTTCGCATTTCGTTTGGAGTGCAAAGTTACTCATTTTCCGCAAATATCGCACAAACAAATGCCCATTGTACAAAAGATATTGGGCATATGGCAGAAATTTATCCGCCTCATGACATCAAAAGTGAATAAATATGCAAACCTTTCAAAAGGCTTACACAAATACCAATCATTCTTTACCTTGGCGACTACATTCCAGAAAAACCCAGCAAGAATTTGGGTGATGAGAATTTGCGAGTACGCTTACAGATGGCACGCAAATTTGTGGCGTGCATCAACAAGCATGGTGGCAAAGCTACTTTGGTGGAACTCCCGAAAATCGGTATTCGCGGCAACACTCATTTTCTGATGCAGGACTTGAGCAACAAGCAGCTTGCCGAACTCTTGAACGACTGGCTTGTCAAGAATGGTTTGTAAGTTTATATAAATAAAAGAATTAGATCTGTCGTAAAAATATTTTGCTTTGTCGCTCGTTATTAATAGAGCGTTAGAATATAAACACAGGAGGCTTTATATGGACAGAACATCATAATAACAGACAATCTGAACGACATAGGCAAGAGGCCGTACAAGGAATACTTAGGACATGCCCTTTGTCTTGACGGCTCTTGCCGTATTGTTTTCAATGGCAAGGAGCTCAAAATAAAGCAGGGCGACTTGATGATTGTGCGCAGGGGAAATCTGGCGGAGAGAGTAAAGCCTGAGAAAATTTCCATGTCACGATAGTGTACATATCCTCCAAGTTTATAGAACTGAGCACTCCACAAAGCAACTATGGTATGAAAGGACAACTCGCCTTGTTCCTTAACCCCACTCCCATGCAGTTTGAGCAATACAAACGCAACTTTGACAACCTGCAAATTCGTATGATGCAGACTGGGCATAAGTTCTACTACGACATGATACTTAACAAGGTGCAGCCACTGATTATTAACTTCTTCGGTTTTCATGCTACGCTTTACAAGGAGAGTGACGTGTCCAGCCAATATGCCATGCTGAAGAACCGTTTTCTCTCGTTACTTGAGAGTGGAGAGTATCGCAGCCACCGTGAGGTGACGTGGTATGCTGACAAACTCTGCGTCACATCCAAATACCTCTCGGAAGTGTCGAAGGCGGTGAGCGGTTATGCAGCCAACTTCTGGATAAACCACTACACCGCGCTCGACATTTCACGGTTGTTGCGCGACAAATCGTTGTCGTTTGTGCAGATTTCCGATATGTTCAACTTCTCGTCCCCGGCTTATTTTAGCCGTTACGTTTTGCATAACCTTGGCGTGAATCCAACAGAATACAGAAATTAGGATTGCATTGCGATATGTTCATCTTGATACATTTGGCGTCTTTCTTTTGAAAGGCGCTGTTTTCACGTCTGGCTTCGGATTCTTGTCAGCCTTTTCTTTTGCTTCTTGCGTGTCGCCTTTTATCATCATTATTTCAACCATATAACTATATTTTCCTTAATTTTCCTCAACATTCCAATATTTATTGCTAACTTTGCAAACTGAAAATTGCAATTCGGATGCTTAGCGGCATCCACAGACGTTGACAACGAATAATTGTTTTAATAATTTTTATGGATTTTATCTTATTAATCACAGTCATCTTGACGGCTGTTGTATTGGTAGTGGGAGCCTACGTGATAGCAAAACTCGTGGGTCCTCGGTCGTACAACCCGGTTAAGGGTCAGCCCTTTGAGTGTGGTATTCCTACGCGCGGAACCTCATGGATTCCGGTA
>CALBYK010000099.1 GCA_937889855.1 uncultured Prevotella sp.
ATGAGAGAAATGCAGAAATCGGGCATCGACATCTTTTTCAGCGGCTTCTCACATATGAAACGCTTTTCATTCTTTGACGATATGAGCAACTGGTTTACACCTTTTTATATGTATAACACGTATGTGGCTGATGTGCTTGAAGCAGACGGGACAGAATTTATTGGGAATGTATTGCAAAATGGGTCGTTCTGCGACTCGGACAAATATTCGTTTGTCTTTGCGTTGGCAAGGGTAATGGACAGGTTGCCAGCGGGTGTGAGGGAGATGATGGCAAGCAGCCAGTTGCCGGCCGACAGTAATGAGACCGACAAGGAGTCGGCTGCTTATATACGCCGTATGTATCTGCAGGATCTTTACCGCTTCTTTGCACTATACAGTGACAGAAGTGACTTTGCCAACCCCTTTGCCGTTGGTGGAGGCTCTCATGTTTCAAGCTCATTCTTTGTTGCCAATAAAAACATAGTGGGACTTCTCGGGGATGTGGTTGAAGTCGTGGCGAAATTCTTGTATAAGCAAAAGTATTATGACGAAGTGATAGTTCTTGTCCGAAGAAGCGTAATAGAATGGAACGATAACGCTGAACTCTCGCTCATAATGGCTCTCTCCCTTATGCGTCTCAAACAATATGTTGAAGCGCGTCAGGTGTTTGAGAGTCTGGCAATAGGGAGACAGCCAAGCGCAATTGAGCTGAGAGGGCTTGGCGACTCGTTGTTCATGCTGCGTGAATATGACAAGGCGGCTGATATTTATGGTAAACTGATAGACGCAGAAGGCGCACTTAAACCATACGTGTTGCGCAGAAGCTTGTCTGTGATAAACAGCGGTAAGGCAAAGGAAGGCTTGGCTGACTTGTTCAGGCTTGACTATGAAGACGGAACCGACATGGACGTGAAGCGGGCTATAGCATGGGGATACATGATGAACGCGCAGTCAAGTGAGGCGGAAAGGTTATACGATATGATTATTGACGGTGGCATATGCACTCCTGACGACCTGCTGAATGGAGGGTACGCTAAATGGGCATCGGGTAAAATACGGTCAGCTGTAGAACTTTTTGGTCGATATGCTGACCAGTGCCAAGGTACGGAAGAACTGAATATGTCGGATGTCTTCACGGAAGATCGAATCGTGCTTAAAGTTAATGGTATTAATGACTATGAGGTGACGCTAATGCTTGATTTGGTGGCAAATAACAGACAAATGGGTTAAACAAAGTTAATGTTGTGCCGGCATGAACATTATCTACCGATAGAAATTGTATCTTTGTATAGCTAAAAAATAAAACAATATATTAACGTAAACACATACTTAAATTATGGAAAACAACAAAGAGCTTATAGCCCAGTGTGAGGAAAGAGCTAAGCAATGGCTTGCTCCAGCATTTGATGAAAATACACGTAAGGAGGACGCCGAGGACAAGTCGGCTCTTATTGACGCTTTTTATCAGAACCTTGAATTTGGTACGGGTGGATTGCGCGGCATTATGGGTGCCGGAACAAACCGTATGAACAAGTATATCGTAGGTATGGCCACACAGGGTTTTGCAAACTACATTCTCAAGGCATTCCCTGGTGAGGAGAATCTTTCTGTAGTGGTTGGCCATGACTGCCGCAACAACTCGCGTTTGTTCGCTGAAACTGTTGCAGCTATCTTCTCCGCCAACGGTATCAAGGCTTATTTGTTCGAGAGTCTCCGCCCGACTCCTGAAATATCTTTCGCTATCCGCCAGCTTGGGGCAAAGGCAGGCGTGAATGTTACGGCATCGCACAACCCGAAAGAATACAATGGCTACAAGGCTTATTGGAGTGACGGAGCGCAGGTGCTTGCTCCACATGACACTGGCATCATCGAAGAGGTGAACAAGGTCAGCATTGATGATGTGAAGTTTGAGGCTAACTGGGACAAAATAAAGATTATTGGTGGAGAGATGGACTTCGACTACATGCAGGCTGTCCATACTGCTATGATTGACCAAGACGTGATTCTCCGTCAGAAGGACCTCAACATCGTCTACACGCCTATGCATGGAACAGGACGTGTGATTGTTCCGTTGTGTCTCCGCTCTTGGGGGTTCCAGAATATCAACGTTGTACCTGAGCAGATGGTGATTGACGGTAATTTCCCGACAGTTGTGTCTCCTAACCCAGAGAATGCTGAGGCTATGACATTGGGCATGAAGCTCGGAACCAAGCTCAATGCAGATCTGGTTGTGGCTACCGACCCCGACGCTGACCGTCTTGCCATTGTATGTCGTGACGACAAGGGCAAATGGCAGATTATCAATGGCAACCAGACTTGCATGATGTTCTGCTACTACATCATTGAGAACAAGAAGAAGCTCGGCAAACTTAAGCCTACCGACTACTTGGTGAAGACCATCGTGACTACAGAGGTCATTGCAAAGATTGCTGAGAAGAACAATGTCGAGTTGCGTGACTGCTACACAGGCTTCAAGTGGATAGCCCGTGAGATAGCCATCTCCGAAGGCAAGCAGGACTACATAGGCGGCGGTGAGGAAAGTTTCGGCTTTCTGCCGTATGACAAGGTGCGCGACAAGGACGCTCCTGCCTCTATCTGTCTGATTTGTGAGATTGCGGCATGGGCTAAGGATCAGGGCAAGACTTTGTATGACCTTCTGATGCAGATATATGCAGAGTATGGTTTTAGTAAGGAGTTTACTGTCAATGTTGTGCGCCCTGGAAAGACCGGTGCTGATGAAATCAAACAGATGATGTCTGATTTCAGAGCAAATCCTCCGAAAGAACTTGGAGGTAGCAAAGTCGCTCTTTGGAAAGACTACCAGTCGCTTACAGCCACAAAGGAAGACGGCAGCGTTGAGAAACTCAATATGCCTACAACAAGCAATGTGCTTCAGTGGTTCTGTATGGACGGTACAAAGGTAAGCGTGCGTCCTTCTGGAACAGAGCCTAAGATCAAGTTCTACATAGAGGTGAAGGATCCGTCCTTCAAGTGTGCTGGATGTTATGAGCGTTGCTCTAAGGCAGCTGACGAGAAGATAGCCGCTATAA
>CALBYK010000100.1 GCA_937889855.1 uncultured Prevotella sp.
TGCCACGAGCGGCATACTCCCATTCTGCCTCCGTAGGCAGACGATAGCGCTGCACGTAGCGAGCCTCAGCCCCGAGCCCCTTGAGCAGATATTCGGTGCGCCATGCACAGAAGGCATTCGCCTGTTCCCATGTCACGCCTACAACAGGATAGTCATTGTACGCCGGATTGGAATAGTAGTTGCGCAAATAAGTTTCATTCTCCGCATTTGGGAAGTCATTAACCCAGCACGTTGTGTCGGGATACACATTGACTATATATGTATTGAGAAAATCCCATGGTCCGCTGAGTTGGCGGTTGATAGTCTGTCGCACCACACGTCCCTCATCGTCAACATAAGCCGTATCCTTCGATATCATCACTGCCTCATCGGGGTTCACAGCCACGTCAGTGTTGAGGTTGCGTTCCTCTGGATTGAGGCGGTTGCGGCGCAGCGCGGCAGCCGTATAGTCATACACTTCATAGCGGTAGTTCATCTGGCGGTAGTCGAGCATCTTCTCGCCCGTGATGGGATTGGTTGTATATACGCTCTCGATTGCACGCTGCTCGTCCTCATTGGGCTTGCGCGGCAGAGGCTTCTTCCAGTTGAGATGAGGAGTGACCGGGTCGCCGTTCTTGTCCTCTGTAATCATGTATGTCTCGTCACCACCATACTGCGGGTCTGCAAGCCGCGTGCGGATGATGCTGTCGCGCACCCAAGTGACAAACTGCTTATACTCGGAGTTAGTCACTTCGGTCTCGTCCATCCAAAATCCGTCAACAGACACGTCCTTCACTGGAGTCTGCCTACCCCACAACGAGTCTTGCTTGTCAATGCCCATGTGGAGATAGCCACGGTTTACCCTCACCATGCCATAAGGTGTAGGCTCGACAAAAGAGCGTCCCCCGATGCCTACCACCTCACCTCCACGGCCAGACGATGATGACGCCTTGCCACCGAAGCAGCCAGCAAGCATCATGGACACAGCCATAATGCTGAGAATAATTATACTTTTTCTTGTTTTCATCTATATTATTATTGTTTTTATCCTTATCATATTTAAAGTGTCCTGACACTCTTGTGGAGGTTCTTTCCTTTCTTTGCAAGGTTAAGATCCATTTGATATCCCACAAAAAGCTCATGACTGCCATTGCCAGGATTAATGGCAGACGTGTACATCTCGTAAGAATAGCCCATCACTATACCATGCACATTTCCTCCAACGAGCACCGTCACCGAATTGGTAGGCGAATAGCTTGCTCCGACATACATCATCTTCTTGTCGTTGGTGTAGACGAGGCGTCCCCCTATGTCGCCACGCCATGCCACCCCATCGGTACGCACAAGGAATGAGGGCTTGACACTGAGGAACGGGTTGCGAAGCCGCAGCGTGCAGCCTCCTGTGGCATAATAAGTGGCATCCACCTTAAGCTCGTTGCGCTCTCCAAGGTTTACAAGAGGCGAGTTGAGGTGTTGTGCCGACAACCCCATGTACCAAGAGCCATGCATATAGTACAGACCAATGCCGATGTCAAGAGCGTTTCCGTCAAGTTTTGACGATGAGAACGCCGGGTCGCTTGAGTCGTCAAGATCAAGCTTTGTCCCGTCAAAGCTCTCGCTGAGCAAGCCTATGGAAACACCAGTAGACAGTTGTCCGCCGAACAGCCGCGTTTTGAAGGCATATTGCAAGGCAAGCCGTTGATGGGTGAACAGGCCAATCTTGTCGTTAAGGAACTGCATGCCAGCGCCATGATAAGACTTGGCAAATATAAACGGCATGTCCGCCCCGGCATACATAGTCTGCGGATTGTGCTTGAATCCAGACATGTCCATGGCATATGCCGCTGCGACATTGAGCTTTGACTGCTTACCCACGGCGGCAGCATTGAACGACGGTTCCATGTCGAAGTAATGGCTAAACGACACGTCGTACTGCGCGTGGCTCCCCATGGAGACAAGCGTAAGCATTATGGTTATTATTATTCTATAGCGTTTAAACACGTATTTATAACGCTGGTTTGGCGTTATTATTGTAAGAAAACCATGTATTTTTTAAGGTATTTGTCAAAACATGCCATATATAAGCCGCAACGGGACGGCAGCAGGCTGTAACCCGCCACCGTCCCGTTGATGAAGACAGTTTTGCCCTTCGGCTTAAGATGCATCCGGATGTCATTATTTTATGGCCACCTTCTTCCCATTGACGAGATAGATGCCTTTTGTCAAACCGTTGAGAGCCTCAGCGGTAGAGACTGCGTTGCCGAAGTGGCGCAGCACACGCCCGTCGAGTGAGCACACCTGTGTAGGAGCCGTTGTCAGACGGTCCTCAAGAGCGACAGCGCCTATGGCGGTAGGCTGTTCACCGGTGACATCCTTGACGAGATAGTGTCCCTGGTCGTCTGTGTCGGCCTGCACCTCATAATAGGATGTGGCTGTCACGCCGCTGACATCAACCGTCTGCACACCATCTTTCTCGGCAAACACGAAATTAACATAGTCAGTAGGAGTATTGATGTTATAGTTCTTGGCAAACCACTTTCTTCCATTCTTCTCCATGGCTTCTGTTACATTGTCGCCAGGCCATTTCTTGTTAGTCGCGGCATGCGTATTGTCACCACCCCAAGTCCAGAAGTAGGCGTTGTCCCAGCCCACCTTGTCGGTGTTGACATATACCGATATTGCGTATGGCTTGAAGCTCTTCACCTCATAGGTGCGCGTCTGCACGCCCGACACATTTCCGTCGACAAGCAGTGCTACCTTCAATGTAGTTTCTCCTGAAGGCAGAGTTATGCTTGTTCCGTTGTCAACGGCAGCACTCTTTGCTGTCGGCTCCGAGCCGTCAAGAGTGTATACAAGCCGTGCACCGGCCGATGCCGACACGGCACGCAGTGTCACAGTCGGTTCGTTGTAGTAGAGTCCCGACGGCAGCGACGGCCACGCCGTCTCCTGTAAATTTTCGATGAAATAACGCCAGTGGTAGCCCTCGGCTGCGAGAGCATAGCCTGCGGGCGCACTATACTTGTTGGCGGTCGTGCCCACGGCAGCAAGCAGCTTGCCGTTTGTGCCAGTGGTGGTGAATACGAAACGTCCCGAGCTGCTCTCCTCGCGCTTGTAGGAGCTTTCGTTGCTTATGCCCACAAGGTTGCGCAGCAATATCATGTTCTTTATGTCCTGCTTGCAGTCAATCCAGTGCTTGTAGAACACGCAGGGCGTGCCCGGCATGGCAAGGATATAGGCATTGGCAGCAAGAGTGTCCTTGCGTAGCGGGTCCTGCTGCTCCGACTCCGAGCGTTTCTCGGTGTCGTGGTTCTCGACGAATGTCACGGCATAGCGCTTATAGGTGTTGTTGGTGGCGAGTCCGCCTGTGGCGAGTGTCGACCACACCCCGTTGTTGGCGGCATCGCGCACGGTGTAGCGTATGGGGAAGTCAAACGTCGCCGACTGTATCTTACCGTCTACCTTTGTAGAATTGAGCCACTGCATGAGCACGCTCTTGTTGCCGTCCCAGTATTCGCCTACGGAGAACTCCGGCTTGGCGTCGGCATTGTATATGCCAGTGAACTTGCCGTCGTAGCCCTTAGTCATGTCGTAGCGGAATCCGGTATAGCCGAAGTCGTCGAGGAGCATATGGAGATAGTCTTTCACAGTGTTCTGCACGTTCTGGGAGTTATGGTCGAGGTCACGCATACCGCTCCAGTCCTCACCCGAGTCGTTGTTGGCACTAAGGCTCACGCCCTGCTGTTTGGCGGCTGCGGCAGCCTTGCCTTCGTCGTCATTGGCACACACGTCGGCGGCGGTCATGGTGTAGGTCTTGCCGTTGTAGGTCTCTGTGGGGAAGTCGAACCAATCCTTTACGGTGCCACGGTGGTTTATCACCACGTCGGCAATTGTGCCGATGCCCTTCGCCTTGAATGTCTTTATCATAGAGCGGAGCTGCTGTTCGGAACCAAACGACGAGTTGTAATTGGTGAACCAATAGAGGTCGTTGTAGCCCATCGACTTGCCGCCGCACGACGCGCTCTGCGGAATCCACACGAGTTTGAAGTACTGCGCAAACTCGTCTGCCTGACTCTCAAGTTTTGTCCATGCCGATGCGTCATAGCTGTCCCAGTAGAATCCCTGGAGCATCACACCCTGATATTGCGATGGCCATCCCTGTGCGGAGGCGTTAAGGGGAAGAAGCCCCATACCGCATATAATACTTGCGATTGATTTAGTAAAATTGTTCATAGTTAGTATTTATTAGGTGCAGCGGAGGCCGGAGACCTCCGCCACAGATTTACATTTCGAGCACCATCACGCCACGTGGCTGGAGCTTCACGTTCTTCGTGAGGTCAATCTTATGTCCTGTGAGGACATTGGTAGCTTCGGTGCGCTCGCCGATTATCTCGCGATAGCGCTCGGTCGACATCTCGGCAGTCTTCGACGTGCCATTAATGACAGTCATCACCGCCTTGCCATTAAGCGTGCGTGCAACGACATACACACCCTTTACTGGTAAAAACTGCGTCTGTTTGCCCTTGGCAATCACCTCATTGCCCTGTCGCCAGTGGAGCAGTCGGCTTGTCCAGCGATACATATCCTGTTCTGCCTTGGTGCGTCCGGCCTTGTCGAAGGCGTTGTGCTTGTCGCCGGGGAAACCGCCGGGGAAGTCGCGACGCACATTGCCGTCGGTCACCTGCTTGGTGCCGTTCATCATTATCTCAGTGCCGTAGTAGAGCTGCGGTATGCGGTTGACGGTGAGCAGCAAGGCGAGAGCCTGTTTGAGGGCAAGAGAGTCCTGACCTTCGCCGAGGAAGCGGTCGGTGTCGTGGTTCTCGATGAATGCCATCACGTTGCTCGGGTTGACATAGAGATAGTCGTAGCACAGCGAGTTGTAGATGCGGTTGAAACCCTTCCACCAGTCGTCGGTCTCCTCCGTCTTCGCCTGATTGAGCTTGTCGAAGAACGAGAAGTCCATGACGGTCTTGAGGTTGGAATTCACCTTTGCCAGTGGCGAGTCCTTCTGCCATGCGGCGGTGTAGGCTGGTTCCGTCGCCCACGTCTCACCAACGGTGTTGAAGTTGGGATATTCCTCATTGAGCACCTCCATCCAGTGGGCCATGCCCTTGCGGTCGGCATAAGGATAGGTGTCCATACGTATGCCGTCGATGCCGACAGTTTCAATCCACCACTCCGAGTTCTGTATGAGATAGGTCATAAGATGCTGGTTGCGCTGGTTAAGGTCGGGCATTGTGGGCACGAACCATCCGTCTACCGTCTCGTGCATATCCACCTTCGAGGCGTATGGGTCGAGCACCGGCGTGAGCTTATAGCTCGTCTGGAGATACTTGTCGTTGGTCATCTGGTCGCCGTCCATCGTCTTGGTCTTCACGGCATCCTTCTGGTTCTCGGGAGCGAGCCACTCGGGAGTGTTAAACCAGTCCTTCGTGGGCATGTCCTTCACCCAAGGATGCTCAAAGCCGCAGTGGTTGAAAATCATGTCCATCACCACCTTCAAGCCCTTAGCATGGGCATCCTGCACAAGCTGGCGGTAGTCGGCGTTGGAGCCGAAGCGCGGGTCAACACGATAGTAGTCGGTGGTGGCGTAACCATGGTATGTGCTCTGCTTGCCGTGGTCGGGCGAGTTGTTCTCAAGCACCGGGGTGAACCACAGTGCTGTCACGCCGAGATCGGTGAAGTAGTCGAGGTGCTGGCGTATGCCCTCAAGGTCGCCGCCGTGACGGAGCGACGGTTCGCTGCGGTTGACGGTATAAGGGTTCATGCCTTTGACTTCGAGATGCTTGCCGCTCGACGCGAAGCGGTCGGGCATAAGCATATAGAGCACATCGGCATTGGTGAAGCCATTGTGGTCCTCGCCACGCATGTCGCGTGCCTTGAGCTCATACTTCACCGTTGTCTTGCCCTTAGGGGCACGGAACTGCAGGTTCATCGTTCCTGGCTGCGCGCCCCCCACGTTCATATAGACAAGCAGGTAGTTGGGCGAGTCGAGACGCACGAGCGAGTCGATGCGCACACCTGGATAGTCGGTCGTGACCTCGGCAGAGCGTATGTCCTTGCCGTAGACCATGAGCTGCACCTGCGGATTCTTCATGCCCACAAACCAGTTGGTTGGATCAATGCGGTCGATTTTCTGTGCTGCATTCATATTGATTGCTCCGCCAAGAAGAATGGCAGAAAGTAGAAGTTTCTTCATAAAATTTGTTCTTAAACAGTTAATCATGTACAATCAGTGCCGACTGTGGGGCAACGGTGAGCGTCTTGCCGCTGACCAGTCCGATGCCTCCGGCGTTCACCTTGCCACCAGCCACCACCATGGTGTAGCTGCCCTCGGGCACATCGACTGTCTGTGGAGTCTTCTGCGAGTTGAGCACCACGATGATGTTCTGCCATGCGTCACCACCAGCATTGTTCTTCAGCCGGTAAGCCACGACTCCTGCGGGAGCCTGCAAGAACTCAAGGTTTCGTCTAATCTCGTCAGCCGAGCCCATTCGGAAGGCAGGGTGCTGACGGCGCAAGGATATCAGACCTGTATAATAGTCGAACACCTGCGGATAGCGCTTGAGATTGTTCCAGTCGAGACGGTTGATTGAGTCGGGCGATTTGTAGGAGTTGTGCACGCCCTTCTTGTCGCGCAGCATCTCCTCGCCAGAGAGGATGAACGGCACGCCCTGCGACGTGAGCACGGCAGTCTGCGCAAGGAGGTCGAGACGTATCAGTTCGTCGTCGGTGATATAAGGCACTGTGGCACGCAGACGGTCGGTGAGGCACATATCGTCGTGGCAGCTCACGTAGGCAATCATCTGCGACGGCTCGTTAGTCCAAGCCGCCTTTGAATAGTTCACCTTCGTCATGTCTATCTGCGGATGGCTGATAGCTCCAGCGATGCCGAACTTGATGCTCTCCTCCTGCCCAGGCACGCCCACGAGGAATCCGCCCTTCGTGTCATCGGAGAACGGACCGCGCAGCGCGTCGCGCATGTCATCGCAGAAGGCTCCGATGCCATTGAGTTGGCGGGTGTTGGCCTTCATGGCGAGCTTGTCCTGAGGATAGGCACACGAACCGGCACTCCAGCCCTCACCATATATATATATTGAGGGGTCAATCTTGTCGACAGCGGCACGTATCTCGTTCATCGTCTCAATGTCGTGCACGCCCATGAGGTCGAAGCGGAAGCCGTCGATGTGATACTCCCTTACCCAGTATTCCACGCTCTCCTTCATAAACTCGCGCATCAATGGCTTTTCCGAAGCCGTCTCGTTGCCGCAGCCAGAGCCGTCGGAGTACTTTCCCTCGGCAGTCTTGCGGTAGAAGTAGTCGGGCCAGGTCTTCTGGAAGTTGGAGCCATTGATGTCAAACGTGTGGTTGTACACCACGTCAAGGATTACGCGTATGCCAGCCTTGTGCAGCGCCTGCACCATCTGCTTGAACTCGCGGATGCGTGCCTTTGGGTCAGCGGCATTGGTGGAGTAAGAGCCTTCGGGCACGTTGTAGTTCACTGGGTCGTAGCCCCAGTTATACTGTGCCGAATCGGGACGCGACTCGTCAACGCTCGCATAGTCAAACGACGGCAGGATGTGGATGGCGTTCACTCCAAAGCGGCGCAGATAATCGATGGCGGCAGGCTCGGTCAGGGCAAGGAACTTGCCCTTGTGCTTGATGCCCGACGAGAGGTCCATCGAGAAGTCGCGGTGGTGAAGCTCGTATATGACGAGGTCGCACGGATTTTTTATAGCCGGTCGCACGTCGGCAGCCCAACCTTCGGGGTCGGTATCCTTGAGATCGACAATGGCTCCACGCTTGCCGTTCACGCCGACAGCCTTGGCGAACACGCCTGGAGTGACATCGGGCTGTGTCTGGTTGTATACACTGAATACGTAGAACTTACCCTTGAGGTCGTTCTTGACGGTGAGCCGCCACTTGCCGGCCCCCACGCGCTTCATCGACTTCACAAGCCCGCGGGCGGCATCGCCGTCGCTGTCGGTGAGCACCACGTCCACTTTCTTTACGTCAGGCGATGTTATCAGGTTGAAAGTTGTCGCTTTAGGCGAATACTCCACTTCATTGAATGTCTGTGCAAAAGTATGGTGACAGGCACAGGTGGTGAGAAGTGAGAGAAAAAGAGTTCGGAGATTCATATACTTAAAGCCCCTCCCCCAGCCGCCAGGGCGGCTTTTCCCCTCCCCGTGGAAGAGGGGAGTGATATGTGTCGTGATGGCTGAAGGTGGGCACTTATTTTTAATTGTTTATATCAATAACTATATTAATAATGATATTTCAAGTCGAGTGACATGATTTGAAAAGCATGCCCCTCCCCTTTCCAACGGTGAGTGGAAAAGCAGCTTTGGCGGCTGGGGGTGGAGCTTTGCCTTTTACCGGCGTCCCGCCTCGTCGATGAGTTCTTTCACTTCATCGTTGTAGTCTCGGTCGGCAAGCAGTTTCTCTATCGTCATGTGCATGCGGTAGCGCCAGTAGTGCTTCGGGTTGGCAGGAATGTTTATGCGCTCGGCATTAGCATCGTCCAGGCGCACACGCTCGTCGATAGCAAACCAGTCCTGAAGCGAGAGGATGCAGAGCATCGAGGGCGACGTGAGCTGGCGCGACACGATGTCGCGGGCGAGCCATCCTGGCAGTGGATGCGGAGCGGCACCGCCACGATAGAGCATTGTGTTGTAGAACTCCTGCGTGCGGTCCCAGTCCTCGTCCCACCACTGTCGGAGGGTAGGCATGTCGTGTGTGGAGAGCGTGCATACAGAGCGGTATGGATTGCGCGAGAGATGGCCGAACTTCACGGTCGGGTCCTTCGGCATCGACTGCAGCTCAAGGCTGAGGATGCGCAGCTCGTTCATAACCCACTGCACACAGTCGGGCACCATTCCAAGGTCCTCGGCACACACAAGCATGCGTGTTGCCTGTGCCAAGAGCGGCAGTTTCTTCATTGCCTCGTGGTACCAGAAGTCGTTGTTGCGGCGATAGTAGTAGTCGTTGTAGAGGCGGTTGAACGCGTCCTTGTCGTTCTGCCACAGAGCCTCATACATAAAGTTGAGCTGTGCCGTGATGCGCGGGTGGAACATGTTGGGGTTCTGGCGGTCGCGAACGAATAGCACGTCCTCGACAAGACAATAGAGGCCGTCGCGCAGCCAGATGTCCTTGTCGGTTGTCTTGCCCTCGAAGGTAGCCTCAATCTTTCGCTCGGTGTCATACTCAGGCTTGAGTGAGAATATGTCGTCGTGCTCATGCTGCAAGTATTTCTCCTTCACTTCCTCGGCATGCTCGCGGAACACGCGGTTGACAACCCAGTCGGCGATGAACGGACGGGTGAACAGTTCTTCCTGGAACCGCAGTCCGTAGCTCTCAATCTCCTCGCGAGTCATGGCGAGAGCTGGCTGGAACTGTCCGAGAAGTCCGTGCACACAGTCGGTAGGTATTGCCCATATGCGGAAGAAGCCGAGTACATGGTCGATGCGGTAGGCATCGAAGTATTGCGACATGTTCTGGAAACGGCGCACCCACCACTGGCATCCGTCGGCAATCATGCGTTCCCAGTTGTATGTAGGGAATCCCCAGTTCTGCCCGTTAACGGAGAAAGCGTCAGGCGGTGCTCCTGCCTGCGAGTTGAGGTGGAAGTATTCCGGCTCGTGCCACACGTCGCAGCCGTTGCGGTTGACACCGATTGGAATGTCGCCCTTGAGTATCACGCCGCGTGCCCGGGCATAGTCGTGGGCGGCGCGCATCTGGCGGTCGAGAACGAACTGCACATAATAATAGAAAGCCACGTTGGCGTATTCCTTGCTTGCCGGGTTGCTAAGTTGCTTGCGGTCGGCCTCGTTCCACACGTTATGGTCCTCCCATGTAGCAAACTGGCATGTGCCGTATGTGTCACGCAGATGGCAATATTGCGCGTAAGGCACAAGCCAGTGCTCTGTGCGGGAGAAGAAGTCCTTGAACTCCTCCGACTTGAGCGCCTCCTTGCCTTCCTGGCCGAATATGATTTGCAGATACTTTGTCTTTGCGTTGTTCACGCGCTCGTAGTCAATCTGCGGCAGGCCATTCAGTTCTTCGCGCAGAAGTTCGAAACGGTCGGCCTCAAGTTTATCCTTGATGGCAGGGAGCTGGCGAAGGTCGCAATACTGCGGATGCAGCGCGAAGATTGATATGCATGAATAAGGGTAAGAGTCGGTCCATGTGTGTGTTGACGTTGTGTCGTTGATGGGGAGCACCTGAAGCACGCGCTGGTGGGTCTGTGCCACCCAGTCAATCATAAGTTTCAGGTCGCCGAAGTCGCCCACGCCGAAGCTTCCTTCCGAGCGGAGCGAGAAAACGGGGATGAGCGTTCCGGCCACCTTCTCGTCGCAAATGGCAAAGAAAGCCTGGTCGAGTGACACGACGCGCACATCACCATTGGAAAGGTGCTTAATGGCAAGCTTGCGGTTAGAGCCGGTTTCCCACTCCACTTCGCCCTTGTCGCCGACGGCAACAAACTTGAATTCAATCTCGGCAGCCTCATCGTCGGCAGCCGAAGGACGAGCGGTCTTAGATGAAGCATTTCTCTTGCCCTCAAACAGTCTTGCCGCGTCAATGTCCACAGTCCACTCATTGTGGTTGTGCTCCGCCATCGGAATCTTGCCCATGAGGTTCCAGCATCCCAATACTGGCTGCGCGCCCACAACAAAGAGTCGCATGCCGGAGCGCAACTGCGGGGCACGCACCACAAGGCGCAACGTCTGCTCAAAAGCCGAGGTTTCCACTTTTGTCTCGGCACGGCGGTTTACACAGTCGGTAAACGCAGAGCTATAAAGATAGGTATCTCCAGGAAAATCCATCCATTCGTCATTGATGAAGTAGTGGCGTGCTTTCATTGCCGTGAAGTCAACACGGTGTTTGATGGTTTTCCATTCCGAGCGCTTTGTGCCGCGGAAGTCGCGCACACTATAATAATAGTCGTAGCGTTCTGAAACCTCTTCGTCGAGTTTGGTTTCTGCGGTCCACGTTTTGCCATCTAAGGTTGACATGGCAACTACATTAAACGTGCCGGCAGTTGAGTCTCCATCGCCAACGACTGGAGCCACATTTAAGATAAGCTCCTCGCCATATGTTGTACGATATTGGATGCTGAATGTTATGTTCATATATATAATATTGGTTTTATGATTGTCTATCAGTATTAGTAATACATATTTATTAGATTAAGGCTTTTGCCTTTCGCTTACAAAATTAAAAAAAAGATTGCTTACGTGACATAAATCAAGTAAGCAATCTTTTAGAATGCCATGAAAACGTTTGCAGTAGTTACATATCCATGTCCTATTTCTTAATCAGCGCCACGCTGCAGGCGCCCAAGACAAGCAGCACGCCTGCAACAATCATCATGTTGCTCTGCACCGAGCCGACAAGCGAGAGGATGGCTCCGCCAGCCACCGCTGCTATAATCTGCGGCACGCAGATGGTGCCGTTGAAGAGCCCGAGGTATGCTCCCTTGTGTCCATATCCCTCAAGGGCGTTGGTGACGAAGGCAAAAGGCATGGCTAGCATGGCAGCCCAGGCGCAGCCAATGAGTATGAACGGGATGACGAGCATGTTCTTGTCGCCGACAAACGGAACGATGGCGAAACCGATGCCACCGATAACGAGTGAGAGGGCATAGGCAAACTTCTCGTTCTTGAAGCGTGCGAGAGCCATTGCCCACAGCACGGAGCCGATGGCCTGCCAGAAGAAGAGCACGCCCACCCAGTTGCCGGCTTCCTGATAGCCCTTCGACGCCACGTCTGTAGTGTGCCATACGGTGTCGGCTATAGTGCCGTTGGTGTAGGTCCACATATACATGAACGCAGCCCAGCAGAAGAACTGCACCAAGCCCACTTTCCAGAACATCACCGGGGCATTCTTCAGCAGTTCAATCCAGTTGGCGCTCTTCTCTTCGGCCTCGGGGTCCGCCTCGTTGTATTCGGCATATTCCTCCGGATTCCATTCCTTCACCTTGAGCGTGGTGTAGATGACGCAGAGTATGAGTATGGCTGCGCCGACGTAGAAGGAGTAAATTACAGAATCGGGGATGACGCCCTTCGGAGCCTCGTTGGCAATGCCGATGGCTGTGAAGAAGAACGGGAAGACGTAGCCGATGAGCGAGCCGGAGTTGCAGAGAAACGACTGTATGGAATAGGCGAGCGACTTCTGTTTCTCGTTTACCATGTCGCCCACGAGCATCTTGAACGGCTGCATGGCCATGTTGATGGAGGTGTCGAGGAACATGAGCGAGATGAGTCCGAACACCATCGCCGTGCTTACAGCCATGCCGAACGACCCGGCGTTAGGCAGCAGGCACATCACAGCCACGGCTACCGCCGCGCCTACAAACAGATAAGGAATACGGCGGCCGAAACGGCACCATGTGCGGTCGCTGAGCGTGCCGATGATGGGCTGCACGAGGATGCCCATCAGCGGGGGCAATATCCAGAAGTAGCTGAGGTTGTGGGGGTCGGCGCCAAGTGTGGCGAAGATACGCGAGATGTTGGCACTCTGAAGGGCGTAGGCTATCTGTACGCCGAAGAATCCGAAACTGAGGTTCCACAGTTTCCAGAAACTAAGATTTGGTTTTGGTTTCATTGTTTGTTATTTGGTTTTTTAGAATTTTTTCTAAGCCTTTCTAAGCCTTTCTATGTATTCTAAGCCTTATTAAGCCTTTTTGGACCTTAGCCTTTAAAGCATATTACTACCCTCCATAGGGGAGGGGTTGGGGGTGGGGCCTCGTACTCCCTCTCACCACCAGCCTTGTCCTTACCACCCTTTTCTCTATCTTGTCCTTAGGCGACAGTCCCTCCGCCTTGTCCATGATGATGGTGGCAGCCTCCTCGCCCACTTTCGCGCCGCGCTGCTCCACGGTAGTCAGCTGCGGGTCGCAAGCTATGGCACGCTGTCCGTTGGTGAACCCGCACACCGACACATCCTCAGGCACACGCAGCCCCATGTGCTTTGCCACGTACATTGTGCCGATTGCGGTGTCGTCGTTCACGCAGAAAAACGCGTCAGGGCGGTCGTCACGGCGCAGTATGTCCGGGGTGATGCGCTCGGCGTCCTCGCGGTTGTCACACTCAAACACAAGCGACGGATCGGCAGCAAGCCCTGCCTGAACAAGCGCGTCGCGGTAGCCGTTGTAGCGGTTGCGTCCGAGCACTGTCTTGCCCTTCATGCCATAGTAGGCTATGCGCTTGCAGCCAGTCTTGACGAGATAGCTCGTAGCAGAGAACGCCCCTTGGTAGTCGTCGCACACCACAAGCGACGCGTCAACACCAGAGCAGATGCGGTCGTAGAACACGAGGGGTATGCCACGGTCGATGAGCGACTGGAAGTGTTCGTAGCTTGTTGTCTGCTTCGACTGCGACACAATGACGCCGCACACCTGGTGGGCCTCGAACATCTGGCATAGCTGCACCTCACGCTCATACAGCTCGCGTGAGGTGGTGGCAATGAGCCGGTAGCCACGCTTTGATGCCGCGGCCTCAATGCCGTTTAGTATCGAGGAGAAGTAGTAGTGGGCAAACTCTGGCACTATCACTCCTATCATCTTGATTGGCTGGCGGCGAGAATTGCGCAGCGACTTGGCTATATCATTGGGGTAGAAATTGTGCTTATGCGCGTAGTCGCATATCATGCGGCGCTTTTCCTCATTCACGCGGTCGCTGCCGTTGAGGGCGCGCGAAACGGTAGCTATCGACACGCCAAAGTGTTCGGCGATGTCTTTCATTGTTGTTGGTTGCAGTTCGGACATTTTTGTTTGATTTTGTTAAAAGATTTATGGTTTGTTGGTTTGCCTAATTACATGCTGCAAAGTTACAACATTATATAAAAAGCAACAAAGAATAATGTTTTTTGATATGCATCAAATAGTGCAAACGTTTACACTCATTGCAAACGTTTACACCGTCAAAATGCAAAATTTCTTAAACACAATAGTACACTCAATTGATTTATGTCATAATTTTGCAGCAAGTTCAATAAAGCCCAAGAGCATGCGAACAATTAAAAACCGCATATACAGAAACAACAAACAATTTATTAAATATCAAAAGCTACAATGATGAAGCAGGTTAAATTCCAAAATGCCATCAGAACAGCCACGCTCTCAGCAGGTTTGTTCCTTTCGGCAAGTGCCTTTGCACAGCAGGTTACTGTGAAGGGTACAGTAGTTGACGAGACCGGCGAGCCAGTCATCGGCGCTTCCGTCAAGGTTGTTGGCGGACAGGTGGGCGCAGTGACCGACATCGACGGCAATTTCCAAATCAACGCCGACAAGAAGTCACAGCTCGAAATCACCTATATCGGCTACGAGCCGGTGAAGGTGCAGGCTGGCCAGGATTTGAAAATCCAGCTCAAGAACACATCGACAACCCTCAACGACGTAGTCGTTATCGGTTACGGTGTGGCTAAGAAGAACGACCTTACTGGTTCGGTGACTGCCATCAAGCCTGACGAGAAGAACCACCAGCTCGTCACCTCTGCACAGGAGATGATGCAGGGCAAGATTGCCGGTGTGAACGTCACGACGAGCAACGGCGGTCCTGGCGGCGGTGCAACCATCCGTATCCGTGGCGGCTCTTCACTCAACGCCTCTAACGACCCGTTGATTGACGGTATGGCTATGGACAACCAGGGCGTGAAGGGTGCTCCTAACGGCTTGGCAATGGTCAACCCTAACGATATCGAGTCGTTCACAGTATTGAAGGATGCCTCGGCAACAGCCATCTACGGTTCGCGTGGTTCTAACGGTGTAATCATCATCACTACAAAGAAGGGACGTGGCAACCAGAAACCTCAGATTTCTTACTCGGGCAACGTGTCAATGTCGATGCTCGCAAAGAAATACGACGTGCTCAGCGGCGACGAGTACCGCAACTTCATCAAGTCATACTACGGTGAGGACTCTGCCGCAGCTGCATTGCTCGGCGATGCCAACACCGACTGGCAGGACGAGATATATCGCACGGCTATCTCTACCGACCACAACGTTACAATCAACGGAGGTCTGAAGAACATGCCTTACCGCGTGAGCCTCGGCTACACCGACCAGAACGGTATCCTCAAGGGCGGCAACTACCAGCGCTACACTGCCAGTGTGAACCTCTCGCCGTCGTTCCTCCAGGACCACTTGAAGTTCAACGTGAACGGTAAGTTCATGTATGCCAAGACTAAATATGCCAACACCGACGCCGTGGGCGAGGCCCTGCGCATGGACCCGACACAGCCGGTACGCACAACAGACGAGCGATTCAAGAACTATGGCGGCTACTTCTGCTGGACACAGGCTACCGGTGCCGACAGCAAGTTGCCGGCGTCAGAGTATCCGACTATCGCCAACACCAACGCAGCCAAGAACCCTGTGGCTCTCTTGAACGAAAAGGACGACCGCGCCAACTCTTACGACTTCCTCGGCAACATCGAGGTTGACTACAAGGTGCACGGCTTCGAGGACTTGCGCCTCCACATGAATGCATCGGGCGACTGGGCAAATGGTAAGCAGACTACCGACATGGCCGACTGGGGACCGTCTAACTTCGGATGGGGCAACACCGGTTTCACAAAGGAGAACAAGTACAACCTGCAGTACTCTGCCTACGCACAGTACTACAAGGACTTCACCAAGACACAGCACTTCGATCTCATGGGTGGTTACGAGTGGAGCCACATGAAGTACTGGGGACACGAGTTCTATCGTGACTCGCGCACCGAGGCTGGTCTGTCGGCCGACCAGATTGCCGCACTCACCGACAAGGACTACAACTCATACAAGAAGAACGAGTGGAAGCAGGAGAGCTACCTCGTTTCGTTCTACGGACGTATGAACTACATCGCCTTCGACCGCTACATGCTCACAGCAACGGTACGCCGCGACGGTTCGTCACGCTTCAAGGAGCACTGGGCTACATTCCCTGCCGTGGCTCTCGGCTGGAAGATTAACGAGGAGAACTTCCTCAAGAATGTCAACTGGCTCGACGAGTTGAAGCTCCGCCTCGGCTGGGGTAAGACTGGTCAGCAGGACGGTATAGGCAACTACGTTTACTTCGCATCATACAACGAGAACATCAACTCTACAAACGGTCGCTACCCGATGGCGGGCATCAACGACTCTGGTTTGATGGCTCGTCCTGACGCCTACAACCAGAACCTGAAGTGGGAGACCACCGAGACCTACAACGCTGGTCTTGACTTCTCTGTGCTTCGCGACCGCGTTCGTGGTAGCGTCGACTACTACTACCGCAAGACTACCGACCTTATCAACACTGCATCAGTGTCGGCAGGCTCCAACTTCCGCAACCAGGTGACTTCAAACATCGGTTCGCTGGAGAACAAGGGTATTGAGGCTTCGCTCACAGTGCGCCCCGTACAGACTAAGGACTGGCAGGTAGAAGTGACAGGCAACTTCACCTACAACAAGAACGAGATTACGGAGCTCACCGGCGAGTCGTCAATCGTCAAGACTGGTGGCATCGCTGCCGGTACGGGCAACACTTGCCAGGTGCAGACCGTGGGTCAGCCAGCCAACTCATTCTACGTTTACCAGCAGGTTTACGGTGCTGACGGCAAGCCATTGGAGGGTGTTGTAGTCGACCGCAACGGCGACGGTCAGATTTCTGAGGCCGACCGCTATTGCTACAAGAGCCCGGCTGCTCCTTACCTCGCAGGTCTTGCAGTGCGTGCACAGTATAAGAACTGGGACTTCGGCTTCAACTTCCGCGGCTCATGGGGCAACTACGTGTTCAACGACCGCCAGGCTGGCTACGTGAACACCGAGAAGCGCTACGACGACTCGTTCAACTACATCCAGAACACCACTCCGACAGGCTTGTCGAACAAGTGGAAGACTTATAACTGGGTGCTCTCCGACTACTTCGTTGAGAACGCATCGTTCGTGAAGCTCGACAACATCACCCTGGGCTACTCATTCGACCAGCTCTTCAAGTCATCGGGCTACAAGGGACTCTCAGGTCGTGTATACCTCACAGCGTCTAACGTTGCAACAATCACCAAGTACTCGGGCCAGGATCCGGAGGTGTACGGCGGTATCGACAACTCAATCTATCCGCGTCCATTCTCAATGACACTCGGTGTGAACATCAACTTCTAAAAAAACTAACAATTTAAAGGTAAACGTATTATGAACTTAAGATATTTCAAGAACATACTTCCCGTTGCAGCCCTCATCCTCGCCTCGGCAGGCATGAGCTCATGCACAGGCGACCTTGATGTCACTCCTATCGACCCGTCTACCAACATGACCGTCAACGAGCCGGCACTTTTCACAAAGTGCTACGCCAACATGGCGCTTGCAGGCCAGACCGGTCCTGACGGCGACTGCGACATCGACGGTCTCGACGGCGGTACGACTGGTTTCGTGCGTCAGCTCTTCAACACTCAGGAACTCCCTACCGACGAGTCTATCTGCAACTGGGGTGATACCGGTATCGACCAGTACGACTTCGGCACATGGGACTCTTCACACCCGATGATTGCAGGCTTCTACTTCCGTCTGTATGCCGGCATCGACTACTGCAACCACTATCTCGACGTGTGCAAGGGCGTGAACGAGCAGCGCGAGGCTGAGGTACGCTTCCTCCGTGCTCTCTACTACTACTATCTGCTCGACGAGTACGGCAACGTGCCGTTTGCAACAGAGATTTCGGCTGAGTCGCCTGAGCAAATCAAGCGTGCCGACCTCTACACATGGATAGAGTCAGAAGTGAAGGAGCTTCTCCCCAACCTTGCCGAGCCTAAGGCACGCAACAGCAAGGAGGAGGGCTACGGTCGCGCCGACAAGGATGCTGCCTACATGCTTCTCGCACGTCTGTACCTGAACGCTGAGGTTTACACCGGCACTGCCCACTGGGCAGAAGCCAAGGAGTATGCCGAGAAGGTAATCAACGGTCCGCACAAACTCTTCACCGACAAATCATCCGGCTACAACAAGAACTGTGGCTACACTCCTTATCAGATGCTCTTCATGGGCGACAATGGCGAGAGCGGAGCCTCTTCGGAGTCAATCCTCTCTGTAATGCAGGACGGCGCCACATCGGCCGCCTATGGCTGCACACTGTTCCTCATGGCCAGCTGCTGGCAGGCAGATATGGATGTCGAAGGCAACTACGGCTCGTCAGAGTTCTGGGCTGGCAACCGCGCCCGCTCACAGTTCGTGAAGAAGTTCTTCCCCAACGCCGACCCTACTCCTAACGACATCAAAGGTACTGTGGCTGAGGCTGGCGACGACCGTGCATTGCTCTACGGCAAGGACCGCGAGTTGGTTGTCACAAAGCAGGGCACGTTCACATCGGGTTACTCCGTTGGCAAGTTCCGCAATACCTACTCTGACGGTTCACAGCCACACAACGCCAAGTTCTGCGACACCGACTTCTTCCTTATGCGCACCGGTGAGGCTTACCTCATCGCTGCCGAGGCTGACGCGCGTCTGAACAACGGCGTGACAACAGCAACGGGCACTGGCTACATCAACGCACTGCGCGAGCGCGCACACGCCGCAACGCAGAGCCAGTGGTCGGTCAACCAGATTCTCGACGAGCGCTCACGCGAGCTCTATTACGAGGGCTTCCGCCGCAGCGACCTCGTGCGCTACGGACTGTTCACATCCAACGAGTACGTTTGGGACTTCAAGGGTGGTGTGCAGAAGGGTGTAGGTCTGGCATCTACACGCAACCTCTACCCGCTGCCTGCCGAGGACGTGAACGCCAACAAGAAGCTCACGCAGAACCCGGGTTATTAATGTATTTAGTAAACAAGTAGACGAGTTGGCAAGTAGACAAGCTGATAGCTTTGCCGAAACAAGTAGCTCGTCAACTTGTCAACTCGTCAACTATAAAAGAAAACAACAATGAAAAAGATATTTTCATATGCACTGATGATGATCGCCACAATGGTGGCGTTCACATCATGCGAGAGCGACCAGGACTCAAATCCTACGCTCCTTACCCCGACTGAGTTCACGGTCAACAATCCGGCTGTGGGCGATGCTGTGGTAGACCTCGCAAAGTCGAAGTCGGTACAATTGACATGGTCGCAGCCGCAGTTCACGACAATGAACGCTCCGCTCGCCGCACAGTATGAGGTGCAGTTCTCTACAACGGGTCAGTTCAACACCAAGTATGACGACGCTGCCGATGACAACTCTGGTGCCGACTACATCGCTCTCGACGAGACCTACACAAAGTGTGTGGCCGACGTTCCGGCTGCCGACATTGCCAAGGCTCTCGAAAAGCTCACACGCTGGACTGAGGATGCTGTCCCTGCCGAGCAGAAGGTGAGCATCCGCGTGCGTGCTTTCGTGGCAAATGCCTCTTCGGAGACTCTCTCGGAGGTTTGCTCGAACATCGTTTCTATCAACGCCGCTCCTTACTATGTTGAGCTGAAGAACGCCACACCTATCATGTGGTATCTCGTGGGCAATATGTTCGGTGCAAAGTGGGGCACTATTTCTGACGCTACTGCCCTGCCGATGTTCATGATTCCTGACTACGACTACGACAAGAAGACTGGCTCGGGCGAGATTGAGTACACCAACTACTTCCTCACAGGCGACTACGACAATCCCGACGGCAACGAGTGCAGCACTGCAGGCTTCAAGATTCAGCCCTCTGACTTCAACTGGGATTTCGGACTCACAGGTAAGGGCGACGGCACCAAGGGCGTTATCGTCAACCGCAACGGCGGCAAGGACGGTGGTCACATCGTGGCTCCCGAGAACGGCTACTACACAATCAAGGTGAACACAGCCAACAACACAGCCACAATGACCAAGTATGAGGGCGAGGTGAAGGACTACGGCACTATTCAGCTCTCTGGCTCATTCAACGGCTGGACCGACACCCCAATGCTTCCCTACAACAGTGAGGGCGTTGAGAACCACGTTTGGTACTACGTGATGGAAGTTCCGGCTGGCGACCCGATACAGTTCAAGTTCAAGATTGCCGGTTCATGGGATTCCAACTGGGGCAACGGCACAACCGGTGCCAACGACGGCGACATCAGCTATTATGGCACTGGCGCAGCCGGCGGCAAGAACCTCGGTCTCGGCGAAGGCAAGTACATGGTTTCGTTCAACGACATCACAGGCTGCTACAGTATTATACAGTTATAAGTCGAATAGGAGGGTATGGCATCCTTGCCATACCCACTATGCAAAGCATCATCATTCATAACAACATTCATGATAGAGTGGGTATGGCAAGGATGCCATACCCTCCTACAAGGAAAAAATAGAATACTATTATGATCAAGAAAATATTATTCGGAATGTCGCTGCTGCTGTCTGTCACAGCATGTACCGACGACTACACCGACTGGAGCGCACCGCAGCACAACGACCAGCCTGCCACAGTGCAGTTTGGTAACGGAAGCATCACTGAGGTGCCAGTCATCAACCTTGCCGACGTGACCGACGCCAACGTGAAGGTGGCTTCCATCACCGCCCCCACATCGTCTGACGCCGACTACTCACAGGCAACGTATCAGATTCAGCTCGGCACAAAGGCT
>CALBYK010000101.1 GCA_937889855.1 uncultured Prevotella sp.
TATGCCAACGCCCCCGAGATAGTCAAGCCGTCAGTCGGACGCGACCGCAAGGAGCGCGGCGAGGGACGCGACGGCAAGAAGCGCGAGAAACGCGCTCCCGAGGCAGGCTACCGCCGCCTCTTCATCAACCTCGGAAAGGACGACGGTTTCTATCCGGGCGAGGTGATGCAGTTCATCAACCGCAATGTGCACGGTCGCCAGGACGTGGGCCACATCGACCTGCTGGGACGCATATCGTATATAGAAGTGCCCGAGACTGACGCACAGAAGGTTATGCGTGCCCTCAACGGCGCCAACTACCGGGGACGCACCGTGCGCTGCAACGACGCCGACGACACGGCGGCAGCGGCTGCCGACGGAAAGCGCGGACGGCGCCAGGCACGCAACGACGACTTCTCGCGCTACGAGAAACGTTCAAAGCGCAGAAACGAGGAAGAGGGACGAGTGAGCCGCCAGCGCGGAAAGCGCGGGGCGGCACGCTACGAGAGCGGCCGTCAGGACGACTGGCGACAGTTTATCGACAACCCCGACATAAAACTCAAGGGCGAGGAACCCGACTTCTCCGAGGAGGGATGGGCACGCCGCAAGCCGAGAAAGAAGTAAAATAGCTGTACAGACAGAGATATAAACAAGTGAACGAAATAACGGATTTGCAAGGCACAATCCGGAAAGTATAATCTATAAAAATCAACGCTTATGAAAATCAAGCATCTCAAAGTGTCGGCACTCTTTCTTGCCGCCACCCTGCTCACGTCATCGTGCGTAGGCTCGTTCTCTCTATTCAACCGCGTAGCCAAGTGGAACACACATGCCACAAGCTCTAAGTTCCTCAACGAGATTATCTTCATCTTGATATCTCCTGCCTATGCAGTGTGCTCTGTGGCCGACCTGCTGGTGCTCAACACCATTGAGTTCTGGTCGGGTTCCAACCCCATGGCACAGAAGGTAGGCACCACACAGGAGGTGCAGGGCAAGGACGGACGCTACTATGCCGTTACGACCCTGAAGGACGGATATGAGGTGAAGAACCCGGAGGGCGAGACAATACGCTTTGTCTACGACAAGAAGACCGACTCATGGTCGCAGATACAGGACGGCAAGAAAACCGAGATATTCCGTTTCAACGAGGACGGCACCATCCAGGCCAACCTGCAGAACGGCAGCTCCATCCGCGTCACTCCCGACGCTGCTGGCCTGTTCGAGGCACGCATGGCTGTGAACGGAGCCTGCTTCTACGCGGCACGCTAAAATCCAGATAAACAAGAATGGCGAATGAATATATGCTCATAATGATCTTTATATATGAGCGGCAATCAGTAGGAGGGTATGGCATCCCTGCCATACCCTCCTACTATATGTAAACACAACTACTTATAGTGGCATGTCATTTAATACATCTCTTAATTCTCGACATATAGGAGCGCACCGACCCCTCGCTGACACAAAGCAGGTCGGCAATGTCCTTCTCGGTCTTGCCCATGTGCTGGAGCATGAGGATGAGGCGGTGCTGGGTGGTGAGATTGTCATACGTTTTGTCCATTGACTCAAAAAACTCGTTGTCAATGAGCCGGTAATAGCTCAGCAGACTCTCCATTGCCCGTGTGTCACGTTTCTCGATGAATCTGCCGAGGGCGAGCCCCTCGTAAAGCCGGCGGCCACGTGCAAGACTTTTCATATAGTTTTCCATCGTGTTCTTAAACTCTTTCTTCAGGCAGTTTATGTCATCCTTATGCTTGTCGTCTGCTTTCGGGGTTCTGTCAATCTCGTTGGCATATTTCTGCAGTAACGCGTCAGCATTGCGGATTTTTACCTTGTATTTTCTATTGACACACCAAAATGTCATTAGTAGTATTGCCAAGACACAGCACAAAGCGATGCACATATACGCAACTAAAGACAACGCCTTCTTATGCTCTGTCTTTGTATTCTCGTTGTCAAAGTAATATTGTATGTCCTTTATATTTTCTTTATCGTTCTTTTCGGTCAAGGAGTCCATAGCTTCAACCTCTTTCTTAAAATAGGCTGCCGACTCATCCTTGTCGCTACGTGCTTCCGCTATTTTTGCAAGTCCATGATAGGCCGAAATCTTATCACTCAGCTTATGCGAGAGTTTTATCACTTGTTTGTACATGTATTCGGCTTTGGCATAAGCCTTTATTTCTCTATAATACATGCCGGCAATGCCGCAAACAACGGGATCCTCGCCTAACAGCAATGCCTGCTGAATGTATTTGCTTGCCTTCAGTGTGTCGCCTTTTGTTAAACAGAACCTGCTCAAAGCGGAAAGATTAATGCGTTGAAGATCCTTTTCCCCGTATTTTATATATTTGACATATTCACGCAAACACATTTCTGCGCTGTCTTCCTTCCCTAATTCTTCAAAACAGATATATTCATAGTATTTAGAGAAAAGTAATCGGTCTTTACTTTTTATCTTTGTTGCCGCATCAGTGCATTTTTTTGCATACTCAAGCGCAAGGCGGTAATTCCCTGACTCAAAGTTGCTGTATGCCAAGGAAGAGAAATTCTTGTACTTCAATTGGGAACAGTATTCTTCTGCAAGGTGTTCTGATTTCTTGAAATAGGCAATTCCTTCTGACACCATTCCCTTGTCATACAATTCTCCACCTTTATAATAATAAGCCTCCGCAAGCTTTTCTTTGTCTTTTGTCTTTTCATAATAGCTCATGCAACTGTCAATCACACCGTCGGGTATTGGCTGATACTTTCGGGAGAGAATTTGAACCATAAGAAGATTGTAATATTGCCTGTCATCATCAGATAGCGCAGCTGTGTTTATTTTCCCAATTTGTGTGGCGGCAAAGTCAATACTGTCTGCCATCAGAAGATTGTTCACATGCGAAAGCTCTTGCAAGTTGGAATGTCGGGAGCAGGAAACAAATGCGAAAACAAATAAAAATATGGGTATGTATCTCATCATGCGGAAGACGTTTTTAGTTGCAAAAATAGCAATTTTGTGTGACAAAGACAAGTTTAAAGTTGATATAGTGAGTAACAGATGTTGCAATATGTGCCTTAAAAACGGCAAACATAGGCGCTTTTAATGTTGTAATGTACTGATAATTAATATGTTATTCTAATTCTTAAACTGCAACAGCTCAAATGATATTTTTAAGACTTTTCTTGTTTGAAATTGATTCGCGTATTATCTTTGCAATTGTTAAACAATCTAATATTATTAACTATGAGTAAAATTAATAAAAACTATAATATTAATATTTTAAACATTTGTTATTATGAAAAGATTTTTTAATGGACTTCTGGCTTTATGTATGCTGTCTATGCTTATAACAGCAGTGTCTTTTGTTTGCTATTCTTGTGCAAATAAAGAGGATGATTTTGCAGAAAATGAGGCTCGGCATTTCTTGTATGGGTTGAAGGAGGACTTTAAGGCTTTGTCCAAAGTCGAGATTAACTCTACAACAAGAGGACTTGATATTGTTCTTGGAGATTCAATTAAAAATGTTAAGGTATGGTGTGAGGGTGTCTTTACTCCAGAAGAGAGAGAGAAGATAGAGCGTACAAAAACATTAGGAGAATTAATGACTGTTGCAAATGAGGTGGGAGCAGTAATAAGAACAACTGATGGCTTAGGAGATAATCTTACAAGGAAGGACTATGTGAAGGATTTTGTGGAAGTAAATGTTTCCGAGGTGTCTGCAAAGTTAAATATGCAGACACTGATAGCTAAAAGTAAAGAATTCTTACGGGCAAGGGGGCTTTCCGACAATGACATGAATGTTATGTTATCTGAAGATAATGCCGATGAGTGCGCTTTAGTGCCACTTGCTCTTTCTATGGCAGAGTGTGAAAATAGTAGCTATATTGCACAACAGAAATTGCAAATGGCAAGCTCTTATAGCATCTTTGCGACCCAAGCTTATGCCGCTGTTGATTGGGGGGAAGTTTGGCATTGTACAAAATATGCATTAGGTATTGATATAGTAAACGCTATAGTGCAGAATGGTACAAGGAAGTGGACAAAAGTACTGATAAAGAAAATGTTTAAAACGATGGTATCAAGGACTTGCACTCCAGTAGCGGCCGTAATAGTGACAGCTTCATTTGTGTCGTGCATGAATGGTTATGAGATTTTTTGATTTAGTGTTTGACAAGTAAGTTATCAAGTTTAAAAACATTATAAATATGAACATTCATTCAATATTAGCATGGTTATACGTTATTATCACATTTGCGGTCTGTGTATTATTTATAATACGTGCCATATATGTAGTGATAGTCATAATTAAGGCAATAATGGCGGATGATTATGGATGTGTGAAGGCCCAGGCATTATATTTGGCCATTTTGGTAGCGGCGTTCTTGTTCTATGCATGGGTTGCGGAACCTGGTGAACTGTTGGTTAAAGTCCTGAATAGAATTGTGGCAATATAAATGCTGAATGCTTGCTTGATAGAAAAAGGTTCATCCGACATTCCGAGAGATATTGAACATTTGCGTTAAAGAATGTAGTTTTTTGTGTCATTTAGTGTCTAATCTAATAAGAAAGCACTACTTTTGTAGTGCGCTTAAAGTGTTGACACAATATTTTATATATGGATATTCACAAACCAAAACAATATTTCATGAGATTAAGAAAACTTTTGGTGGCGGTCCTCGCGCTTTTCGCAGGGCTCGCCCAGGCACAGCAGATGCCTCCGATACCCGCCGATCCTGACGTGCGTGTCGGTAAGTTGGACAACGGATTGACCTACTACATCCGCCACAACAACTGGCCGGAGAACCGCGCCGACTTCTACATCGCGCAGAAGGTGGGCGCAATCCAGGAGGAGGAGAGCCAGCGCGGCTTGGCCCACTTCCTCGAGCACATGTGCTTCAACGGCACCAAGCATTTCCCGGGCAACGGTGTCATCCGTTTCTGCGAGAGCATCGGCGTGCAGTTCGGACGCGACCTCAACGCCTACACCTCCATCGACCAGACCGTCTACAACATCTCCAATGTGCCCACAACACGCCAGTCGGCTCTCGACTCTTGCCTCCTCATCCTCAGCGACTGGGCTGGCGACCTCACGCTCGACCCGAAGGAGATTGACGAGGAGCGCGGCGTTATACACGAGGAGTGGCGCCTGCGCACAAGCGCGTCAAGCCGCATGTTCGAGCGCAACCTACCGGCATTGTATCCGGGCTCAAAGTATGGCGTGCGCTATCCTATCGGACTGATGTCGGTTGTCGACAATTTCAAGTACAAGGAGCTCTCCGACTACTACCACAAGTGGTATCACCCGTCAAACCAGGCCATCGTGGTTGTGGGCAACGTCGATGTTGACCACACAGAGGCTGAGATAAAGAAGCTCTTTGGCGGCTACACCAACCCGAAGAACGCCGCTCCCGTGGTTGACGAGCAGGTGCCCGACAACGCCGAGCCTATCGTCATCGTCGACAAGGACAAGGAGCAGGAGACAACCGACGTGGAGCTTATGATCAAGCACGATGTCTATCCCGACTCGCTCAAGCACGACGTGAGCTACCTCATCTACAACTATGCCAAGAACGCTGCCATGAGCATGCTCAACGACCGTCTCAAGGAGAAGGCCCTCGACGCCGACTGCCCCTTCGTGGAGGCTTATGCCGGCGACGGACAGTACATCTTCGCCAAGACGAAGGACGCGTTCTCCATCAGCACCTCGCCTAAGGACATCACCAAGGCTGCCGCAAGCCTTCAGGCTGCCTACACGGAGGCGCTGCGTGCCGCCAAGTTCGGATTCACCGCAACTGAGTTCGCACGCTATAAGGAAGACTATCTCAGCTCGCTCGACAAGCAGTATAGCAACAAGGACAAGCGCTACAACTCGCAGCTCTACCGTCCGTTGGTTGACAATTTCCTCGAGAACGACCCCATGCCGTCTATCGAGTTCACCTATCCTGTCATGAAGCAGATTGTGCCGATGATCCCAGTTGAGGCTGTCAACGAGATGATGAAGGAGTTTGTGCCCGAGAACGACAGCAACCTCGTGGTGCTTGCCTTCTGCAACGAGGCCGAGGGCAATGTCTATCCTACCAAGGAGCAGTTGCTCGGTGCCGTCAAGGCAGCCCGTTCCGCCGACATCGCTGCCTATGTGGACAACGTGAAGGACGAGCCGCTCATGACACAGATGCCTAAGGCTGGCACGGTGAAGAAGGAAGTGAAAAACGACAAGCTCGGCTACACCACGCTCACTCTTTCCAACGGCGCTACCGTCATCCTCAAGAAGACCGACTACAAGAAGGACCAGGTTGTCCTCTCCGGACGCGGCACTGGTGGCAACACCCTCTATGGAGCTGCCGACTATGCCAACCTCGACATGTTTGACGACGTTGTCGATGCCAGCGGTCTCGGCAACTTCTCTGCCACTGAGCTTCAGAAGGCTCTTGCCGGCAAGATTGCCAACGCGCGTCTTACAATAGGACAGCTCAACACCAACATATCGGGCAGCTCTACACCGAAGGACGTGGAGACCATGCTCCAGTTGGCTTATCTCTATTTCACGAACATCAACAAGGACCAGAAGTCGTTCGACAACCTCATGTCACAGTATGAGGTGCAGCTCAAGAACCGCGCCCTCAACCCCGACATCGCCCTCAGCGACTCTATCACGGCTACAATGTACGGCCACAACCCGCGTGTTGAGCCTATGACTGTTGACCGCCTGAAGAACGTGAGCTACGACCGCATTCTCCAGATTGCCAAGGAGCGCACAGCCAACGCCAAGGCTTGGACTTTCTTCATCGTGGGCAACTTCGACGAGGCCACCATCCGTCCGCTCATATGTCAGTATCTCGGTGCCCTGCCTGCAAAGGGCAAGATTGTCAAGGGCAAGCGCGAGCTCAATCCGGTCAACGGTGAGGTGAGCAACATCTTCGAGCGCAAGCAGGAGACTCCTAAGTCGACCGCTTACATGATTTGGCACAACTCAACCATGCCTTACACGCTCAAGAATGCCATCTGCGCCGACATCGCCGGCCAGGTGCTCTCCATGGAGTATCTCGACAAGATTCGCGAGAAGGAAAGCGCCGCCTACTCGGTAGGCGCACAGGGCGTGGCAGTCCTCTCCGACGACAACTACCATCTCTACCAGCTCGTGGCCTACTGCCCGATGAAGCCGGAGAAGAAGGACGTCGCCATCAAGATTATGAACGAGGAGGCAAAGGCCCTCGCCACAACTTGCGATGCCGCCAAGTTCCAGAAGTGCAAGGAGTTTGTGCTCAAGCAGATTGGCGACCAGGTGAAGACCAACGGCTACTGGCTCAGCGTCATCTCCGAGAACTACCTCTATGGCTTCGACAGCTACACCGACTACGTGAAGACCGTTGAGGCTCTCACTCCGCAGGACATCTGCACATTCATGTCAGAGTTCAACAAGGCGGGCAACCATATCACCGTGATGATGTTGCCTAAGGAGTAGGAACAACTGTTTATATTGTATTAGCATGCAAAAAAGAGAAATGCCAATACTATTGCCTACTGGCAATAGTATTGGCATTTCTCTTTTTTTTGTATCAGTTCGGGTAAATACCCGTCAGTGCTTTCAGCCCTTTCAGCTGTTTTTCAGCCCAGCCTCCACCCTGTCCGCCACAGCCATAGGGTCAATGTTCGTCATGCAGGCATAGTCGCCCCGTCTGCAAGGCCGGTTGCCGTAGATGGAGCATGGCCTGCACGCCATGTCGAGTTGTACGGCGTCGTCGTCGGACTGGTGCCATCCCATGAATCCCGCGAAGGGATGCGTAGCCCCCCACACGCTCACCACGCGCGTGCCGCAGATTGCGGCGAGGTGCATGTTGGCGCTGTCCATCGACACCATCACGTCGAGATGGCTCATGACAATCATTTCCTGCTGCAGCGAGCCGAGCAGAGCCGACACGTTGGTGCAGTTCTTGTAGCGTGCGCACCAGTCGTTGAGCACGTCAAACTCCTTGTCGCCCCCTCCGAAGAGGAATATGCGGCAAGATGGGTGCCGGCGTATGATTTCCGCCATCGCCAGTTCCATTTTCTCCACGGGATAAATCTTTCCCCTGTGTGCGGCGAACGGCGCGATGCCTATCCACTGCTGGAAGAGTTTCTTCTCGCCGATATGTTCGCTGACGAGTCGCAGGTTTCCGCCCGAAGGCGGGAAGATAGAGTCAAACTCCAGTTTGACTGGATAGCCCAGCCGTGCGAGCACGTCGGCATAGTTCTCAAACGACGTCGGAAGCTGTTGCATCACCCTGTGTTCGCCCGTCGACGTGAGCAGCCGCCGCTCGTGGCGGTGCTTGTTGATATGTTCCACACGGTAGCGTCCGAGGTTGAAGCGCATGCGCAGGTAGGACGAGCGCAGGATGTTGTGCATGTCGGCGATGGCGGTGAAGTTCTTCGCCACCAGCCGGCGGTAGAGGGCGTTGAGTCCTGTCACGCCGCTGTACTCGCCCTTGAGGTCGGCTTCCATGAAGCCCACGTTTGGAGCCAGCTCTTCGAAAAACGGACGCGCGAACGGGCGGCTCAGTACTGTTATGCGCAGGTCGGGATATTGCTTGGCGAGCGAGCTTACCACAGGCACAAGCATGGCCACGTCGCCCATTGCCGAGAAGCGCATTATGAGGAGATGGTCTGTTTTCATTTATTTCTTGTAGAGAACCGGGTTGGTGGAAGGGTCGTTGTACATCTTCATCTGTCGGTACACCTTCATGTATTTCCTTCCGGCCTGTATGTCGTCGAGCAGCTGGTCGATGGCGAGCGAGAGGTCGCGCTGCTGCTCGAGAAGGATGTTGAGCTTAGCCTGGCATTTCTTGCGGTGCTCCTCTGTGGCGTCGGTGCGCTCCACCTGCTCGCGCATGTGGTATATCTTGAGCGCGAGAATGGAGAGGCGGTCGACGGCCCATGCCGGGCTCTCGGTGTTGAGGCGTGCATCGGGCAGCACGTTCACGTCGCTGTACCTCTGCCGGAAGTAGGAGTCGATTTGCTCCACGAGGTCGGTGCGGTCCTGGTTGGAGCGGTCGATGCGCCGCTTGAGCGAGAGGGCCTCTACGGGGTCGATGTGCGGGTCGCGTATGATGTCCTCGAAGTGCCATTGCACAGTGTCAATCCAGCACTTTAGGTAAAGGCGGTTCTCGATTTCGTTGCGCTCGTAGGGGTTGTTAATCGGCGTCTCGATATCGTCCTTGATGTGGTAGTCGGTAATCGCCTTGTTGAAGATGTTGTTGCAAAGTTGTGAGAATGACATATTCTTATATGAGATTTTTTGTTAATATTAGCGTTTAGGGTGTAAGTTTAGTGGTGTTGGCATTGCCAACCGAATACAAAAATAAAATAAAACGGGCGAACTGCCAAAAAATCAATTCATTTTTTGACCGTTCGCCCGTTTTTTGTGCGTATAGTGTGCCGCGTTTGCCGGCTTTCATGTCATAATGCCTTGCAGCTTGGCTTCTGCTGCACCTCCCTCATCACGCGCAGCCAGTTGCCGCCCCATATCCCGGCGATGTCGTCCTCGGAGTATTTGCGCCGCAGCAGAGCCTTTGTGAAGTTGATGAGCTCTGACGCGTCGGCAAGTCCCGGCACGCCTCCGTCGCCGTCGAAGTCGGTGCCCAACCCTACGTGGTCGATGCCCATGATGCTTATGGCATGCTCAAGATGGGCTATGGCGTCGTCTATGCACGCCTTGCCGTCGGTGCGCAGGAATCCGTTGTACAGCGTTATCTGGCACACGCCGCCCCGTTGTGCGAGAGCCCTCATCTGGTCGTCGGTGAGGTTGCGCGGCACGTCGCACAGAGCCTTGGCGTTGGAGTGGGAGCAGACGATTGGCGTTGCCGATATGTCGAGCGCGTCGTAGAACGACCTCTCCCCGGCGTGGCTGAGGTCAACCATCAGTCCGAGGCGGTTCATCTCGCGTATCACACGCTCTCCGAAGGGCGACACTCCGCCGTGTGTGTTGGCTGAGCGCCTTGCCGAGTCGCATATTTGGTTGTCGCCGTTGTGACACAGTGTGATGTACACGATGCCGCGCTTGGCGAAGTGCTCCACGTTGGCTATGTCGTCCTCAATGGCGAGTCCGTTCTCTATGCCTATCATGAGCGACCGCTTGCCCGTGCGCTTGTTGCGCGTTAGGTCGTCGGGTGTGCGTGCCGGGGCGATGAGGCTGGAGTCGCGCAGTATTGTCTCGTCAATCTTGTCGAAGATGAGGTCGGCGTATGCCCTCGGCCCGTCCGTCCTGAACGGCGCCACGTCCTCAAACCGCTCGCCTTCCTTTGGCTGTGGCAGATAAGCCACCATGGTCACGGCATCGGGCCCGCCGTCGCGCATCTTGTGCAGGTCGTAGAGTATGCGCGGGTCGCGGTGGCCGAAGCAGATGCCCTTGGGGAAGAACATCGGTGTGTCGCAGTGGGAGTCGAGGGTGATGTTGCGCTTGTGGAACAGGCGTGCGTCCCTCATGACG
>CALBYK010000102.1 GCA_937889855.1 uncultured Prevotella sp.
CTGCCATTATTGTTCGTTGGGCGTTTCGTTCTTGTTGATGATTTCCTTGGCAAGTGCCAGATGGTTCTTTGCACCGGCAGAGTCGGCGTCATACAGAATAACCGGCAGTCCGTGGCTCGGGCTTTCGCTCAGTTTCACGTTGCGCTGTATGACGGTCTTGAACACGAGCTCCTGGAAGTGGCGTTTCACCTCGTCGTATATCTGGTTGGCGAGTCTGAGGCGGCTGTCGTACATGGTGAGCAGGAAGCCTTCTATCTCGAGTGCCGGGTTGAGCTTGCTCTTGATGATCTTGATGGTGTTGAGCAGTTTTGTGATGCCCTCGAGCGCGAAATACTCGCATTGCACCGGTATTATAACGGAGTCGGCTGCCGTCAGCGCGTTGACGGTGATGAGCCCGAGGGACGGGCTGCAGTCGATGAGTATATAGTCGTAGTCGTCTCTTATCTTGTCGAGCATGTTCTTGATGATGCGCTCTCTGTTCTTGAGGTTGAGCATCTCAATCTCGGCTCCTACGAGGTCGATGTGGCTGGGAATGATGTCGAGCCCGTTGATGTCGGTAGTGTAGACGGCATCGTGCACGTCGGCGTGGTCGATGATGCATTCGTACAGTGAGCAGTCTATTTCCTGTATATCCACCCCGAGCCCGCTTGACGCGTTGGCCTGCGGGTCGGCATCCACTACGAGTACTGTTTTCTCAAAAGTAGCGAGCGAAGCCGCGAGATTAATCGTCGTTGTTGTCTTGCCAACTCCACCTTTTTGGTTGGCGAGTGCTATTATCTTTCCCATTTACGTCAAAATTATTTGGCAAAGTTACATATTTTATGCGAGATACGGCCCGTTTAAACCTTTTTTCGTACATTTGCAGATGAAATTAAAGACAAATTTATGAATATTAAAAGACCATTAATACTAATATCCAATGACGACGGCTATCATGCCAAAGGTATAAATTCGCTCATTTCCATGCTTCGTGACATGGCCGACATTGTGGTGTGCGCTCCCGAGTCGGCGCGTTCGGGTTACGCCACGGCGTTTTCTGCCACGATACCGCTGCGCCTTAAGCTGCGCCGTAAGGAGGAGGGCATGGAGATGTGGTCGTGCAACGGCACGCCGGTCGACTGTGTGAAGCTTGCCCTGCACGAGCTGTTTGCCGGTCGTCGGCCCGACCTTGTGCTTGGGGGCATCAACCATGGCGACAACGGGTCGGTGAATGTGCACTATAGCGGCACGATGGGCGTGACGCTTGAGGGTTGCATGAAGTACATCCCTTCCGTGGGGTTCTCTCTTTGTGACCCGAGTGACGACGCCGATTTCGAGCCGCTGCGCCCGTATGTGCGCCGTATAGTGGGGAAGGTGCTTGCCGAGGGGCTCCCGAAGGGCGTGTGTCTTAATGTCAACTTCCCCAGACTCAGGCAGTTCAAGGGTGTGCGTACATGCCGCATGGCGTTCGGCACATGGTACAACGAGTGTGTCAAGATGCGCCATCCGCACGGATACGACTACTATTGGATGACGGGCTCCTACCGCAATGACGAGCCGGATGACGAGTCTACCGACAACTGGGCTCTGAATAACGGGTATGTGGCGGTGACGCCCACGCGCATTGACGTGACAGACTATGAACTGTTGAAAAACTGGAGATTATGAAATATTACCTGATAGTCGGCGAAGCGTCGGGCGACCTGCATGCTTCGCGTCTTATGCGGGCTCTGCGTGAGGTTGACGACCTTGCCGAGTTCCGCTTCCTTGGCGGCGACCTTATGTCGGCCGTCGGTGGCGAGCGTGTGCGCCATTACCGTGAGTTGGCTTATATGGGTTTTGTCCCGGTGCTCCTGCATCTGCCTGCCATTTTCCGCAACATGTCCATGTGCAAGCGCGACATCGTGGAGTGGCAGCCTGACGTCGTGATACTTGTCGACTATCCTGGTTTCAATCTTGACATCGCCAAGTATGTCCACTCGCACACCAACATACCTGTCTATTACTACATATCGCCAAAGATATGGGCATGGAAGGAATGGCGTATAAAGAACATCAAGCGCGACGTTGACGAGATGTTCTCGATACTGCCCTTTGAGGTGGATTTCTACGAGAGGAAGCACAGCTATCCCATACATTATGTGGGCAATCCCACGGCAGAGGAGGTGCGCCAGTTCCAGGAGTCGTACACGGAGACGGCGTCTGCCTTCCGGCTCAGGCACGGCTTGGACGGGCGTCCGGTGATAGCTCTTCTTGCCGGCAGCCGCCGTCAGGAGATAAAGGACAACCTGCCTGCCATGATAGAGGCTGCCGGCCGCTTCCGCGGCTATCAACTTGTCCTTGCCGGAGCGCCTGGCATACCGCGCGAATACTACGCTCCTTATCTTAGGGACGGGGATGTTGCGCTTATCGACAACGACACCTACGCGCTGCTCAGCCATGCTGCCGCTGCGGTGGTGACGAGCGGCACGGCAACATTGGAGACCGCCTTGTTCCGTGTTCCGCAGGTTGTGTGCTATGAGACGCCGTTGCCTCGTGTGGTGGCTTTCTTGAGGCGTAGGGTGCTTAAGGTTAAGTATGTGTCGCTTGTCAATCTTGTTGACGGCAGCGAGGTGGTGCGAGAGCTTGTCGCCGACACGTTCACGGTGGACAACATAGCCCGCGAGCTGTCGCTTGTCTTGCCTGGAGGCGCGGGGCGCGAGCGCATGTTGGAGGGATATGACCGCATATGGCGCAAGCTTGGCGACGACTGTCCGTCGCAGAGTGCCGCCCACATCATTTACTCATTGATAAAGGACAGGTAGCGGTCTTTTTTTTGCCTGTATTGTTACCAGCCTAAAGTACAGCCGCTACCAAAACTTGGTAGCGGCTGTACCAGGCCTTGGTAACAACGCTACCAGGGCTTGGTACAAGGCTTGCCACGCTGCCGGTAAAATATTACCTGCCTGTTGTGGCTTTTTCTGCTTGTTTCTGCTTCTTTTTATTTACTTGTTTCTGCGGCTTCAGAACTTGACGTTGTAGGTTTTGCCCTTTACGGTTTTAATGTGTTTCACTTTGTCGCCGTAGCGTAGCTCGCATGTCCCTCCGGAGCCTGATGTCACTACAGCCTGTGTGAGGATGCCGTTGTCCCAGTAGATGTCAACCGTGAAGTTGCCCTTGGCGCGCAGTCCCTTGACGGAGCCGCTCTTCCATGCGTCGGGCAGAGCAGGGAGGAGGTGCACGAATCCCATGTGGCTTTGCATGAGCATCTCGGTTACGCCGGCGGTTCCTCCGAAGTTCCCGTCGATTTGGAACGGAGCGTGTGTGTCCCACAGGTTGTCGAGCGTGCCGTTCTTAAGCAGGTTTCCGTAAAGTTTGTATGCGTGGTTGCCGTCGTGCAGTCGTGCCCATTGGTTAAGCTTCCATCCCATTGACCATCCGGTGGCTCCGTCACCGCGGTGCTCGAGCACCACACGTGCAGCCTGTGCGAGCTCCGGTGTGGTGACAGGCGATATGGTGTGTCCGGGGTGGAGTCCGAACAGGTGGTTGACGTGGCGGTGCTCGTCCTTCGGGTCGTCAATGTCGCGCGACCATTCCATGAGTTGCCCGTATCGTCCAGTCTTGTATGGCGCGAGGTGCTTGAGCGCGTCCTCCCAGGCATGGCGGTCGCCGGCGTCGCGTCCGAGCTTGCGGCTTGCTGCCACGGCGTCGGTAAGAATCTCGCGTATCACGGCATGCGCGAATGTGGCGCCCTCGTCGACAGGCCCGTGCTCGGGTGACGTGGACGGTGCGGCGGTGTATATGCCGTCGGGACGGTGCCACAGGTAGTCGGCGGCGAAGTCGGCCGCTCCTTTTATAATGTCGTATGCCTTTGTGGCGAGCCATTTGCTGTCCTGTGTGTACTCGTAGTAGTCCCACATGTGTGTGGCGAGCCACGGTCCGGCAAACGGTGAGAAGTTCCACGACATGTCCTCGCTCGAGAGCGGGGTGGTGAAGCCGAACGGGTTGCCCGATACGGACGTTGTCCACCCTCTTGTGCCGAAGTAGGCTTTGGCTGTGCGCTCGCCAGGCTTGACGAGCCCGCGGATGAAGTCGAACAGAGGCAGCTCACATTCCTCGAGGTTTGTGGCGCATGCCGGCCAGTAGTTCATTTGCAGGTTGATGTTGTTGTGGTAGTCGACGCGCCACGGGCCGTCCACGTTGTTGTGCCATATGCCCTGCAGGTTGGCAGGCAGGTTGCCAGGGCGCGACGACGCGATGAGCAGGTATCTGCCAAACTGGTAGTAGAGTTCCTCGAGGTAGAAGTCGGGCTTGCCCTGTCGGTAGTCGGCAAGGCGTTCGTTGATTGGCCGGCAGTCGTTGCCGGCTGACGCGTTGTTGAGCGTGAGGCTCACGCGCTTGAACAGTGGCGAGTAGTCGTCGTAGTGCTCCTGTAGCAGCCTGTCGTAGCCCTCTTTTGTGGCGTTGTCGAGCCATGTTTCTGTGGTAGCGAGGGGGTTGACGCCGACGTATGTCTTAGGGTCGTTGAAGTCGGGGGCGAAGTTCTGCTTGTAGTCGGTATCGGCCGTGATGACGAACACAACCTCGTCGGCTCCCTTCACCGTTATCTTGCCGTTGTCGTTGCTTACGGTGCCTCCCCGGTTTACTGCCCTTACGCGGACGGCATATTGCATGTGGTTGTTGTCGAGCCGTGCGTCCCACAGCAGCGCGTTGTCGCCGTCGGCGGTCATCTTGCCTTCTGACACGGGATTGGGTGCATACGAGAAGACGATGTTCTGTCGTCCGGGCTGTGACGCGCTAAACTTCACGGCTATGACGTTGGCTGGGTAGCTTGCGAAGTATTCGCGTCTGTAGGCTACGCCGTCTTTGTTGAAGCTCACTTTTGCGAGAGCCGAGTCGAGCGAGAGCTCGCGCCTGTAGCCGGTCATGCCTACGGCGCTAAGTCCGGTCTCGAAATACAGCTCGCCTGCTGTCGTGAAGCTGCCGAAGCGGGATGGCTTCTCGTCCGCTGTTGCATACGGCACGTTGCTGTTGAAGTTCTTGCGTGTAAGCTCCTCTGCCTGTTTCCAGTCGTCCTTGGCAAAGGCCTCGCGTATTTGTTTTATCACGTGTGCCGACTGCTTGTTGACGTTCCAGTAGTAGTTGGCTCCCTTGTCGGTGTTCGGGCCGCCTCGCCAGAGCGACTTCTCGTTGAGCGTGAGCCGTTCGGCTTCTATTGACCCCATGATGTTTGTTCCTATGGATCCGTTGCCGATGGGCAGCGACTTCGACTCCCATTCCTGGTCTGGGTTGGCGATGGCGTCGCCGGCGGCAATGGGCTTGTTGTCCTTGCCGTAGCGTTCGGGGTGTCCTTCGTACCATACTGCGCTGCCGAGCATTGTTGTCGGTCTGTCAAACCAGTAGTTGAGACTTTGGCTCTGTGCATCAGCTTGTATGGCTGCGCCGATGAGCATGGATAGGATGTACAGTCTTGATTTCATGATTTGTCTTGTTTCTTAGTGTTTTTTTTACTTGTTGTGTTCCTTTTTTGAGGGTGCTACCACGTCTTGCACCACAGTCTTGTCGACTCCACGATGAGCCGCTGTGACATGATAGCCGGTGCCAGCAGGCACGCGTCGAAATATTGCTCCGCGTGCCGTAGCCTCCTGCTCCACCATGTGTGTGACGTCGTCGCGTCGCTGTCCTGCCACACGTCACATCCGTTTGGGTTGATGTTGGCTGTCATGTCTGCCATCAGCACTATGCCGTGCTTGCGTGCCGTGCTGTGCACCGCGCTCAGCTGGGTGTGCATGATGTACTGCGCGTAGTAGATGAAGGCCAGCTTCTTGTAGGCCTTGGTGCGCGGGTTCTGTAGCAGTCCGCGTTCGGCCTCGGTCCATTCGTTGTGTGCTGGCCAAAGGCGGAAGTCGGGCATGCTGTAGGCGTCGCGCAGGTATGAGTATTGGGCGTAAGGCACGAGCCAGTGCTCATTGTCCTTGAACCAGTGCTTGAAGGCGGTGGAGTGTGTGGTGTGTTCTCCCTCCTGCGTGAAGATGGAGCGGAGATAGCTGAGCTTGGCGCCGAGTGTCGCGGTGTAGCTTGATCCGTTGTCTGCGTTGAGGCTTATCCTCGTGTTTTCAAATGCCTGGCGCTTCTCAGCGTCTGCGACTTGCGGCAGCTGCCGCAAGTCGCACAGGATGGGGTGTATGGCATATGCGCTTGTGGCAGAATAGGGGTTGGCGTCGGCGTCGGTGTGCGTTGATGTGGTGTCGCCGATGGGCGGTATTGCTACCACGTTGTGCCGTCTGTTTCCGGCAACTTGCTCTATGAACGCACTGAGGTCGCCGAGGTCGCCGATGCCGAAACTCTTGTCCGTGCGCAGGCGGGCTATTGACGTGCTTGTGATGTTGGGCGCGTCGCAGCTTATGTCGAACCGCGCCTCGGGCAGTTCCTGGACGATGGCTTCGTAAGTGCCTATTCCCGTGAGGTGCAAATGCCGTGTCTCGGCAGTTTCGGGCGTTGTTGTGCCGTCGGCGTGTATTATGTGGAATTTGCACTCTGCATTGTGGCTGACGCTCCCGGCGTTGATGTCCGCCTGCCATTCGCATGGCGCGTGTTCCGTCATCAGAATGGCTTTGGACGTGTCCCATGCCCCCATGCATGTGTCGCTGCAGGTAAGCGCGAGCCGGTCGGTGGACAGGAGCTGTGGTGCCCTCACGATGAGCCTTACGGTTCTCGCGAAGACGGCCCGTTGCACCGTGCCGTTCTTTCGTGGGCGCAGACATTCGGTGTAGGCTGTGGAGTAGTGTGGCGCTTCGTCGTTTGGCGTGTGCCAGATGTTGTAGACGTGTAGCTTGTCGCACCGCGTGAAATTGATGTCGATGCGGTGTGTGATGCCTGTCCATTCCCTGTCGTGTTCTCGTCCGGCTATTTCGGTGCTGAAGAAATAGTCGAGATGGCTGTTGGCTTTGGCGCCGGCGTTGTTGAAGTGGCATGTCCATTCTGTTCCGTCAACAGTGGTCATTTCAATCTGGGCTTTCCTTTTGGTGTCGCCGTCGTCGACCAATACGTTGAGTAGTACTTTCTCACCGTAGCTGGTGGTGTGGTTTATGTGGAAATGTATTGTCATAGGTTGTCTTGCGGAAGGCGCTTTGTTTTTAGGTCGTCCAAAATTAATCAAAAAAATCAAGATGGCGGCATAAAGTGAGACATTTTTGCTTGTGCAGGAAAACAAAAAAGAGACAAACGCTAAGGCGCTTGTCTCTTTTTTGTTGGGATACTCGGACTCGAACCAAGAATGACAGGACCAGAATCTGTAGTGTTACCATTACACCATATCCCAATGATTGCGTTGCAACTCATTTCTTTATTGCGTGTGCAAAGTTACGAATATTTTTCAAATATCCAATAGCTTTTCCGTTTTTTTTTGCAGAAATGCACTAC
>CALBYK010000103.1 GCA_937889855.1 uncultured Prevotella sp.
AGCCATTGGTGCGCAAGTTTGCGCAATTCTGTTTCGGTGTAGTGGCGCCGAACACTGAAGGCAATGTCAGCGAATGAGTCAGCATGTCTTTTGTGTCACGGATATACACATCGGCTGTCACAGAAAGGCGGCTGTCGAGAAACCCGAGGTCAAGGCCCCAGTTGTATGTTGTCACGGTCTCCCAGGTCAGTGCCGACGATATCGGGTCTGACACAGAGGCGTAGTAGCCTTTGTTCAGTCCGTCAAACGTGTACTGCATCTGGTTGTCTGTGCTGATTTTGTCGAAATAGGCATAGTTGTCGACCTGCTGGTTGCCAAGGCTGCCTGTGGAGAAGCGGAACTTCGCATTGTTGACAACCGGCAGCAGTCTCTCCCAAAACTTCTCCTGGCTCATGCGCCAGCCTATGGATGCCGACGGGAAAAAGCCCCAACGGTCCTTGGCGGCAAAACGCGAGGTTGCGTCCCAACGGCCACTGACCTCGGCAAGATACTTGCCCTCATAGTCGTAGTTGGCACGCCCGAAGAAGCCCAATGTACGGAAAGCAGAGATGCTCTGCCCGATGGTAGACTCGCCTTGTGCCACACTGAACGACGAAAGGTCTTTCGAAAGCAGGTCGTTCTTCTTCACCGACAAGTCGGTCGTGCGGTAATCCTCAAACTGGCTGCCGGAAACAAACTTGAAATTATGCTTCTTGTCCCACACGTGTGAGTAGGTTCCGTACACATTCACGTTGTTGTCGTCAACAGACATGTGCCCTTCCTGATAGTAGTCGGTGATGGAGCCTGACGTGAAGTTAGAGAAAACGCCTTCCTGACGTGAATACTCAAAAGGCATGCTTCTCCTCTTGTAGACATAGCTGCGGTTCTTGTAGGCATAAGACGCCGTAAGCACCAAATCGTCAAACACCTTATAGTCCAACTGGTTTTGCACAATCCAGTATTTGTTCTCACGCGAGTTGCGCGACTTGTTGGCAGTCAGGAAACCCGCATGCCCGGCTCCCATCGGAGAGTTGGATGTCAACTGGTTAGTATACTGCACTATGGAGCCATCCGGGTTTCTCGGCACAAAAGAAGACAATATGTTCGACTGCAGGCTGTGAATGGTCTGTTGCTCATTGTAGAATCCTGCATATTTGTAAAGTGTCTTGTTGAAGTTGAAATTTACAGAGTAGGAAAGCCGGTTGTTGAGTTTCGCGTCCAGTTTGCCACGGAACGACACATTCTGATAGTTGTCATTATAGATGTTGAATATGCCGTCTTGCGAGAGGAAGCGTGCACTGGCAAAATATTTCACCTTGTCATTGCCGCCATTCACGGAGACATTATGCTCCTGCTCCGGACGTGTCTTGCGGTAGAAATAGTCATACCAGTCAAAATTTCCATAGTAGTAATACTTGCCATCGTCTCCTATCTCCGTCCATGGGCGGTCTGGGTTTTCGGTCTTGTCGTTTCGGCGGTCGTAGAGTTTCTGCAAGTCGTCATCGGTATAGTTTGCCATGAGCTTGCCTTGGTAAGCCTCATAGAATTTGTTGACAATGCTCACGTGGTCGTAGCCGGTGTGTATGAAGTCTGTCGACGTAGTGTTCTGCTTCCAGCCTATACGCCCGTTATATTGTATATTGGCCTTGCCCTGCGTGTCTTTTCCACTTTTTGTGGTGATCAAAATCACGCCCGATGAGGCCTTGGCACCATAAATGGCCGAGGCTGAAGCATCCTTGAGCACCGATATCGACTCTATGTCATTAGGATTTATCTGGCTAAGGCTCACCTCCATACCGTCGGCCAGCACCAACGGCGTGCCGCCATTTATGGATGCCACACCACGTATGTCAATGCTGTAGCCCGAGTCAAGCGATCCGGAATTGAAGGTGAGGTTCACGGACGGGTCTGCGCCTTGCAGTGCTCCTGCCGCAGAAGACACCGGGCGGTTGTTTATCTCGTCAGACGTGATCATTGCCACAGCGCCTGTAAGGTTGGCCTTCTTCTGCGTGCCATAGCCCACAACCACTACCTCATTGAGCATCTGGTTGTCCTCCTGCATCGTTATGCTTGCCAGCTTTGCGTCAGATGCCTTAAGAGTCTGCGGAAGGAAACCTATATAGCTGATTTCTATCTCCGCATTTGCGGCGACATCACTGAGGGTATAATTTCCGTCAATATCGGTGACGGTTCCATTGGTCGTGCCCTTCACTTTCACGGAGGCTCCAATGATAGGATCGCCAAGCTTATCGACAACAACCCCGGAAACGGTCTTTGCATGTTTCTTCCCCTGCTGGCTTGCTGCCTGTTGGGAGCCTCTTATCACCACATAGTTTCCTTCTACTACATAAGTCAAATTGTTGTCCCTCAATATTGTCTCAATAAGTTCCAGAGCATCACCCTTTGTCCGGTTCAAGGTAACTACACGATTAGCGTCAATTTGCGAGGATTTGTAGGCTATTCTGTACTTAGAGGCTTTCTCGATTTTCTCAAAAGCCTCCTTCAACGTCATCTTGCTGCTGCCAAGAGTGACGGTCTGAGCCGTTGCCGCCATGTTGCCAGCCAGCAACAAACAGAAGCACGAAGCCGAAATTCTTTTTAATTTCATAAATATTTTATTTAAAGTTAGTGTATTATTAGGACTTATACACTATTATAGACAGCATAAAACGCTGCCACCCCCAATCAAAGAATAAAAAAAAATAAAAAAAAGTGAAAGGAAACCACATAATAACGGTTTCCTTTCACTTTGAATATGTTGTCAATATCTATATCACTCTACTACAACCACATCCTTTTCCATCTTGTAATGCAGCCCGGTCACAAGATCGGCAAGGATCCTCATAACACCATCGAGAGACTCTCCCCTATTAAAATGGGCTGTCACACGCACAGGCCTAATGCGTTGCGACTTAAAGTGGAACCTCACGCCATACGTCTTTGACAAGATTTCCGATGCCTCGGCTATTGTCACATCATTCAGATTAATCTGCTTGTTGCGCCAGCCCAAACCATCATTGGAACCATTCACGCGATCACGCTTCACCTCATGTGTTTTCACATTATACACAATGCGGTCATTCGGAGTCATCGCATAAACAGTGTTGCTGCCGTTTATTCTCACACTTATCTTGCCGGTCTTTAGTGTCGCGCTCTCCTCGTCTTCAGATGAATACGAGC
>CALBYK010000104.1 GCA_937889855.1 uncultured Prevotella sp.
CTGGCTACATCAAGACACAGGGCGCGTCACCATGCACAAACGTGGAGGGCGTGTTCGCAGCTGGCGACTGTGCCGACCCAACCTACCGCCAGGCCATCGTGGCTGCCGGATCGGGCTGCAAGGCTGCACTTGAGGCAGAGCGCTACCTGTCTAAATAAAGCCATGAGGTTGTATCAATACTCTTGACAATGCGCCCGAAGGGTCACACTTGACATAGTCCAGGGAAAGCAACATCCAATAAGCCAACGCCCTGAAAGGGCAAAAGTGTAAAGTCATTATTTACACTTTTGCCCTTTCAGGGCGTTTTGCTTCCAAATCGCTATACCCAGGGCGTTGCCCTGGGCTATGTGAGTGTATGGCTTTCAGCCAATTATGTTAAATCCGAAACTTAAGTATCTTACCTCTATTTGTCTTCTTTGCCCTTGTTCATGCTCCGTTGTCTGCGGTATTCGGTTGGCGACACACCGAGATGGCTCTTTGTGAATTTTCCAAAGAACGAGAGATTTGGAAACTCCAGACGGTCGGCTATCTCCTTTATGGACAGATTGGAGTTGCGAAGATAATGCTCAATCGACTTAACCGTATACTCGTGAATCCACTCAAGAGCCGTCTTTCCGCTCACGGTCTTAGAGATGAACGACAGATACTTTGGCGTTATGCACAACTCTTCGGCATACTTCTTCACCGAGCACGACTTGCCGTCGTTCTTGGCAAGCAGCCCTATGAACTTGCGGAAAAGCAGGTTGGCCTGCCTCATGCTTCCGCCGTCTTCCGTGTAGTTCACGTGCGGAGCGATGATGGCACACAATTCATACACGGCACTCTGGAAGATGCTGTGCATTATCTCCTTGTGGAAATAGCCATGCGGATGCTTTGTCTTGTGTTCTATTATAGTGTAGTACTTGGCAATAAGCGCCTGGCGCTCAAGGTCAAGGTGTATGACCGGATTTTTGGACACGTAAGACAGAAGGTCGAGGGCATCCTTGGTTATTGGCATGCTGTGCTTTATGGCATCGTATGAGAAGCCTATTATCTTCAGCTCTATGTCAGGCGACATCATATAGTTGGTTAGATAAGAATTGGGCAGGCACACCACAACATCACCTGCCTGCACAAGATATGTCTTCCCATTAATGTCACCCTGCAAACGACCTTTCATACAAACAAGCATAAGCACCATATCAACCTTCACCGTGCCCTCCATAGGAGTGGCCCCAATACGGTCGATAACAACGATGTCGCCATCAGAATAGTCGGCAATGCCTTTATCTAAAATGAAATTATAGTCTATCTTTTGTTCTTTGTTGTCGTTTCCCATATCCAATGTTTCTTTTATGCGTTTTATGGACATTGCAAAGATAGTCATTATTTCGTAATAACACATCTACTATATTTCCGTTTTTATGTTCTATATTAGCATTTTAATTCTTTCTAACATATCCGCCTGTGTCTATATTCCATTTTGAACACTACATTTGGAAACAGCCAACGGCCTAAATATATATTCAATATACAGACAGTTTTGCGTTATAATAGGTTTACAGGGATATAAAATAAAAATAAACGTCACGTTATTATAGGAAAAATTGTAACTTTGCAATCAAATCCACAAATAAGGATTACAAAGAGATTATAATATTGACATACAACGAATAACGCTTAAAACAGATTAACACATGAATGTAGCAATTGTTGGAGCGAGCGGAGCCGTGGGACAGGAGTTCCTGCGCATACTCGCAGAAAGAAATTTCCCCATCGACAACCTCGTGCTGTTCGGCTCACACCGCTCGGCAGGAAGCAAATATACCTTCAAGGGTAAGGAGTATGAAGTGAAGCTACTTCAGCACAACGATGACTTCAAGGACATCGACGTGGCTTTCGTGTCAGCAGGCGGCGGCACATCAAAGGAATTTGCCGAGACAATAACAAAGCACGGCGCGGTGATGATTGACAACTCGTCTGCATTCCGCATGTGCGACGACGTGCCTCTGGTTGTGCCGGAGTGCAATCCTGAAGACGCGCTCAACCGTCCGCGCGGCATCATTGCCAACCCTAACTGCACAACCATCATGATGGTCGTTGTGCTCCAGCCGCTCGAGAAGCTCAGCCACATCAAGCGCATACACATTGCCTCCTACCAGAGCGCTAGCGGCGCCGGAGCGGCAGCCATGGCTGAATTGCAGCAGGAATACAAGGAACTTGTCAACAACGAGCCTGTGACCGTGAGCAAGTTTCCTCACCAGCTTGCCTACAACGTCATCCCGCAGATTGATGTCTTCACCGACAACGGCTACACAAAGGAGGAGATGAAGATGTTCAACGAGACACGCAAGATTATGCACAGCGACGTGCGCTGCTCGGCTACCTGTGTGCGCGTGAGCTCGCTGCGCTCCCACTCGGAGTCGGTCTGGATTGAGACCGAAAGCCCCATCTCTGTAGAGGAGGCACAAAAGGCCATCGCCGCCGCTCCTGGATGCACGCTGAAGGACGACCCTTCAAATCTTGTCTACCCCATGCCGCTCGAGACAGCAGGCAAGGACGACGTGTACGTCGGACGTGTGCGCAAGGACATCGCCGACGACTGCGGGCTCACGTTCTGGCTCTCAGGCGACCAAATACGCAAGGGAGCCGCGCTCAATGCCGTACAGATTGCCGAATATCTTGAGAAGGTGGGCAACCTGAAGAAGTAGACTCATTTTTAACATGACGGTGTGTCTAAATATCTCACTTGCATTATCCCCACTATCTGCAATACCATTATCGTCTTGACACACCTTATATATCCAAAGAGGGGGCGTATCACATATAATTGTGACACGCCCCCGTTTTTTTGTTTTATCTCTTGTGCCTGTTGGCACGCTGCTCGCGGTATTTAGCCTTCTGACGAGCCGAACCGCTGCCATGGGCACCGGTGATGTACTGTTTTTTCTTTGCCTTGGTCTTCACTTTGCCGTCGTCGCCCTTCTTCGAAGATCCTCCGCCGCGTCCCCATGAAATGCCGTTGGCAATGATTGCGTCGATATCGTCGCCTTTGCTCATAATTAAGTTCTTTTCTTTTAATGGTTATAATCAATGATGGAACAGACGCACGCCTGTGAACGCCATCGTTATGCCATACTTGTCGCAGGTGTCTATCACATTGTCGTCGCGCACCGAGCCTCCAGCCTGGGCTATATACTCCACGCCGCTCTTGTGGGCACGCTCAATGTTGTCACCGAACGGGAAGAACGCGTCAGAGCCGAGCGCCACACCACGGTTCTGGGCTATCCATGCCTTCTTCTCCTCCATTGTCAGCACCTCAGGCTTCTCCTTGAAGAAGAGCTGCCATGTGCCGTCGCGCAGGACGTCGTCGTGGTCTTCAGAGATGTACACGTCGATGGTGTTGTCGCGGTCGGCGCGGCGTATGCCGTCAACGAAAGGAAGGTTCATCACTTTCGGATGCTGGCGCAGCCACCATATGTCGGCCTTGTTGCCAGCCAGACGCGTGCAGTGGATGCGGCTCTGCTGTCCGGCGCCGATGCCTATGGCCTGACCGTCCTTGACGTAGCACACGGAGTTTGACTGTGTGTACTTCAGCGTGATGAGCGAGATGATGAGGTCGCGGATAGCCTCGGGAGTGAAGTTCTTTGCTTTGGTGGGAATGTTCTCGAAGAGCTTCGGATCGTCGAGTTTCACCTCGTTGCGTCCCTGCTCGAAGGTTATCCCGAACACCTGCTTGTGCTCGATGGGAGCCGGAACGTAGTTGGGGTCAATCTTTATAACATTGTATGTGCCCTTGCGCTTGGCCTTGAGTATGTCAAGGGCCTCGGGAGTGAAGTCGGGGGCTATGATGCCGTCGCTCACCTCACGCTTGATGAGAGTGGCTGTCGCCGCGTCGCATGTGTCGCTGAGTGCCACGAAGTCGCCATAGGAGCTCATGCGGTCGGCGCCGCGTGCACGTGCGTAGGCGCATGCAACCGGTGAGAGCTCTGTCTTCACGTCGTCAACGAAGTAAATCTTCTTGAGCGTGTCGCTCAAAGGCAAACCTACTGCCGCTCCCGCCGGCGACACGTGCTTGAACGATGCTGCGGCGGGAAGTCCGGTCGCAGCCTTGAGTTCCTTAACAAGCTGCCATGAGTTGAGGGCATCAAGGAAGTTGATGTAGCCAGGACGGCCATTGAGTACTTCAATTGGTAGTTCGCCTTCTTCCATATAGATGCGGGAAGGCTTTTGGTTCGGATTGCATCCGTACTTAAGTGCTAATTCTTTCATACAGTGATTATAAGAATGAAAAATATATTTGCAAAATTACTATTTTTCCACTAAAAAGCAGTACATTTGTGCCGAAATATTACAAGCTTAGTATGTCATGGAATTATGAATTACGCATTAAAGAAACTTTTTGATACTGTGGAGCACAAATTGGAGATTATTCCACAGAAAGTGCACGCCAAGGAAATGCTGACAAAATACATCAAGGGAGTGGAGAAGCCCAAGCGCGAGACGCTTGACAAAATATCGCTGCTCGTGGGATTTCAGGATTGGGATAAGTTCAAGGAAGCGCTGCATGGAGAAACCGACGGACAGGACAACTTCGAGGACTAATACGCTTTTTAGCTCTCTATACAATTAATGACTTTTGGCGATACACCGTTTGCCGCTATTAGCGGCTTACTCGGGCTTGCGCCCGATTTCATGCCGAGCATGCTACAAAAAAAAGCAGGAGGAAAACAACACGTTGTTTTCCTCCTGTTTTTCTCTTCAATTTGGTTTCCAAGAGATTATTCGCCGGTGATGACGCGACGCTCTGCAATACGGGCCTTCTTGCCAGTGAGCTTGCGGAGATAGTAAAGCTTAGCGCGACGTACCTTACCGTGCTTGTTGATCTCGATGCTGTCGATGTTCGGTGACTCGATAGGGAAGATACGCTCTACACCTACTGTACCAGACATC
>CALBYK010000105.1 GCA_937889855.1 uncultured Prevotella sp.
CAACAAAAAGCTATTCTACATGGAAGGTGATGACGACCCATGCTATGACATCATTAATTATAAGAAGACAGGCAACAAGGAAACATTCGACCTCAAGAGCCGCGAGTATGGCAAGAAGGTTGAATACAGCGTCACCATGGTGCTCGACAATGGCGAGCCAAAGGAGATAACCTTCTTTCACAAGGAGAGCAAGACCAAGCAGGTATGCAGTGTCAAGACATCGTCAAGCAGCGAGAGCGAAGACGTAAGACTACGCAACTACTTCAACAAGCTTGCCGGAAATGGAATCCAGGAAAAGGAAAGCGCAGGCAGTGCGACCGCTTCAAGCTCCGGCGTGTCTTCTGTTCCCAAGAACAAGGAGGAACTGAAGGAAACTGATGTCAAGGGGGCCACCGACAAGGTGAAGGATGCCGCCAAGGGTGCCTTCGGTAAAGTGAAGGGACTATTCAAGAAGAAAAAATAATTTGTTCAATTCTTTTTAATCTGAAAAATTTCATAGGAACATAAAAAAGAATAGTTTTGACTTTGTCATCTCGACAAATCTTAGTGCACTTTATTGTACTAAATAATAAAGTCTGTCCATGAATCATTCATGGATAAAGAGCATTTTATGGTCGAAACATCCAAGAAAAAATGGAATCTCAAAATTTGAAGAGGGTGTGTCAAGATGCAAAATTGCAACTTTATCCGTGGCTGTGGTCCCAATTTGCAAGTTTTGGCACACCCTCCGCGTACCATTAATTTAAGTGAGGTGCCGAGCAATTACGATTTATTCATAAGTAGATCCTTGTGAATCTCCTTTATGACAGAATCAGAGAAGTCATTACCTGAAATTATTATTTGACCCATTTTCTCTCAATAAGTTTCTTAAACTGTGAATTAATGTTGTATACAGATATTGAATATGTACCCCTTGGCAATAACGATATATTAATGTTTCCTTGTGGTTGATTGATTGTACCATTCAGAACAGTTCTTCCACTGGTCAAATCTGTTATGGCATACATCAACCGAATGCTCCCAGTCATATTTATATTATATTTTATAGCGTTCTCTTTAATATATAGCTCTACAGTTTTGTCAATTCTGTCTATGCCACTGCTTGTTGGTCTAAGGTCTACAGTAAATGGTTCTCCTATATTCTCACCATTTGAGTTTACATAAGTCAGTTTAAATGTCGAAGGATATTCCTTACTCATGTATGCTACAAATGTACCTGCACGCGGATTGTCTATGACGTATGAGTATGGCACAGGATAGTCTGCGTCTGTCTGTTCAACAACTATATAATCCGTTCCCTCTGTATTTTTTACTCCTATGGTAACATCAAGATAAGTATTTTCTTTGTTCACTCTTGCAACACTTTTCCTTCTCGCATTTGTAGCCTGAAGATTATCTTGGCTTATAGTGTAGCCAACCAATCCTGCTTTTGCTTTTTGTGGAATATAGTTGTATAAATAATAGTGTATAACCAAATTAGAATATTGCCCATTTACTCCAATTTCTTTTTTTATATCCTTGATTCTTAAAAAACCATCCACAGATCTTGCATATGCATTAGAATCGTTCAAGTTAGTGAGATTTTCAAATGTTCTCCAAGTTCCATCCTTCAGCAGAACATACTTACCAACTTCTCCAACTTCTGCAACTGAGCGTAAATATGATTTTAACTCATCAGGTGATGGTGATGATATTTTTATATTGTTGCTTGCCTTGGAATTTGAAACAATGCCCTTATAACTGATAACATCACTCGTATTGCAGAAAACAACGTTATAATTGTCTCCAGTTGTGCCAGTAACAATAGGCCTGTCCCATTCGCACATTGTAAAGAAAGTTTTCATGAAATCCCCTATTTTACGAATATATGATCCTTTAGATATTCCATACTGCATAATCGCAGTTCCTTCATCATCACTCTCTGCCATATAATTCAGAGATATGCCCTGTCTATAAGGCGCCTTACATTCCAATAGCCATCTTTCATTGCTGTAATCTGTACCCAAATAGGCATTGTTGGATATAGCCAACTGATAATTTTTAGATGGGTCGTTATTTAGAATTGTATAAGTAAATTTGTTCGCCTGTGTTGGCGAGATGCTCAATTTGTTGTCTGAAACATATGCATTGCATGTGAATCCGATGGCTTTAATTAGTGCTTGAATGGCAACTGTCACAAAGTCATATTTATCAGATTTTATATCTGTTGTGTCCAAACTAAAACTGAATAAATCTTTTGACGCGAATTTAATTGTGGCATCTTCTGAATCTCTATAAAACTTTAGACCGTCTTCCCCTTCTGGCCCATTTGCGTCACTCCACAATTGCATGTACCGCTTGGCGTACATTTTGTCATAAACTCTGCCATCAATAGTTCCACACATTCCTTCTTTTGCAGCCATTGGCTGCACAACAGCCAATGCCCCATTACGGATAGCATCTGAGAATTCTACCTTGATGTTGATTGGGCAAGTGGTGGGCATACATTCTTCTACTAATTTACATGCATATTCAAATGCTCCCATTTCTTGCGCATTGAAATCAGTCTTGGTGTAAATGGCTTTTATTATTGTACCACCATATATCTCCCTTTCAGCAGGAAGACATATTTTGACAACTCTTTTGTCTGAAGAATATACAGCATTGTAATTTTGTGCACTAACATTCAGCGAAATTGTCAAAAGGCTCCCGAAAATATATTTTAGCCAGTTCATTTAATTATTATTTTTTTCGTTATTGTTGATTTTGTGACTGAGTCATATAAATTGACTATATAAAATCCTGGTGCAAATCTTTCCGAGAATCTCTGCACGTGTACTGACTTGTATATAATCGTTCCGTCCGTGTTAAATACAGCGATGTTGAACGGATTGCCATTTACAATTCGCATATTATATCCGTCTACTGTTACAGTGAATTCTGAATTGCCAATATTGTTTACAGAAGCCGTCCTTACACTTATCTTAGGTCCTGTATTTCGCCCATATTTATTAAATGCTGTACAGTAGAATTTATTTCTCCAACCTGCAAGCTCAATAGTATACTCATTACCGTAGTCATAATCAAATAAAGAATAAATATAGTCTGTTGGCCCTTCATACTGATTGATGCTGACCGCCATAGACTCACAATGATCGGCACTTGTTTTTATTTTCACCAAAGGCCAGTCCTCGTCACACTTATCTACCCAGACGTCTAATACTTCAGTAGTTGGCTCGCTTGGTAAAACGTCAAACACAAAATCATCAAACCTGTAGTCTTGCGAACGCTGGCCATTACTGTCATGGGTATATATTGTGGCGAGGAAATACATTCCGTCTTGATTCGGAAATTGCTTCGAACAACGCCAAGTCATTCCAGTATTGACTTTTATAATATCACTTCCATAATCTTGCATGAAAACACAATCTATATTATCTGGGGTTACCTCAAACGTGTATGATTTCTCTCTGCCAATTTTCTTGGCTAAAGGTCTATACCATCCGTCTAAGCACAACCGCCATTCCACAGAGTCTATTTCTTCCTCTGGACAGTTTGTCCTCATCTCGTAATTGTCTCCATCATGTAAAATGGTCTTTTGCTTGTTGATACCATGAAGCATATTTATGGGCATTACTGAAGAGGCCATTTGAGTGGACAGACTATTCTCTCTCGGACATATATCTTGACATATAAACCTGTCTGTAACGCCATATTTGTTCCTTAGCGTAATATCTATATATGCCGTATAACCGATAAATAATCCGGAAACATTTATTGGCTTATCTGTGCTCGTGAAATCACAGTTGATGGTGTTGCCTAAATCGTCAGAAGCAAGAACGTATCCGTCAGTGGCCCCAAGTTGATCAATAGTCACGTCAAACTTATAACATTGGTTGTCAATCTTATCTATATTGCAGATTTTTATATTTTGAACCAAGGGAAGCACGTCCAGTGAGAGAGGGAAATAATAATCCGTTCCGTCTGCCGTGGCTACTACACGTGCCTGCATACAGTTGTAATTGTCAAGAGAATTGTCTTTTATCGCTGGCTGTACAGTGAAAAGTTCACCATTGTATGTTGACACTGTTTGATATGTACATGATGGTGTGTCGAAGACTTGAAATTTCCAACTTGTCCTATTCGTACGCCCTTCAGTTTTATCATTTAATGTGAATTTGTATGTCTTATATGCCGAGCCGAATCCTAAAGTATCGGAATTATCACAAACGATGTGTCTGTCATGCTTCTGCACATTCCAGCCAATCTTCTCCAATACATTAAGTACCTCATCATTTATCGGCAACAAGCATGATTTTTCGTTTATTGGGTATTCCATGAGGTTGGCGTATCCCAAAGAAAAATAATTTCCACTGATGCCGTTTACGAAACCATTTGTATTATAAAGGTTGTATTCAAATGTATCTGATTTAAGCCTAACATTCTTGGTGAAAAATGACTTTATCCGTGCTGGTAATGCATGACTTAGACTGCTTAGATATGTGTCTCCATTAAACATTAGTTTATCAAAAACAGAGGGTGTCCTTAATACTGAAAAACTGACACCAGATGAACGTTCAACAACAGAACACCCAAAGCCAAGTACGCGACATATGTTTCTCAAGAGCCCTGTTAGCAAGCTCACAGTGCCGTTTTCTTTGCCGTCTGTTGGCCATGCTGAGTTCCAGTCTACAGATGTGTTAATTTTTATAGTGTCATTAATGGACACTCCAGCGGCATTATTGTCCTGTATAAACAGATTGTCGGGTATAGAAAAGTTTTGGTCACGTTTTCTGGTATACCCCACTGTTGTAGCAATTGCAATTGTCGTATCCATGTTACAAGAAGCGTAAATGTGAATTTTTACAGGTTTCTTGAAAACAATTTTTTCTTCCCATACATCTAAAGCTAATTTAATGCAATGTTTTATACCTTCAGTCAAGAAGGTTACATCTTCATTATAGTCCACTATAAAATTTCCTAATCTTGATTTTATTTCCAAGTCGTTGCTTCTTACATATCTGACTTTTCGAATATTTTCGACATTCTTTTCACGCCGAATGACTCCATCTGGTATTTTGTCCAAATATGTTGCCACACCACTTTCTTCAACATAGTCTTGTCCATATACAATGCTGGAGAAACAAAAGACCCAAAATAGAGCTAATAAGAATAATTTTTGTTTCATACTTGCAGAGTTTTTATGATTTATATCCAATTTTATATTCCAGTTGAGCAATGGCTACAACTTCACCGTGCGGAATCTCTTTACAATTCCAATCATCAGCGAGTGGGTATAGGTATGTGTCTTTAGTGAGTTGACGTTTGTCTGCTCTATGGTGCCGAGATAGCCAAAGCGCCACGTTACATGCGTGAGACGGAAGTCGACGGTAAGCATCTGTCTGAATGACGGGGTGGAACCAAAGGTAGTAGGCACGCAGTTGTGGTCGTAGTTGCCCCGGTTGAATATCTCGTAGTAGGACTGCCCGTAGTTTGGCGAGAACATCACGCCCATGAGAGGCGCAGACGCCTCATAATGAAGAATGACGGGGAAGTGGGCACACGCACCGGGATTGAAGGCTATGCCGCGTGTGTGTCTTGGGCGCCCAAGAGGATAGTCAAAGCCAACGGTCGGCTCAATGTTCAGCGACAGACGAGCGTTGGCTGGGTTGTTGCCGTTGCGTGTGTTGTATGCGAATCCGGCGTTGAGCGCAGCCGTTCCACCAACAAACAGACGCAGCGGATGCCGCCACAGGCTTGTCTCCCACTTGCGCAGCAATGAGTAGCGGAAGGTGTAGCCTCCCGCCATCTCGCCGCCGTTGCCCGAACGGTTGTCGGCGAAGGCAATATTGCCCTCGTGCTGCAACTGGTTTATCCAAATTGTGGAGTCTTTCTCGCGCCGTGTGTGGGAGAGAAAGCGTATGTCTGCGCCACGATACTTCTCGGGCGAGAGATAGGTGTCGAGCATGTTGGTGTAGCCAACGCCAATCATCATGGCGTTGGTCTTCAGTTGGGAGCGATGGGCGCCTTGCACATTGTTGTTACACGACTCTTGACTGCTGTAATTATATGGCTCTTGACAGTGGGCGAGGCGCCCACTGCTCCCAGTCATGGCGGGGCTCCCGGTTATGGCGGCAGTGTTGAGGCTGTGGGCAAGCCACAATATTATGATTTTACAAATCTGCATTTTCGGTGAAGATATTGAGTTGTCCGGTCATTTCGTCTATTACCTGTTGCTGGCTTTTGCCTGCGTCGGGGTCAAGGTTCTCCGGCTCTTCCTCGGGAGTGTCTTCTTCAGGCTTTTCTTCCTCAGGGTCTGGGAACCGTGTTGGCTCCAGTTCCTTCACCCCCGTGGTGTCGAGCGTGGTGACGCGCTTGCCTTTGGCCTTGAATCCTTTGACGGATATGAATTCCTCGGCGTCAATCTCTATTGGCGGACGCTGTGTGAGTGTGCCGTCGATGGCGGTTGTAGGCGCAAGTTCCACCTCAAGCCGGGGATACGGGGTGTCGGTGAGCAGCATGAGCCGGCTCTTCGGGTTGTCGCCGATGTAGTTCTGCTGACGTTTCGTTGCCTCCATACGGAAACGCTTCACGTACAGATAGTTGTCGTTGTCGGCATCCAGCAACGCGGCTGTCCATATCTTGTCGGGATTCCACTTCTCGATTATCTTTATGTTGTCCTCGTAGTGGTTGTTGGCATCGAAGTTGGATATGTAGAAGTTGCCGTCGTCGAGCACAACAAGTATAGAGTCGTCGTCAAAGAACTCGCCGAGCAGTCGTCCGTGCTCGTCGTAGTTGAGGCGGTTAACGTCGGGGTCGTACCACACTTTCCGTCCGCCCAGAGTAGAGTGACCGTGGCTCTTCAGTCCGATGCGGTGTATCGGGTTGCGCGTCACGAGGTTGCCCTTGGATGTCCTGCCCTTTATGCCTATCTCGGAGAAGTCGCGGTCGATGAATATCTTCTTGAGCTTAGGATTTGCCTCAAGCGTCACCTTTATGACCTCAGCCTCACCGTTGGGATTGGCAGAGAAATACAACACTCTTGAGCCTGGCGTGCCCTGAGTCAGGTCATACTCCTTGCCAACGGTCATCGTTGGCACGAAGAAGCGCTTGATGTAGGCAGCTCCCGCCTTGCCATCGCGGTACACCACATTATATATGGTGCGCTTGTCGTTCTTCTTGAACACCTGCACATGCAGAATGTTCTTGCCAACAAATATCTTGTCGGCAGCACGCACCATCTTGTACTTGCCGTCCTTGAAGAAGACGATGATGTCGTCGATGTCGGAGCAGTTGCACACAAACTCGTCTTTCTTCAGACCAGTTCCTATGAAACCTTCCTGACGGTTGATATACAGTTTCTGGTTTGCCTCCACCACCTTTGAAGCCTCGATGGTGTCGAAGCTCTTTATCTCCGTGCGGCGTGGGTGGTCCTTGCCGTATTTGTCGCGTATGAACTCAAACCAGTGAATGGTCACATCTGTCATATGCGCCAAGTCATACTCGATGTCGGCAAGTTCGGCCTTGATGCGTGCTATCAGCTCGTCGGCCTTGTCCTTGTTGTATTTTAGGATGCGCTGCATCTTTATCTCGAGCAGGCGCAGAATGTCGTCGCGTGTTATCTCGCGGTGGAACGTGTATTCCACCATCTCCTGTTCCACCTTGCCCTCAGGTGTGGTCTTGTTTGACGGCACCCGGAATATCTGGCTCTTGAAAGGCTCCAGCTTTGAGTCGATGAAGGCAACGACCTCATCTTGCGACTTCGACTGTTCAAACTTCTTCTCCTTGTATATGCGCTCCTCGATGAATATGCGCTCAAGCGACGAGAAGAAGAGCTGCTCCTCCAGCTCCGACTTGCGTATCTGCAGCTCTTTGCGCAGAAGTCCCATTGTGGTGTCGGTGTTGTGCCTCAGCACGTCGCTCACGGTGAGGAAGCACGGTTTGTTGTCCTCTATCACGCAGCAGTTGGGCGATATGTTTATCTCGCAGTCGGAGAAGGCGTACAGAGCGTCTATGGTCTTGTCTGAAGACACGCCAGGTGCGAGGTGCACCTGTATCTCCACCTCGGCTGCCGTGTTATCGTCCACCTTCTTCGCCTTTATCTTGCCCTTGTCGATGGCTTTGAGTATAGAGTCGATGAGCGTTGTCGTGGTCTTGGAGAAAGGAATCTCGCGTATGACGATAGTCTTGGAGTCAAGCTTCTCTATCTTTGCGCGCACCTTCACCAGTCCGCCGCGCTGGCCGTCGTTGTAGCGTGCCACGTCGATGGAGCCGCCTGTGGGGAAGTCGGGATACAAATGAAACTCCTCACCGCGCAGGTAGGCTATGGCAGCGTCGCATATCTCCACGAGATTGTGCGGCAGAATTTTGGAGCTAAGTCCAACGGCAATTCCCTCCGCCCCCTGCGCCAGCAGTAGCGGAAACTTTGCGGGGAGCGTTATCGGCTCCTTGTTGCGTCCGTCGTAGGAGAGCTGCCAGTCGGTTGTCTTGGGGTTGAACACCACATCGAGCGCAAATTTGGAGAGGCGTGCCTCGATGTAACGTGGTGCAGCGGCGCGGTCGCCGGTGAGAATGTTTCCCCAGTTGCCCTGACAGTCGACGAGCAGGTCTTTCTGTCCCATCTGCACGAGGGCATCGCCAATTGACGCGTCGCCGTGTGGATGGAACTGCATAGTATGTCCCACAATGTTTGCCACCTTGTTGAATCGTCCGTCATCCATACGCTTCATCGAGTGCAGGATGCGTCGCTGTACAGGCTTCAGGCCGTCCTCAATATGGGGTACGGCGCGTTCCAGGATTACGTATGATGCGTAGTCCAGGAACCAGTTTTGGTACATGCCACTAAGGTGGTGTACGGCCGAGGCGTCAAATCGGTTCACGGGTTTGTAGTCGGAGTGTTGCGTGGCTTCGGTGGGGTTGATGCCATCCTTGTCGTCATTCTCTTTGCTGCCGCCGTCAGAGTTGTCGGTGGTGTTGCCCTCGGATTCTTCGCTTTTCACTTTGCGTTCTTCGTCTTCTCTTATCTCGTCGTCCATAATATGTCGTGGTGGATTTAAAAAATGTGTGGGATTTGTTCAATGGCAAAATTACAAAAAAAATATGAAAGGGCAAAATCCACATTATAAGTAGCTGTGCAAAATTATCTTTACA
>CALBYK010000106.1 GCA_937889855.1 uncultured Prevotella sp.
GATCATAGGCAGGGCTGCGTTGACGCGTGCCTCGGCAGGAGAGTGGGGGTCGGTCTTTATCTGTCGGTCGATAAACTCGGGGCGGGCGTTGCCAGCCCACACTGTAGCCCATGAGAGGAAGAAACGCTGCTCAGGAGTGAAGCCGTCGATGGTCTTGCCTGCGGCAGGGTTCTCCTTGAGCACATTCTGAAGAGCGCGGAAGGCGATGTTCAGTCCGCCGTTGTCGCCGATGTTCTCGCCGAGTGTGAGGCGGCCGTTGATGTGCTTGCCGGGCAGAGCCTCCACGGTAGAGAAGTAGTCGGCGAGCACTTTGGTGCGTGCGTCGAAGTTCTTCTTGTCGGCAGGTGTCCACCAGTCGTGCTGGTTGCCGTTCTTGTCGAACTGTGAGCCCTGGTCGTCAAATCCGTGCGACATCTCGTGCCCGATGACGCCTCCGATGCCTCCATAGTTGACAGCCTCGTCGACGTTGGGGTCGAAGAACGGCGGCTGCAGGATGGCAGCCGGGAAGCAAATCTCGTTTGTCGTCGGGTTGTAGTAGGCGTTGACCGTCTGCGGTGTCATCTGCCACTCCGTCTTGTCGGTAGGCTTGTTCACCTTGCGTGCGATATAGTCGTGGGAGAGGAACTCGGATATGTTTGCCATGTTCTCGAAGAGCGACAGCGAGTCGTCTACGTTCAGGCCCGTGTAGTCCTTCCACTTGTCGGGATAACCAATCTTCACGATGAAGTTGGCAAGTTTGTCCTGTGCCTGCGCCTTTGTTGCGGGCGACATCCATGTGGCCTCGGCTATGCGCTGCGAGAGAGCCTTCTGGAGGTTCTTGACGAGCTGCAGCATCTGCTGCTTGCTCGACTCAGGGAAGTACTTCTCCACATAGAGCTTGCCTATGGCCTCGCCGAGCACGTTGCTCACCAGTCCGGTGGCGCGCTTCCAGCGGGGACGGTCCTGCTGCACACCCGACATCACGCGGCTAAGCTCAAAGTCGGCCTTGCGGAAGTTGTCGTCAAGATAGCTTGTGGAGCTTGCCACGGCGTGAGCCTCGGCGTAGGCCTTGAGGTCGTCGAGCGGCTCGTCGGCAAGAATCTTCTCAACCTCGTGCAGCGGCTCTATCTGGCTCATGTCTACATATTGGAAAGGAGGGAATCCCTGTGCGAGGAAGAGGTTGCCCCAGTCGATGCCGGGGAAGTCCTTGAGCAGGGTGGAGTAGGCCATCTTGTGGTAGTTGGCCTGCACGTCGCGCAGTTCAACCTGGCTCTTGCTTGCCTTGGCTATGCGTGTCTCTATGCGCATTGTGGCGTCTGCCTTGCGCTGTGCCGTCGCCTCGTCGTTGCCGGCGAGCATGAGTATCTGCTTGAGATACTTGGCGTAAGCCTCGCGCACGGCCTTCACCTGGGCGTCGTCGGAGAGGTAGTAGTCGCGCTCGCCGAGTCCTAATCCGCCCTGTCCAATGCCGACGAGGTTGGCGGTTGCGTCCTTCATGTCGGGGCCGACGCCGATGCCGTACATGAGGCAGCCGATGCCGCGTGAGTCGAGCTGTGCTGTCACGAGCTGGTACTCCCGTCGGTCGCTTATGTCGGCAATGCGCTTGAGCATCGGCTTCAGCGGGGCAGCGCCCTCACGGTTGAGCCGCACGCTGTCCATGGCGAGATTGTAGAGGGAACCTATCTTTTGGCCGAGCGACCCCTTAGGCTGTGGGGTTGACGCATATTCGTTGATGAGCCCGAGGATGCGTTTCTGGTTCATCTCGTCGAGGTCAATGAAGGAACCGTTGCGCGCGTGTTCGGCGTCGAGCGGATGTGCCTTGCGCCATCCTCCGATGGCATACTCGTAGAAGTCGTTGCCCGGCTTTACAGATGTGTTCATGTTGGCTGGGTCAATGCCTTTTGATGTTTGTGCACTTGCCGACATTGCCGCTGTCAGCGAGAGCGCAAAAATAATTGATTTTACGTTCATTATTGTTGTTGTTTTGTGAAATTCTGTCAATTATACCATGTCTTATACATGTTGGATGCAAAATTAAGGAATTTACTACACATTAATGTCATTTGTTAGGAATAGTTAACGATACTTGAATAAAAAACGGTCAAGTGGGTGCTCCAAAAGACGTTCATTAATTGACTCTGACCGTCTAAGTATCTCATAATGATGGGTAAACTGCACTGTAAGGAATGCTTCCAGTGTTGCTTCATCAAATTGGTCAGTTATTAACTGACCAATTACTATTTCATCATTGCTTGACGAGATAGGTGATA
>CALBYK010000107.1 GCA_937889855.1 uncultured Prevotella sp.
CACCTTCACTCCGAATGTCTCCTTTATAGAGTGCTTGTCGAGCACCGAGTAAGCAGGACGTGTCACGGGTGATGGATACTCCGAGCTATAGCATGGCTCAACGTCGCAGCTTACTGTAGCCAAGCCTTTCCTTGCGCGCATCTCGTTGCTTATGCGTAGTATCATCTGCGTGAAGTCATACCATGAGCATACGCCCTCGTTAGAGAAATGGTATACACCCACATATTTGTTCTTCTCCTCAGTGCCTTTCATCTTTTCGATAATGGTGATGATGGCGTTTGCAAGGTCGAGCGCGTAGGTTGGTGTGCCGCACTGGTCGAACACCACCTTCAGTTTTGGCTTGGTTGCCGTGAGGTTGAGCATTGTCTTGCAGAAGTTCTTGCCGAACTCCGAATACAGCCATGCTGTGCGTATTATCACATAGCGGCATCCGCTTGCCATAATCTTCTGTTCGCCATGCAGCTTTGTCGTGCCGTATACACCCGTAGGCGTGCCTTTTTGGCGTGGACCGCACGGCACATTGTAAGGTTCCTTTCCAAACACATAGTCGGTGGATATCTGGATGAGCAATCCGTCCACCTCCTTCATCGCCACAGCAAGCTTCTCAGGAGCGTCGGCATTGAGTTTCTCGGCAAGAGCCGCCAGCTTCCCGTCTGTCTCGCAGGCGTCCACATTGGTCCATGCCGCGCAGTTTACAATGACGTCAACACCGTTCTCTCTCACAATCTTGCGGATAGCCTCCATGTCGGTGATGTCAAGATAAGTGGTGTCTTGTCCCTCCACCTGATTGACGTCAGTGAATATGTATTTGTCGGTAGAGTTTCTGCTCACTATGCGCATCTCGTTTCCGAGCTGTCCGTTTGCGCCGGTTACAAGAATATTCATTGTTGCTTCTTATTTAAAATGTTGTTTTTCCCACTTGTTTCTTTTACTCAAATGGCGAGTCGAAGTCCTTCAGCATAGGATGTCTTGTGTCCTTGTCGCTCAGTATGGCATGGTCGGTTGGTATGTGCCAGTCGATGCCGAGCGAGGAGTCGAGGATTGAAATCCCGCCGTCGGCTTCGGGGTGGTAGAAGTTGTCGCATTTGTACTGGAAGACAGCCGTGTCGCTGAGCACGGCAAAACCGTGCGCGAAGCCACGCGGTATGAAGAACTGGCGGTGGTTGTCCTCGGTCAGTTCCACTGCCACATGCTTGCCGTATGTGGGCGATCCCTTGCGTATGTCAACAGCCACGTCGAGCACGCGCCCCTTCACGCAGCGTACCAGCTTGCTTTGGGTGAATGGCGGACGCTGGAAATGCAGGCCACGCATCACTCCGTATGTAGACATGCTCTCGTTGTCCTGGCAGAAATCTATCTTGCCTACTTTCTCCTCAAACTCACGTTGTGAGTAGCTTTCGAAGAAATAGCCCCTTGCATCCTTGAAGATGCGCGGCTCTATCACAAGCACGCCTTCAATTTCGGTCTTTATAACTTCCATATATATGTCTTTGATGTTATGTGTGTATATATTCTGAATGTATCTAATGCAAAGTTAACCATTTTTTTTGTATTGTCGTTTATTTGCATTACCTTTGTATGCTAAACAAATATAACTAAAACTTAAAAACATGCTAAAACCAATCCGTCTTTTACTTGTCCTTGCGGCAGCGTTTGCCGCAACGTCGGCAGAAGCTCAGATTGTTCTTGTCGACAAAGGCAAGGCAAAGGCTCACATACAGCTTGCCTCCGACAATGATGTTAACCGTCGGGCGGCCGGCATTCTCCAGCGTTTCATACGTGAGACCTCAGGAGCCGAGTTGCCTATACGTAGTAATGATAAGGTGCAGAAAAACGCTGTAGTCATTGGCGAGTCCACCAGCGAGGCTCGTGACGACGGGTTCCTGCTCGACTGCTCAAATGGGCAGCTTCACATTAAGTCGGCAGGCGGCAAGGGCGCCATATACGGTGTGTGTACATTGCTTGAGAACTATGTGGGCATGAACTATTGGTCGGCTGGCTACTACACGCTCACCCCGTCGTCCAGCATACGCATCCCTTCGCTTCACATTGCCGAGACCCCTGCCTTCCGCTACCGCCAGACGCAGAGCTATGGCTGCCAGGACCCCGTTTATTACGACTGGTTTCGCCTTGCTGAGCCAAAGGAGATGTTTGCCGGCAACCTTTGGGTGCACACCTTCGACCGTCTGCTCCCCTCGTCTGTGTACGGCAAGCAGCATCCCGAGTATTACTCGTTCATCAATGGCGAGCGCCGTCCAGGCAACCACAGCCAATGGTGTCTTACCAACCCCGACATATTCGAGATTGTAGCCCATCGTGTCGACTCCATTTTCAAGGCCAATCCCGGCAAGACAATAATGAGCGTGAGCCAGAACGACGGCAACGACACCTATTGCCAATGTCCCGAGTGCAAGAAGGTGAACGAGTATGAGGGTTCGCCGTCGGGCAACTTCATACGCTTCCTCAACCGCCTGGCCGAGCGTTTCCCCGACAAGCAGTTCTCCACGCGTGCCTATCTCTTCACCATGCACCCTCCAAAGCATGTGCGTCCCCTCCCCAATGTCAACATCATGCTGTGCTACATCGACTGCAAGCGCGAGGTGCCTCTCACCGACAACGCTTCAGGGCGCGACTTTGTAAAGGCAATGGAAGGCTGGTCAAGAATCTCAAACAACATATTTGTGTGGGATTACGGAATCAACTTTGACAACGTTGTGGCCCCGTTCCCCAATTTCCACGTACTGAAGAAGAATATCAATCTGTTCAAGCGCAACCATGCCACGATGCTCTTTGAGCAGGTGAACGGCACACTCGGAACCGATTTCGCTGAACTGCGCGCCTACATGTTAGGCAAGCTGATGTGGAACCCTGCGCTCGACGAGGACTCGCTCATGCAGACCTTCATGCGTCACTATTATGGTGCAGCCGCGCCCTATCTCTACCGCTACCAGCAGTTGCTTGAGGGTGCGTTGCTCTCGTCGGGCACGCCGTTGTGGATATACGACTCGCCGATAACCCACAAGAACGGCATGCTTAACGACAACCTGTGCAAGGTCTACAACGAGCTTTTCGACAATGCCGAGCATGCCGTGCTTGGCGACTCCACGCTCACTGCCCATGTGCAGATAGCACGTCTGCCCCTGCGCTACAGCCAGCTTGAGATTGCCCGCACCAAGCCTTGTGGCGACAAGGCTTCCATAGCCGCGCAGCTTGAGACGTTCCGCACACAATGCGAGCAGTACAATATACCGACGCTCAACGAGCGCAACAACCGCCCGTCCGACTATTGCGAGCTTTACAAGAAACGTTTCCTGCCCGCGTCTGCCGTCAGCAAGGCATATGGTGCCAAGGTGATATGGAACAGCCGTCCGGCAGAGCGTTATCAGCCGATTGCCGACAAGGCTCTCACCGACGGACTGTATGGTGGCACCACATACGTGGAGAGCTGGGTAGGATGGGAAGGCAAGGATGCCGACTTTGTGCTCGACATGGGTGAGCAGAAGACATTCACTTCCGTCTCCACCGACTTTCTCCACCAGCTTGGAGCATGGATACTCCTGCCTAAGAGCGTCACCTATTATTATAGCGACGACAACCGTACGTGGAGCACACTCGGCACGCATGAGTTTCCTGAGGACCGCGACGTGAGCGTGAAGTTTGTTCCTGGTACGGTGGCTGCGCCCACTCCGGTGAAGGCTCGCTACATACGTGTGGTTGTCAAGACCATAGGCCTCTGTCCATCGTGGCATTATGGCGTAGGCTATCCTGCATGGTTCTTCCTTGACGAAGTGTCGGTGGAGTAGGGGGACACTAATCATTAGTTTTAGGTATTGCAGGTTTTGCGATATTGCATTACCTTTGCAACCGCAAAAAAAATCATAATATGGCGGACATCACCGTCCTTTAGACATGAAGCAA